>DASZAG010000001.1:0-7263 GCA_035945555.1 Acidobacteriaceae bacterium
CGGACACTCCGAAGCCCTCACCAGCTACCTAACCGCCATGAGCCGCTTTCACCAATACAGCTTTGGAAACGTGTTGGAGATTGCGCGGCAGATGCCTACGGCAACCCACGTTGCCGGATTCTTCGCATGGAAGCAGTTAGGCCGCTTCGTCAAAGCTGGCTCCAAAGGCATCCGCATCCTCGCCCCCATCGTTGGCGTTCGCCGCAAGACTGACGAAGAGGCCGCCAAGAGTGACCCAGCTTATCCGAACAAGCCTGTATTGGTTGGCTTCCGTTCGGCCTATGTCTTCGAAAGATTATCTCGTGATTTGTGGCCGAGATTGTGCGCGCCGATGTGACGCGCGGCGCCCGTTCAGAGGAACCCCCGATAGCCGCAGCCATATCATCGCTCAATTTTGCTGCCCAGTGCAACCGTTGCTGGCAATGGTGATATGCTGCCGCCGTTCCAGAATCGTGTGCCATCTGCGACCTGCAGGAGTCTCCGGGAATGACCAAATTTCAAGTTTAACGAGTTAGGGCTGTCGTTTTGGCGATTTGGCTTACTCGAAACTTCGAATCGGCGACGAGAGGCCCTGAACAAATATGCTCAGACATTCGTAATAATCGGCAGTGGAAGTCTCTATGCGGACCAGATTTGCGTCTTATGGGCTGTTCAGTCTCGCGCTGCTTGCCGGCTGCAGCCGCGTCATCCGACACGGACCGATAATCACAGAATACGAGAGCGCAGAATGCATTTCACCGCACTTAGGTCCGGGAATCACTCCTCCGACCCATGTATGGGACCGCTCTGTTACCGATTCCTTGGGCCAGAACGTCCGGATCTTGGGTGCCGAAATGCCAGGTGGGCGGATAGACGTGCGGTACGAGTCAGACGGAACGGACATAGTTGCCGCAAATGCAGGTGACTACATCTACCCTGCAGACGTGCGCATTGACAAACTGAGGCAGAGACTCCTAGTGAAGGCAAGCGGAATCACCGCTGCTTTTAGCCTGCCTCAGACCTGGCTATTTGAATTCGATTTAACCCAACGCAGGCTGGTCGACCGAGCCAGGGTTGATCCGAAGGTTCTGCCCCAAGAATGCAATATCGACTGAATCTCGGCGCTGTCTGCGGACAATACCGCCAGTGCTTCTTTAGTGCGATCCGCAGCCTGCAAGCGAGCGACTTCAGAGAACTCCTTCGATCGCCGCGGCCACATCATCACTCAATTCCTCAGCTCTCTGCAATGCCCCTTTAATCCTGACAATCTCCAGCTCGCGAGACGCGATCTGTCCCGCCGGCTCATTATGATCATGCGCGGCACTCAGGCTGCGTTGGTGACTGGCAAGCATCCGTCTGAAGATCGGAACGGCGCTTTTCTTGGGTTGTGCATGAGTGCAACCGAGGCAGATCAGACCTCTGGGGCAGTGTTCCCCTGTGGGCAAGGCGCAGAGATGGGTTCCCATGTCGCGCAAGTTGCAGCTAGCGGCAAAAGCAGCCCACTCTTCTGCCGTTGGATTCTTCAGACTATCTTCGCCATAGTGGGCGTTGTAGAGACCGCGGACGGTCTTTCGATACTCTTCGATCAGTCGCGAAGGGTAAAGCTTGGCGTAGATCATCACTGTATCCGGCGACGCATGGCCGAGAAGCGCCTGGATAATGTGAACCGGGGTATTGTTGTTCAGGTGTTCTGAGGCAAACACGCGCCGACAGTCGTGTGGTAGCAACACCAGCGGTGAGCCATCGGAGCGCTGGGCGCCGGCACGGATCGATAGTTCACGAATGCGACCGCGAATCGTCGTAATGCCGGTGGTGCTGGGATGACGCATTCCTTGGAGAAGATAGGGCGCCGGTGGGCGGGGTCGCTTTTCGTGCAGGTCCCAGTGATCACAGATCGGAACTGCAGTGCTGTTGTAGAAGCGCTTCACATGGCGGATGATCTCAGCCAGTACTCGACCAAGCCCATCGCCAATGGGAATGACACGCGCGCGATCGAACTTCGATGGCTTGATGTGAAGCAGATAGTAGATGCGTCCATCTGCTAGCGAGCGCTTTAGAATGTCGAGGGTTGTCAGCTCGCTGGCTTCTTCGATGCGCAGGCCGCTCTGAACAAGCAGTTCGAGGAGTGCCCAATCCCAGAAACTATCGACCTCGTCGGACCATGGATAGCCGCGTAAGGTGCTGATCTTAGGAGCGACCAAAGCAGCCTTCCATCGTTGCAGGCCGAAAGCGCGAATCTTGGGCATCTCGCGTTCGAGATCGAGAACGGTTGCGGTCAGACGGGCACGTGTACGCTGACGCGCCTTTTCGAAGCCGTGGCCAAGCAGCGTGTGTCGAGTGACAGGAACGGTGCGCGGCGCAAAAGGTACAAAGGGTGAATCGGGTTCAGTTGCCCATGCGCAGATGTCGGAAAAGAAGGTTCGCAGTTCGACCAGCCAGCTATATGCCGTTGGACGCACTTCCTCTCCTGTCTTAGGACCGCGCTGAACAGCGCGGGCACGCGCCAGGGCGAAGGGAATATAGTCACGCACGTGACGCGGGAGAATCTGAGAGCTGTTCTCCACCTCGGGATGCTCGTCTTGGATAAAGCGCCAGAAGTGAGCGAGCGCAATGGATTTATGCCGCAGGGTGCGGTAGACATCGCTGACACGCGTTTCGTACGTTTCCAAATATAGGGTCATGAGTGGGTGGAAACGAGGTGGCACGCCTGCGATCTGTGCCAGCTCAAAGGCAGCCAGCCGTCGCCCGCGGCTGTAGCGCGTAGCGCCTCGCCGGGGAGTTCGCCGGAAAATCCCGAGTGAGCAGAGGGCTGCGTCCAGTGTGTCGGTGCCCTTCGACCAGCGAAGATGAAACACCTTCATGTCCTCTTCCTGAATCTGTCGCAGGCTGTCGTAGCCACGCACAAGGAGAAGTCGAAGGCCGTTACAGACGGCTTCATGACGGTTCCTCACTCCCGTCCAGGTGATACCCGCGATGGCCTCTAGGAGCATGCGATGCTGCTCGACGAGTGGATGATCTTCCGGCAAGCGCACAACCCACTGGTTCACGCGTACATCATGCAGCCACTCAATCGACGGAACGATCATGCGCGTGGGAACTAGTACCCGCGCGCCCCAGGTCCAGAGAATACATGGCTGGCCGATGCCGGCCTTCCACTTCGTCCAAATCTTCTTCTCAAAATCGTTCCATCGTTGCTGCAGCGTTGATCCGCCCGAGCGATCCAGGGCATGAGCCAAGTGTCTACACGCTCCCTGCATCTTGGACCTATCTTCGTGGGGCAGGCGGAATCGAGCGATCAGCTCGCCGGTTGTCGAAAGCAACTTAGCACGGTTGTAGCGCCGGTTGGCTAACTTGGTTGCTTCTTCAAAGATGTTCATGCTTCTCTCTGATCTCCTTTTCCTCTTCGCGTTTTAACCTCATCCCCTCCGCGACAACCGCTAGCAGAGGCGCCCCTTCCCGCCGTCAAGGGTGAAGCTCTCGCCAGCCAAAGAACGGCTGCCCTATGACGGCTCGGGCGTCCTCTGCAGAACAGCTCCGCTACGAGGGGATGAGGTTGTTCTCCCGCTCGTAAAGGAGAAAAGTCATGCAGAGGGTCGAAAAGCAGGACATCTACACTCGAATCACGAACCAGATCGTCAGCCATCTGGAGCGCGGCGTCAGACCGTGGGTCAAGCCATGGAACGCCGAACATGCAGCTGGGCGAATCACGCGCCCTCTTCGCCACAACGGAAAGCCCTACAGCGGGATCAATGTGCTGTCTCTGTGGGCCAGCGCCATGGCACAGAACTTCGCAGCTCCGATCTGGATGACCTTCAAGCAGGCCACCGAACTCGACGGACACATCCGTAAAGCGGAGAAGGGATCGCTGGTTGTCTATGCTGATTCGTTTACTCGCAAAGAGACCGATGAAAAGACCGGCGATGAGGTCGAGCGCGAGATCCCGTTCCTCAAAGGTTACACCGTATTCAACGTCGAACAGATCGATGGGTTGCCGGCAGTCTACTATGCGAAGGCAGCCCCGCAGCTTGATCCTGTCGCCCGCATCGAGCATGCAGAGCAGTTCTTCGCAGCGCTTGGTGCGACCATCGGCCACGGCGGGAATCGCGCGTACTACAGCGTCACCAACGACATCATCCAGATGCCACCGTTCGTCAGCTTCCAGGATGCAGATAGCTACTATGCGACGCTCGCGCACGAATGCACGCACTGGACCGGCAGCGCGAATAGACTTAACCGCGATTTCGGCGGACATCGCTTCGGCAGCGACGGCTATGCCATCGAGGAACTGGTTGCTGAGCTTGGAGCTGCGTTCCTGTGTGCGGACCTCGAGATCTCGCTCGAGCCTCGCGAAGATCATGCATCCTACATCGCAACCTGGTTGGAGGTGCTCGCCCAGGACAACCGCGCCGTCTTCACAGCTGCGGCTCATGCCCAGCGTGCAGCGGAATATATCAACAACACGGTTGGTGAGAAGGCCGCACAGGTCTCTGCGACTTGCGCGACCTGAATGGGCCGCAGCGGTTCTCGCTCGCATTACGACTCTTCCTCGGCAGGTTCGAGTCCGGAGGCCTGTTCGATCGTGCGTTCCAGTTCCGCGATGGTCTGATCGTCGTAGCGGAACGCATACTGTGCCTCTTTACTAGAGAGCCAGGTTCGTTGCGTCGCACTTCGCTCGGCACCCGTCTTCACAGCAGCCAAGGCGGTAACTATCGCGTGCTGATCGACGCGCATGTAGAGATCAGCCGTTGTGCTGAGGTGAGCATGCCCGAGAATCTCCTGTGCAACCTTGATGTTGCCGGTTGTGTCGAGAACCCCCTGAGCCAATGTGTGACGGAAAAGATGAGGATGAACACTCACGCCCGCTTTCCGGGCAATGTAGCGGAGTGAAGACTCAAATGTTGCGTAACCGAGAGGCTTGCCTTGGCCCTTGCGCGCCGCAACCCAGAGAGCCCCGACGTCCGAAGCAGCGCGACGTTCCGCACTCAGATACTTGTCCAGCAGGGGCCAGAAGTCATCGCTGATGGGCACGCGGTGCTCATCGCGCGCGCCCTTCAAGCGCACTGTGATCGTGCGCCGCCTTCGATCGATGTCATCCAAGGTCATGCCTAAAACGCCATGCCGACCGGCGAGTGTGCTCCAGTCACCAATGCGTTGGCCGGCGCGACTCAGCAACGTCAAGATCGCCTTGTCGCGCCAGGACGATGCCGTTTCGATGAGCTTCTGAATCTCCGATGGATCAAGGCGACGGGGAAGAGTATGTGGGACTCGTCGCCGAAATCCATCGCGGTGTGGTCTGTGTTGCGGTAGATCGCGCCCAATCATGCCGTGACGCGGCACTTCAGCCAATGGGTTCCCGGAAGCCGGGTTGACGCGGCCGTTCCATGGTCCTCGTCCATCTTCCGTATCACAGCGAATGCAGTACTCGAAATACGATGAAAGAACGCTGATGCGATGGTTGATCGTCCGTGGCTGTCGTGTCTTCTGTGCACGACTCGAAGCGACGGCGCCCTGCTTGCCGCCGCGTGCGAACTCGGCAATGTAGCTGCCGACGATCTGTTGCGTCACACGTTCAGGATCTCCTCCAGCGTGATGCAACCAACTAAAGAAATGCGCAAGTCCGATGGCGTAAGCACGCTGGGTGTAGGCAGAACAATCGCGTTGGCTCAGCTCAGTCAGGAACTGATCGCATGATCCAACGCTCATACCTCGCGCACCACAAACGCGGAACGAGGCACTAAACTCTTCGGTCCCTCTCAGGGCACGATAAATCGACATAACAGCCATTTTCCTTGGCTGCTATCCGAGGTGTATATCGTTCCGCGCGTCACATCGAGCGTGTACAATCTCGGCCGCAAATCACGAGATAAGATGTGTCGCAGACCGACGGCGTAGACCTGCCGGAGATGCGCGAGGTATCCGGCAACCCCGGAGAGAACTTGGAACGGTTGGCCGCGTTTGTGCGTTCGCGTGGGATTCAGCTTGTGTATAGCGACGACCTCAAAGGCGCACTCGGCATGAGCTACGGCGGACGCATTGCCATCCTGAGCGGACAGACGAAGGCCGAGGAGTTTTCAACGCTCGTACATGAGACGGCGCATGAACTTTTACACAAGGCCGAACGCCGGACGGCAACCACCAAGACCGTGCGTGAGACAGAGGCCGAAGCTGTTGCGTTCGTTGTCGGAAAGTCTGTTGGACTGATGACGGGTTCGGCGTCCGCTGATTACATCCACCTGTATCACGGGAACGCATCCTTACTGGCCGAATCGCTCGAAGTCATCCAGCAGACCGCCAGCGTCATCCTTGCCACGCTGGAGCCGCCCGTTGCGGACGAGGTAACGAACGAGGAACTGGAGGAAGTCGCAGCATAAAAATCATGCCTGCGATCATGTAACAATCGGACGACACAGAAAACCGGACAGACGGGACGCGAAAGCTCCCGTCTGCCATTTTCAGCGGCGCGGGAGACACCCTGCGGGTTTCTCCCGAACCCACTTCCGGCGTGAGAAAACTGTCATTCAGACTGTATTCTGCACAAATGTCCTGCACAATTCCTACACAGCCAAAACTAGCTGTTTTAGCTCATGCAGAATCAAAAGTTTCTGACAGTTTTCTCACCCGCTCAGGATGACACCGGGTTTTGCCACTCAGAAATTGCGTTAGGGTTTCATCTCGGCGGTGTTGCGGACGATTTTCCGGTCAGGCGCGGAGGAAATGCGTTTCCACGCGATGGCGAGATAGGTGAGATTACCGACCTGACCGGCGACGGCAGCCATTACGATGCCGAGCGCGCCATAGGCGCGGACCGTGGAGTAGACCAGCGACATGCTGATGACCGCTGCGACGACTGAAGCGATGAGAATGGGTCGTGTGTTTTCGACGGTTCGAAAGAGGAAGTTGAGCTGGCGGACTGGCCATGCGAGAAGAAAGTAGAGCATCTGCAAATTCAGAACGCCGGCATAGACGCGCAACGGGTGCCCGTAGAAGAAAGCGAGGAATCGGGCGGAGAGCAGCGATGCGGCTGAGAACAGAAGCAGAAGGCCGACGAAGCCGACAGCACCGAAGCGGAAGAGAAAGCGCGCCGCTCCTTGAATGCCGTTGCGGTGCATCTCCTCGCCGGCACGGAGGGGGACGATGTTCTCCATGGCCTGGAAGGCAATGTTGACCGGGCCGATGACATTCTGCGTGGCGCGGACTCCGCCGGCGGCCTGGGGGCCGGCAACGCTGGCTCCGACGAGCATTGCTCCCTGATATACGAGCCACTGCAGTTGGTTGGAGATGCCG
>DASZAG010000002.1:0-26248 GCA_035945555.1 Acidobacteriaceae bacterium
GACCCAGCTTTTGCATTCAATGCAGCCAATGCCGGCCGTCGTGCAGCCTTCCCACACCTTCTGCTGAACCTCCGCACTGGAGAAGACCTTATGCAAATCGCCAACCGGACACACTTCTGGATTCCCCGGATCGGTCCGCCGCACCCGCGCCGGATCCGTCACCATCGGCTTCAGCTTCTGCCGGATCACCTGCTCCGGATCTGTCAGCAAAATGGTGTTGCCGTAGCTCTTCGACATTTTTCGGCCGTCCGTTCCCGGCAGCTTGGGCGAAGGCGTGAGCAAAACCTGCGGCTCAGGCAGGATGGGCCGATCGGGACACACCCCGCTCTTATAAAACTGGTTGAACCGCCGCGCCACCTCGCGCGTCAGTTCCACATGCGCTACCTGGTCCTGGCCAACAGGAACAAAATCGGCTTGGTAGATGAGGATGTCTGCCGACTGCAACAGCGGGTAGCCGAGAAAGCCATAGGTGCTCAGGTCGCGCCCGGTGAGATTCTCCTGCTGTTCCTTGTATGTAGGTACGCGCTCCAGCCACCCCAGAGGAGTAATCATTGAGAACAGCAGGTGCAGCTCCGCGTGCTGCTTCACCTTACTCTGCACAAAAATCACGCACTCCTCAGGATCAAGCCCCGCGCCGAGCCAGTCGAGTGCGACTTCACGCGTATTCTCGCGAACAGCCGAGGGGTCCGCATAATCCGTCGTGAGCGCGTGCCAATCGGCGATGAAAAAGTAGCACTCGTATTCGCGCTGCAGGCGCACCCAGTTATAGAGCGCGCCCATGTAATTGCCAAGGTGCAGCTTGCCTGTGGGGCGCATGCCGCTCAGCACGCGCTTTTGTAGAACAGAAGAGGAGTCCGACACCCGTGTTCCTTCGCTGGAGTATGCTCGCCTTATTGTAAGGGGAGCGGAGCGGTCTCGCATGCGAACCGAGCTTGAAACAGAAGTAATCCACGACCGACGAGAGTGGCCACGCGAAGCAGTCGCCCGGACGGCCAGTCCTATTGCTGCTGCATCTGCGGCGGAGGCCCACCCTGAGGCGTCGAGTATTCAGGACGAGCATTCTGCCCCGGGCTCTGTCCGGGATTCTGCTCCGGGCTCCTCGGCGGTGCGAACTTGGGCCGGTTGACGAGATGGAAGCCGTCGCGGATCACATAAAAATTCTGCTCCGGCAAATCTGCCTCCAGCAGCCGCCCATCCTGCGCGTAAAACAGCTCAACCGCAATCGAGTTTTGCGCGCTCACCGTAACGGTTGTGTGCTGCACATCGATCTCGTGGCCTTCGTATCGCCCGCGTACATTTGCGTCACGCGCGTACGTTGTTGGAACCAACAGCCCATTCTGCTTGGGAATCAGCGCCCACGATATCTGCGGGTTCTCCAATCCCACGCGATGCAGCAGGATATATCCCGCAGCATCCAAGTCGGGCAACAGAGCCAGGTGTTGGTGCCTATCAACGGTGTTTTGGTTCGATTTCCCTTCTGCCGTCACCGTGATGTTGAACTGCCTCCCGCTCGGGTCCGCCTTCACCGCAAACGTGACCGGCTTCCCATTCACTGAGCCCGTAATCTGGTCGCTCACCAGATTCAGCGCGCGGTCCATCATCTGCGTGTCATTAAAGCTATAGTTCAGCTTTGAGAGCCGCACTTCGCCCTGCGAAGTCACGTTGTAGCCCGAACCGGCAGCCGTAACGGTGCATTCAGTCGACCCCACTGTCTTCTCGCCCTGCACAACGGAAAAGCGCGACGTGCCCGTCGGTAGCGTTACCTGCGCTCCCGCCACTCCGGCAGACAAAAGCATCGCAAGCGGTAATACAAATCCTGAAAAACGCATCCTTTTTCTTACCTCACTTCTTCAGACACAATTTTCCGGCGAACGCTTCGGTATTCGATCATCAAAAAAACAAACCCGCTGGAAATTCCCAGCGGGTCCGTAAATTCCTGTCCCATTCTTGTTAGGCTGGCGAGGGGCTGCCCTCGGGCAATCCCGAATTCCGCCCCGGTTCAGGCTTCAACACCTGCTGCACGTCCGAGGCCGTCGCGCTAGGCGGCTTGTTGAATGGAGGCAGGTCCTTGCCCTCCATCAGCAACCGGATGTCGTTCGCATCAATCGTCTCGCGCTCAAGCAAGGCTGCAGACATGCGATGCATCAGCTCCTGGTGAGTGTCGAGTATCTCGTAAGCCGACCTGTACGCCTCGTCCACCAGCGCCCGCACCTCGCCGTCGATCTGCCGCGCCGTTTCCTCTGAGAAGTCACGGTGTTGCGCAATTTCGCGGCCCAGGAAGATCTGCTCTTCCTTCTTCCCGAAGGTAAGCGGCCCCAGGCGGCTCATGCCGTATTCACAGACCATTTTGCGTGCCATTTCTGTGGCGCGCTCAATGTCGTTGCCTGCTCCGGTGGTGAGCTGCTTCAGGAATATCTCCTCAGCAATTCGGCCACCCATAAGGATGGCGAGCTGCGTCTCAAGGTAATCCTTCGTGACGGTGTGCTTGTCGTCTTCCGGCAATTGCATCGTCACACCCAGCGCCATACCGCGCGGAATAATCGTGACCTTGTGCAGAGGATCGGCATGACTGCGCAGCGCCGCCACAACAGCGTGTCCCGCCTCATGGTAGGCCGTCACGCGCTTCTCCTCGTCGGTCAGCAGCATGGACTTGCGCTCAGCGCCCATCAGCACCTTGTCCTTGGCCTGCTCAAAATCGATCATGGCCACGGCCTTGCGGTTCTGGCGCGCCGCGTTCAGCGCCGCCTCATTCACCATGTTCGCCAGATCTGCGCCGGAGAAGCCAGGTGTCCCGCGAGCCATCACCCGCAGGTCAACATCTTCAGACAACGGAACCTTCTTCGCGTGAACCCGCAGAACCTCTTCGCGTCCGCGCACGTCGGGCCGGCCCACGATCACGCGACGGTCAAAACGGCCGGGACGCAGCAGCGCCGGGTCAAGCACGTCAGGCCGGTTCGTCGCGGCGACCAGAATCACGCCATCATTCGACTCGAAACCGTCCATCTCTACCAGCAATTGGTTCAGGGTCTGCTCGCGCTCGTCGTGTCCGCCGCCCAAACCCGCTCCGCGGTGCCGGCCAACAGCGTCGATTTCGTCGATGAAAATGATGCAGGGAGCGTTCTTCTTGCCCTGCTCAAACAGGTCACGCACGCGGCTTGCACCCACGCCTACGAACATCTCCACAAAGTCCGAGCCGGAAATTGAGAAGAACGGCACATTCGCCTCGCCCGCAACAGCGCGAGCCAGCAGGGTTTTGCCGGTTCCCGGAGGCCCAACCAGCAGCACGCCCTTCGGTATGCGCCCTCCCAGCTTCTGGAACTTCTGCGCCTCGCGCAAAAATTCAATAATCTCCCGCAGCTCTTCCTTGGCCTCATCCACCCCGGCCACGTCCTTGAAGGTGATCTTCTTCTGCTGCATTGAGAGCAATCGGGCTCGGCTCTTCCCGAACGACAGAGCCTTGTTGCCGCCGCTCTGCATCTGCCGAATCATAAAGAACCACAACGCCACCAGAATCAGCAGTGGAGCCACGTTGATGAGAATGCTCCACCACGCGCTGCTCTGGTTGGGCTTGATCGTAACCTTGACGTTGTTCTTGTCGAGAATGTCGTAGAGCTGAGGGTAGTTTTCAGGGATGTTGGTCGTGAAACCCTGTTTTTCTGACTTCAGACCGCCATGGGCCTCTGTTCCGCTGATGGTAACGTTGGTGATTTGCCCCTGCTGGGCATCCTGCATAAATTCCGAAAACGAGATCTGCTTCTCCTTCCCGCTGCCCGTACCGGTCTGGAAGACCCTCCAGAGCACAATGAGGCAGGCGAAGATAAACACCCAGAAAATGATCTGTTTGACGGTGGAATTCACGAAGAAAAACCCCTCTTTTCTCTAACGCCGATAAAACACGGCAAAAGCAGCGAGAACGGCTACCGTTGTGCGAAACTCACTCGCTGCTTGCAATCCGCTTACCGGATTAGACGCCAAAGACCGGTCGAAGTCGCCAGACTTCTCAAAGTACGAACTTCCGGCCGTCTAAGGCAGCTGTATATTAGGATTCATTCTACTCCTACAAGGTCGCGCCCCGCCTCAATCCTTTTTCAGAATTAGCCTTAACTCTCTGGGTGACCGCTCCGCCCGTAGCGACGCCGTAAGCGTCTGCCTTTTTGAGGCGTTTGGACCACACATGGCCAGGAGACGATCCGTCTGTTCAAAATTGAGGGAAACACCCAGTTCCCGGGCAGCGGCGCGCAGGATGCGTCGGCGCAAAGCCGGCGATACGGGCAGCCGCTCAAGTTCCAGCCCGACGCTGGCCTCCTTGGGGTCTACGGATGCTGCCCGTCCGCCTCCACGCACCGGCCTGCCCGGCAAAAGGAGTTGCGGCAGGATCCGCACCAGTTCCCCTTGCCAGTAAGCGTCTTCATCCCGCGCCAGCGTTGCCAGGTTGGCCAGGTGCCAACGGATCTGGGGATTGAACGCTGCCAGGGCAGGAATCAGTTCGCGACGAAGCCGGTTCCGCGTATACGTCACATCGGCATTCGTGGAATCTTCTTTAAACGTCTGCTCTATTTTGGACAGCCAGGCCTCGATTTCCTCTCGCCTTACATCCAGAAAAGGCCGCAGAATCATACCTTTAGGGCGCACAACCACAACCGGGAAAATCCCTCCAAGACCCTCCGTCCAGGCGCCCCGCAGCAGCTTGTGCAGCACCGTTTCGGCCTGATCGTCCAAAGTATGGGCCGTCGCTACTGCATCTGCCACGCCAGATTCCAGCAGTTCCCTGAACCACTCGTAACGCAGCCGTCTGGCAGCCTCTTCCAATGTCTCCCGATTTTCCCTCGCCGCCCTCGGCGCATCCACGTCCTTCCGATGAAAAACCAGCCCACGCTCCGCGGCCAGCGATGCCACAAACTCAGCGTCGCCATCTGCTTCCGCACCTCGAATCCCATGATGGACATGCGCCACCGACAGCACCAGTCCAATCTCCGGAGCGGCATCGATCAACGCCCGCAGCAGCGCCACCGAATCCGCGCCGCCGGAGACCGCCACCGCCACCCGCATGCCCGGACGCAGCATCGTGCGATTGAGTGCAAGACTATCCGCCATCCGACTCTACGCTATACTTCTCAACATGTTGGAAACAAGGACGGCAACTCCCGCAGACGCCAGGCTCATCACTCATCACCGGCGTCGTATGTTCGTGGATGCCGGACGAGCCGACAACCAGGTTCTCGACATCATGGCCCGCAACTTCGAGCCGTGGGTCGCCAAAGCACTTGAGGACGGCAAATACATGGGCTGGCTCACCAGCGATGGAGACAAAGTGGTCGCCGGGGCGGGCCTTATGCTGCTCGACTGGGCGCCACATCCGCTCGATCCCCGCTCAACCCAGCGCGGCTATTTACTCAATGTCTATGTGGAACCGGAATACCGCCGCCAGCACCTCGCCAGCCAGTTAATCGAATACGCGCTTGCCGAAGCTCGCCGCCGAAAAATCCGCGTCGTAGCTCTGCACTCCACCGAAGCCGGACGCCAGCTGTACGAGAGCAACGGCTTCCGCCGGACGAATGAAATGTTCTACGTCGAGCCGGTAGAACCGTAGGACTGTGAATGGCGCCGAAGGCGCGTGTCGCTGGACGCGGAGTCCTCCCGCCACTCGTCGAACTTCCCTGCTCGAATCTCCACGGCCAGTCGCGTGATGTCCCCTGCCAGCGCCCGGTCCGCCGTGAGCGGCGCAACAATCTTTCGAACCGCCGCCGCTGCTCGCCCCACTTCTTTCGCTGGCTTTAGAGGAAGCCTGTAATCCAGCCCCTGGGCCGCAGCGATCAGTTCAATCGACAGCGCATGCTCAGCGTTCTCCACCACCTGCCGCAGCTTAAGAGCCGACGTCATGCCCATCGAGACATGGTCTTCCTTACCGCCTGAAGTCGGCACCGAATCCACGCTCGCCGGATGCGCCAGCACCTTTGCCTCATTCAGCAGCGCTGCCGCCGCCACATGCGCAATCATCATTCCCGACGACACGCCCGCATGCGGCGAAAGAAATGCAGGCAGGCCCTCATTGATATCAGGATTTATGAGGCGATCGATGCGCCTCTCGCTGATGCTCATTAGATCCGTCATCGCGATCGCCGCATAATCCAAAGCCAACGCCAGCGGCGCTCCATGGAAGTTACCACCCGAGACGATCTCCTCGACCTCCGGCCCGCCTTCTGCCCCGCTTTCACCAAAGATCAGCGGATTGTCGGTCGCCGATCCCGACTCCACCTCAATCACTCCGCGCACGTGCTCCAGTGCTCCCCGCGCCGCGCCGTGCACCTGCGGCATGCACCGCAGGCAATACGCATCCTGCACCCGCGGATCATTATGCCGATGCGACTCGCGAATCTCGCTCTCTTCCAGCAGCCGTCGCAGATGCTCCGCCGCCACCACCTGCCCCTTATGAGGCCGCGCCTCATGGATCCTCGCGTCAAACGCCACCGGAGTGCCCCGCAACGCCTCCAGTGACATCGCACCGGCAAGATCAAAAAGCTCCACCACTCGCAGCGCGCGCGCCAGCGCCAGCGCGCCCACCCCAGCCATGGCCTGCGTCCCGTTCAGCAACGCCAGTCCTTCTTTTGCTGCGAGCCGCAGCGGCGAAATTCCGGCGTTTGACAGTGCAGTCGCGGCAGGAACTCGCGCACCCTGATGGAGCACTTCACCCTCTCCGATCAGTGCCAATGCCAGATGCGCCAGCGGAGCCAGGTCGCCGCTCGCCCCCACCGATCCCCGCGCCGGAACCACCGGATGCACGCGCGCATTCAGCATGGCTACCAGCGTTTCCGCCACTACAGGACGCGCACCGCTCAGCCCTTTGGCCAGAACGTTGGCGCGCAGCAGCAGCATCGCCCGGACCTCGTCTTCAGGCAGGGGCTCGCCAATGCCGCAGGAGTGGCTACGCACCAGGTTCTGCTGCAGCATTTCCAACTCATCCGGCGAAATGCGAACATCGCTCAGCTTGCCGAACCCGGTGTTGATGCCGTAAGCCGTCTCGCCGCGGGCGAGCAGCGACTCGACCACGGCGCGCGAAGCTTCCATTTTCGGATGAGCGGCGCGTGAAATGGAAACCGAGCGGTTGCGCACAGCAACATCAACAATGTCATTGATCGAGAGTGGCTGGCCGTTGAGTTCGAGGTTGGTCATAGGCAGTTCGAAATGAACCGTCTATTGTAGCCGGGAACTCTAACGCCCTATTGGCTCAAAGGCTAGGTGGTGGGCAAAATGATCCGCGCGCCTCTCCATCCGTAGTAAGCAATGAATACATAGCACAGAACCGGGAGGAAGAATGCATGATGCAGGCCGATGTGGTCGGCCAGAACACCTTGCAATTCGGGGATCACCGCCCCGCCAACAATTGCTGTTACCAGCAGGCCGGAGGCTTCGCCCGTCAGTGGTCCCATTTCCGCGACGCCCAGCGTAAAAATGCTTGGGAACATTATGGAATTGAAGAGCCCGACCAACAGAATGCTCCACATAGGCCACGAATGCGGAATCAGGAAAGTTCCGTGCCAGCCAAGAAAGTGCACAGGCAGAGTTGTGACAATGCCCGAAGTAAAGGTGGTGCTCATGCTTATGATCACCAAAGCCATCGCTACAAACGCACACACGGTTACCAAAAGTCCGGTTCGCATTTTCTTCAACAAGGCCGAGCCTATAAAGCGACCAATCATCAAGCCGCCCCAATAAACGGGGAGAAAGAATGACGCTACCTCTGCTGTGAGCCCGGCGATGTTCTTCAGGCCGAAGTAATTGATTAGGAAGCTTCCGACCGCAACCTCTGCGCCAACATATAAGAAAATTCCGATAGCACCCAACGTGACATGCCGATAGTGCCAGATGCTGGTGTGCTTTTCACCCTTCGCCTCATGCTCCTTTGTCGCGCCCTCGATACGCGGAAACTTGTAAAAACCAATTGCCAGCGCAAGCAGGATTAGAACCAGCGTAAAGATCAGGTATGGGACCTTCACGGTTGCCGCTTGCTGGACGCGATAGGTATGCAACGCGCTCGGCGCGAGCGTGTGAACGTTCTCGACGAGCTTTTCCGCACCTTTAAGAATGAGGAAGCCGCCAAGCGGAGGCCCGATCGTCGTCCCAAGAGAATTAAATGCCTGCGAGAGGTTGAGGCGAGTTGAAGCCGTTTCCGCCGGTCCCAGCACCGTCACATAAGGATTTGCGGCGACCTGGAGCGACGCCATTCCCGCACCGAGAAAGATGAGCGCAAGGAGGAAGAGGGGAAAGGACGGCAGATCCGCGGCGGGGATAAACAGAATCGCGCCCATGGCCATGATGAGCAGACCGGCAACCATCATTCGCTTGTAGCCGATATGTTCAACGATCTTTCCCGAAGGATATCCAAAGACTGCATAGGCTACGAAAAAAACGAACTGGATGAGGAGAACCTCAGCATAATTGAGGTCAAAAATGGATTTGAGGTGCGGGATCAGAATGTCGTTCAGCGAGGTAAGGAAGCCCCATATGAAGAACAACGTAGTGACCATCGCGAATGCACTGCGATAACTTCTGCCGCCGCCCGATGCGACGCTTACCTCACTGGATCTGTTGCTGGTTCCGAGTGCCATGATTGTCCTGGTTCTCTTGTTTTTCGCGGCTTTCTCAGCATCATATCCTGCTCAAACGCTCCATTGCGGTGCAAGCGCTTTCACTCCGCCGCCGGGGTCGCCTTCGCCTTTCCACAGGAAAAATTAATCTCCCGCCCCTGAACTGCATCCTTTCGAACTAAATTCCGTCTTTTCAATCAGGAACTTCATTCCACCCGGGGGCGACACTCCTCGGAGACCTGATTCAAATAGCGTGGAGCACGATACGCATGCGATTCACCGCCTTCCCCCTGTTTTTGGCCCTCGCTGGCATGGGCGCACTCACGCCGGTGCCGCGCGCCCTTGCCCAGCCGCAAACGCAGGCGACACCGTCACGCGTTGTCGGTTCGGTCATCGCTATCAACGGCTCGTCGCTGACTGTCAAACCTGACACAGGCGCGCCCGTAACTTTCACAGTGAACAGCGACGCCCGAGTTCTCGAAACTCAACCCGGAGCCAAGACCCTCGCCGGAGCCACACCCATCCAGATCAGCGGCATCTCCGTGGGCGACCGCGTGCTGGCCGCGTTGAAGCCGGGTGCTGAAGGCTCCGCGCTCGCCGCGACTACCGTCATCTGTATGAAGCAGGCAGCCCTCGCCCAGCATCAGCAGGCCGAGGAAGCAGACTGGCAGAAGCGCGGCATTGGCGGCCTGGTAAAGACAATTGATCCCGCAACGGGAACCCTGACAGTCGCCTCCGGCCCGCGCACCGTCACCATCCACAGCACCCCGCAAACTCTGGTGCGCCGTTACAGCGCGGACTCCATCAAGTTCGCAGACGCCCGACCCTCGACGCTCGCCGACATTCATCCCGGCGACCAGCTTCGCGCCAAGGGCGACCGCGGTGCGGACGGCACGATCACTGCTGACACTATCGTCGCCGGCAGCTTCCGCAACATCGCCGGCGTGGTCGTCTCGACTGACGACGCGGCCAACGCGCTCACCATAAAAGACCTCGCAACAAAGAAGCGCGTCGTCATTCACGTCACGCCCGACTCGCGCATGCACAAGCTGCCTGAAACCATGGCGCAGGCTCTCGCAGCCCGCTTCAAACATGGCGGTGGAGAGCAATCGCAACATACCGTCGCAGCTTCGCAACAGCACGCCGCATGGCGCCAAAGCGGTGCTGGGGCCGGCGCGGGCTCACCGCATGAGGGCGAAGATCTCTCGCAGGTGTTGAAACAAACGCCCGTCCTGCAACTATCTCAACTCCATAAGGGCGACGCCGTAATGATCGTCGCTACAGAAGGAACTCCTGACTCCGCGACAGCAATCACGCTGCTGGCCGGAGTAGAACCCATCCTCACCGCCTCGCCCTCGGCCAGCCAAAGCATGTTCTCCGCCTCTTGGAGCCTCGGCGGAAATGGCGGCGGATCGCAAGGCGGGGGAGACCAGACATCGCAGTAGCCTTCTTTGCCAGTCAAGGGAATTGAAGAAGCGTCCGCGCCAACCGCACGGACACAACCAGAACACGCAGCCGCCGTCGATGGGCTAGCGCCACATGACTCGGGAGCACCGTGAAATTTCTTCGCCGTCAGCTTTTGCTTTGCATTGCACTCTTTGCTGGTACCCTCGCTCTGGCTGCCGCGCAGTCCACTACACTGCACGGAACCGTTACCGATCCCAGCGGAGCCGTCATTCCCCAGGCTACCGTCAGCCTCACCAATCCTGACGGTCACACTGTTGCCACCGCCACTTCAGACGCTAATGGCAGCTACTCGGTCCCCAACGTTAAGCCGGGAATGTACATCGTGATCGCGACCGCGAAAGCCTTTGCGCCTTCCCAGTCAAAGGCCATCACTCTCACCGCCGGCCAGAGCAAAATCTTCAACATCTCTCTGAAGATCGCTGTCGAAAAACAGCAGGTAATCGTGAATGAGGACAATCCCACCGTCAGCGTCGAACCCACCGAGAACGCCAATAGCCTGGTAATCAAGGGCAAGGCCCTCGATGCTCTTTCTGACGACCCCGATGAGTTGGCGAACGAGCTGCAAGCTCTCGCAGGTCCCGGTGCCGGCCCCAGCGGTGGCCAAATCTACATTGACGGCTTCACCGCCGGACAGCTTCCGCCCAAGTCGGCCATCCGCGAAATTCGCATCAACCGCAATCCCTTCTCCGCCGAATACGACAAGCTCGGCTACGGTCGCATTGAAATTCTCACCAAGCCGGGGACAAACCAGCTTCACGGAGAAGCCTTCGTCTTTGGCAATCCCTCACAGCTCAACACCGGCAACCCCTTCGACAAAAACATTCCCGACTATTACAGCTACATGTTCAGGGGTTCACTCAGCGGACGGCTCGGCAAGCACGCCTCATTCTTCGTGAGCGGCCAGCAGCGCAGCATCCAGGAAGACGCGATCATCACCGCGTATCGTCTGGGTGGCGAAGTCAACGGCGATTTCGCCAAGGGCATTTACAACAACCAGGCCGACTATAACGTAGTGAACTTTAACGGCGCGCTGGTCACGCCGGAGACTCGCACCAACATCAGCCCCCGCATCGATTTTGAGCTGGGATCAAAAAATACCCTCACCGTTCGCTACCAGTACTGGAACAACGGCGAGCAGAACCAGGGCGTGGGCCAGTTTAGCCTCGCCGATCACGCCTACAAAGACAGCTCCACCGAGCACACCCTTCAGATCAGCGATACCCAGGTGATCAGCAACAAGGTGATCAACGAAACGCGCTTCCAGTTCCTGGACGACACCTCAAACGAAACACCGTCCTCCGCAACACCGCAGATTCAGGTCTCTGGCCTCGAAACCTTCGGCGGCTTCCCCGATCAGTTCAGTTCCGATCGCACCCAGCGCTATGAGCTGCAGAACCTGACTGAAATCGCTGCCGGCAAACACGCCATCAACGTCGGTGGCCGTCTGCGCGTCGCTCGCGATTCAAATTCATCCGACTCGGGATTCAACGGCACCTTCACCTTCGGCGGTAACCGCTGCGCCACCAATCAGCCGGGCTGCGTGCAGACCACCGCCGCGCAGAACTATGCGGCCACAATTTATAACCAGGCCACCGGCCAGCCGATCAATACAAACGGAGGCGGCCCGAGCCAGCTCAACCTCGTATTTGGCAGCCCCAAAGTCATAGGCTCCATGGCCGACGTCGGCCTGTATTACCAGGACGATTGGAGCGCCCGCAGAAACTTCACATTCAGCTATGGTCTCCGCTGGGAATCGCAGAGCGGCATCTCCGACAAGAGCGATTGGGCACCTCGTTTCAGCATGGCCTACGGCCTCGGCGACCCCAACAAGCAGCCGAAAACCGTGCTCCGCGCCGGATACGGCTTCTTCTACGACCGCTTTGAAATGACCGACATTCTCCAGGCGGACCGCCTGAACCTCAATACCAATTCGCCACAATCGGAAGCGGTCATCGAAAACCCCACCTGCTATTACCCAACCGGTATAACTTCTGCCGAGCTTTCGACCTGCGGTACCAGCACCCGCGGCGCGGTCTACCAGATCGCGCCCAATCTGCACGCACCCATCAACGAGCAGGCAGCGGCCAGCATAGAACACCAGATCAGCAAGGGTTCCACCGCTTCGGTCACCTACGTCTATTCGCTCGGCCAGCACCAGCTCGTCACGCGCAACGCGAACGCGCCACAGACCGGTGCGGACCTCAGCCTGCCGAACATTTATCAGTACTACTCTGAGGCGGTGTACAAGCAGAACGAGGTCATCGCCAATTTCAATGCGCGGATCAGCCCGCGCTTGTCCCTCTTCGGTTTCTATACCCTCAGCTACGCCAACAGCGACTCCAACGGTGCAAGCTCGAACCCATCGGACTCAGCAAACTTGAAACTCGATTACGGACGCGCGGGCTTTGACGTGCACCACCGCATGTTCCTCATCGGCAACTATTCAGCTCCCTGGAACCTCTCTCTCAGCCCCTTCGTCGTCGTCCAGTCCGGCAAGCCGTTCGACATCACTCTCGGCCAGGACGAAAACGGCGACTCGTTCTTCAATGATCGCCCCGCTTTCGCGAAACCCGGCGACACCGACACTATCTCCACTAAGTACGGCGACTTCAACCTGAATCCCGGTTCTAATTACACGCCAGTTCCTGTGAACATGGGTAACGGCCCCAACCTGTTCACGTTCAATCTGCGCCTGAGCAAGTCACTTGCATTCGGGCCCGAAGTCGCGCATGGCGGCTTCGGAGGAGGAGGCGACGGTGGCCATTGGCATGGTCGCGGTGGCCTCGGCCCCGGCGGCCTCAATGGCGGAGGAGGCGGAGGGGGTCCCTTTGGTCCGCATCAAGCCGTCAACCGACGCTTCAACATGACCTTCGATCTGCAAGCGATGAACCTGTTCAACATCATCAACCTTGCGCCCCCAACCGGAGTGCTCGGCTCTCCCAACTTCGGCAAGTCCAACGCCCTTGCCGGACAGATCTTTTCCTCCGGCTCAGCCAGCCGCCGTATCTTCGCGTCAATGCACTTCAACTTCTGAGATATGGAATCGCAATCAGAAACTAAAAGCTCTTCCCCACCGGGAAGAGCTTTTAGCCAGGCTGATGAATAGCCTACGGCTTTAAAGGGGCACGGCTCAGTGCTTGTTGAAATGGGTCTCGAAGGGGACGGGCTTCAGCCCGTCCGTTGAGTTGCCTGAAATGAGTGCGGCTTTAGCCGCTGAGGGACGATGTTCAGGGCTTGTCCGCAGCAACAAAAAGCTTTTCCCACCGGGAGGAGCTTTTTGTTTGAGCCTGGACAGCCAGACCTAGTGAATGTCGAACTGCTCGGGGTGAAGCGCAGGATCGCTCTTCACGATAATCGTCTTGCCGGAAATCTCCTCAAGGTCGTTCAACCAGCGCGCATTGTTGGCTTTCAGCGCCTTCACCACCTCCGGATTCACCCGTAGCATCACGTCGCCGCGTTCGAGGTGCCTCTGCATCTTGCGCAGCTCGATGTAGATTTCGTTCGCGACCGTTGTCGGACTCTTCACCATTCCCGTCGCTGAGCAAACGGGGCATGGAACGCTTAGCGTCCGCTCCAGCGACTGCTTCACGCGCTTGCGGGTAATGGCGACAAGTCCAAAGTCATTGAACTGCAGCACCTTTGACGGGGCGCGATCCGCCTTCAACGCCTCTTCCAGCGCGGCCATCACCTTGTGGCGATTGCGGCGCTCGTCCATATCGATAAAGTCGATGACGATAATGCCGCCGAGGTCGCGCAGGCGAATCTGCCGCACGATCTCAGGAATGGCATCGAGGTTCGTCTTCAGAATCGTGTCCTCAAGCCGCGCCGTCTTGCCCACGTACTTGCCGGTGTTGATATCGATCGCCACCAACGCCTCGGTCTGGTTGATGACAATCGACCCGCCCGACTTGAGCCACACCTTCGACTTGAGCGCCTTGGTGATCTCGTCCTGAATGCCAAACTGCTCGAAGAGCGGCGTCTCCTTCGTGTAGAGCTTCACACGACGAACCAGCGATGGTTGGAAGCGATTAAGGAAGCGCACAATCCGCTCGTACTCCGTCTCGCTGTCAACCCAGATGGTCGAGAAATTGTCGCTCACCTGATCGCGCAGGATGCGCTCCACCAGATTCAAATCGTGATAAATAAGCGCCGGAGCCTTGCTGCCTTCCTCGCGCTGCTTGATGTCATTCCACAGACTGATCAGGAACCGCAGGTCGGCTCGCAACTCGTCCTCACTCGCTCCATCGGCTGCCGTGCGGACAATAAAACCGCCCGTCGCATCGCCCTTTTCGCTGATCAGGATCCTCTTCAGCCTCTGGCGCTCTTCATCCGACGAAATCTTGCGCGACACGCCAACGTGGTTCACCGTCGGCATAAACACCAGGAATCGCCCGGGAAGCGCGATATGGCTTGTGACGCGTGCGCCCTTCTTCGCAATGGGTTCCTTCGCGATTTGCAGCAGGATCTCCTGCCCTTGCTTCAGCAAATCGCTGATAATCGGCAGGTCCATCGTCTGCGCTGATGCGCGATGGCGTCCGCCTCCGCCACCACCCTGTCTGCGTCCAAAGCGTCCCCGGCGATCTCCGCGACGGCCGCGGCGCTCGCGCTGCGGAGCAGGCGCTCCGTCGGCAGCAGCGGCTGCCTCGCCAGTCTCGTCTTCGTCTCCCTCTTCGAAGTCCTCTTCGCTTACTTCAAAGCCTTCGGCTGTTTCGTCAGCCTCTGCCTCTTCCAACTCAGAGATGCCCGGCTCAGTATCAAGCCGCTCATCGAGGTGCTCTTCACGCACCAACTCGCCCGGCTGCGGAGCAGAGCGCTCCAGCGTCTCTTCTTCCAGGTCCTCCGAATCGTGCTCCTCGCCCTCGACGTGGATCGGCTCAAAGTCGTACTCGTCCTCATCGATCACCTCTTCTTCCAGAATCCCCACACCAGGCGCAAAGCCGAAGAGTTGCTCTGGCACCTCGGCGGCCTGCTCGTCCCGCTCGCGCGTTTCGCCGGCATCCTGAACCAATTCCTCCGACTCCTCCTGCGGCTCCTCAATGGTCGGCATGCGGAACTCACTCGGAGGAGCAACATCCACCCGGTGAGACGCCGACGCCTCTTCCGGCTCAAACTCCTGCACTTCCTCATGCAGCTCCGGTTCGTGATGTTCCTCGATAGCGGCTCGCGCAACAGACTCCTGCTCGGTCTCTTCAACCAGCTGCGGATATACCTCTTCTTCAACTTCCGGAGTGGCGAGCAGCGGCTCGGCTGGAGGCGCAGGCAATTCTGCCTCCACGAACTCCGGCTCCATTGAGTTGGTGATCTCAGGTTGCGGCTCCACAGCGACCGGCGCTGGCGCCGCTCCCCTTCTGCTACGCGAGCGAGACTCGCCCGGCAACAGCGATACGCCATCCCACGTCAGCGGAGCATCCACAAGCGTGGAAGGCTTGGGCGCAGAGTAGTTCGGCTTGAACGCCGGAGCAGCCGCCGCCTGCGGCTTGCTCGGCTCAGATGCGGGCGTGCCGCCATACCTGGACAACGATTCGCCCGGCAGCAAAATGCGCTCTGAAGTTCCTTTTGCGGGCTTGTGCTCGAAAGCCGCTTCCGACTCATACAGCCGGATGTCGATTGCCGTTGCTGCCGAAGGCGCGGGTGCATCATAGCGCACATCCTCCGAACCAGCTTCTACGGGCTGGTCCTGCACGCGGTCTTCATGCGCGCGGCGCTCGCCTTCCTGATGATCGCGTCCGCCCCGGCGCGTTCCGCGCCCGCGTCCACGGCGACCGCGCCAGCGGCGCGTTCCGGCGGGAGTTTCGTTGTCGCCTGATTCCTCATCGCGCGCAGGCGCTGCGGCCTGCGGCTGCTCGGCCTGCTCCTGCGGCTGGCGGTTGCGGCCGTTGTCGCGACGCTGCTGCTGGCCACCGTTTCCGGAGAGGTTCGTACGCTCAAATTCTTCGCTGTCTTCCTGCTCTTCGAGGAAGTCCGTTACATAAAGAAATGCGTCGCGCTCAAGGCCAATATCGACGAATGCTGACTGCATTCCCGGTAGCACGCGCGTAACGCGCCCTTTGTAAATGGATCCGGCGAGAGTGTACTCATTCTCGCGCTCGTAATAGATTTCGGCGAGCTCGTCGTTTTCGAGGATCGCCAGCCGCGTCTCATGCGGCGTGGTTGAAATGCAAATTTCCTTTGACATGCTGTCTCTTTCTTTGCCCTGGAGCGTCAACCCCAAAGCAATGGCTGAGACAGATCAGTGCGGGATACCGGAGAGGATTGGATACGGCGAAGGGATGGCCGAGGAGACGCAGATTCTTTGGGAAGGCGATGGTTCGCGCCCACTCCGGTTGCCCGGCGGGGGCCCGCCTGAAAAATCAAATGTCTTACGGGAAACATCCTGGCGCAAGGAGTTTGTGACCACTTCAGCCGATTTCGCCGGCGGGGCCGTTTCCATTCTTTGCGCACCCATTAGTTCAATCCTGTCCGGCCCGGGTGATCCGCTCGGCCGGTTGTAGTTAAATTCCTTTGCTGCAAGCCCGCTCACCGGCGGGGTCGTTCCAATTCGTTTGCGCCGGGGACTTAGTTCACGAAGCGGTTCATCCGGACATTCATTACCATGCCCAGAGCCAGAAAGGTGAACAGCACCGAGGAGCCTCCGTAGCTCATTAGCGGGAGGGGTATCCCGGTGACCGGCATCAGCCCAATAACCATTCCGACGTTGACCGCAATCTGAAAAATCAGCACGGCCACCACGCCCATCACCAGGAATGTTCCTGAGAGGTCAGAGGCTGTTTGAGCGTTTTGAATCAAACGCATCAATATCAAAAAGTATATCAGCAGAACCACCACGGCGCCGATAAATCCATGTTCCTCAGCAAACGCCGCAAAGATGAAATCCGTATACGGAATCGGCAGAAAATCGCCCTGGGTCTGCGTCCCCTTGGTCGTGCCGCGCCCAAATACCCCGCCGTCGCCTACGGCGATCTTCGACTGCAGAATCTGGTAGCCGGTGCCCTTCGGGTCAGCTCCCGGATTGATGAAGCTGGTAAGCCGCGCCTTCTGGTACGGCTTTAGGATCTTCGAGCTCGAAAAGGCAATCCCCATCAGCAGTAGCATCCCGCAGATGAGAATCGCTGATTTTTTCCAGTCGATTCCCCCCAGAAACAGCCCCGCCAGCAAAATCGGCGAGTACGTGAGCGCCGTGCCCAGGTCCGGCTGCTTCAACACCAGCAGCATCGGGATTCCCACCAGGGCTATGCCCTTAATCACGTCAGACCAGCTGAGCTCGCGACCCGCAAGGCCCACAAAGTAGCGGGCTACAGCCAGAATCAGCACCAGCTTCACCCATTCCGATGGCTGAAAGTGAATGTGCCCCGGCAGGGTTACCCATCGCCGCGCCCCCAACACCTTGGTTCCAACGGTAAGCACAGCAATCAGAGACAGCAGGCAGAACCCATACAGCCAGTGCGTGATCTCGAGCAGCCTGTGATAGTTGATCAGCGACAACACAAACATCGCCAGCAGCCCGCCCAGAAACCACAAAATCTGCTGCTTATAAAACCCGACAAATTTTGTATGCAGCGTCGCGGAATAAATCTCCAGCACACTGATGACGGCCAGCGCCATTACAAACCCCAGCAGGGTCCAGTCAAAATCGCGAAAACTAAGGAAGCGGTGGCGCATTTTTCTAATCTATTTTCCGGCCCGGTACTCTCCGCTGTGTTTCACAAAAGAATGATTGTCATCCCGACCGAAGCGAAGCGCAGTGGAGGGACCTGCACTTTTCCTTTCGTGATTGTCATCCCGACCGAAGCGAAGCGCAGTGGAGGGACCTGCACTTTGTTCGCTGTGGTACCAACCCTCACTCAGATCGGCCCACGACGGATTTGTTTCCTGAATGCGCTCGATTTTCTTTTCCCGTCTCCAGTTCTTGATCTGTCTTTCGCGCTCAATGGCGTTTCCAACGTATTGAAATCGCTCAAACCAAACCAATCGATGGCATTGGTACATCTTGCTGAATCCCTCTATTTCGCCGCTCTTATGTTCCGCAACCCGACGAACAAGATTGTTTGTCATTCCGCAATAGAGAACGCGGGTGCGGCTAGCCATCAGGTAAACGAAATAACAATGTTCTTTCATTTGGCGGACAAAAGTGCAGGTCCCTCCACTGCGTCCGCTAACGCAGACTCCGGTCGGGATGACAATCCTACTGTCGTATTAGCGTTGCGACGATGGGCAGTTGTTGGCGGAATCTTCACATAAAAATGCCCCGCGCGCGCCGAAGCAAACTCGCTCTTTCCGCCTTTCCCCGCACGCGACAGCGGCTTCCCTCCAAGTTCATCCGGATCAGCCGGATTCGCCCACACCGCGCCCACATCCACCTGCTGCGGTTTGGCCATAACGATGTTGTGGTCTAGCCTCCGCTGCTTGTCCACAAATGCCTGGATCACCTGCGATGCCACATGCGCCGAGTCCGTGCCCCACCCGCCATGCTCCCAGAACACCACCACAATAATGTCTGGATTGCGGCGTGGCGCTATTCCCACAAACCACGAGTTAGCTCGGTCCGCCACGTTCGCCGACACCTTCTTCGCGCCGAAGCTGTGGTTCACCACCTGCGCTGTCCCCGTCTTGCCCGCAAAATCCACGTTCGCCATGCGCGAGCTGTAGGCCGTCCCAATCGGCGATTGCGTCACGTTCGCCATATCGTCCGTAATGATCTCCCAGTTTGCCGGGCTGAGTGGAACAGTCGCATCGCCCGATCCTGGAAACGAATCAACAATCGCCTGCCTGTAACCAGCCGACAATTCACTCGGAAACACCACATGCGGGCGCTTGAAAACACCGCCGGATGCAATGCCGCCGATGGTGCGCGCCAATTGGATCGGCGTAACGTCGAGCGCTCCCTGACCGATACCCACCGAGACCGTCTCGCCCGCGTACCACTTGCGATGGTAGTTGCGCATGGCCCACTCGGTAGAAGGCACAACCCCCGTTATTTCATCAGGAAGATCAATGCCCGTCTTCTCGCCGAGCCCCACTTCATGCGCGTACTTCGCAATCGTGTCGATACCCAGCCTCACCGCCAGTGAGTAGTAGTACGTGTCGCACGAATACGGAAGCGCATTGTGAATATCCACTTCGCCGTGGTGCGCGTCGCAGGCGTAGAAGTGACCGTAAAAGTTCGCCCCGCCCTGGCAGTCAACTTTGAAATTCTGCGCTACATCCTCCTGCAATCCCGCCAGCGTCATAATGATCTTGAATGTCGAGCCCGGCGGAGACATTGCCTGAATCGCCTTGTTCATCAGCGGATGATTCGGGTCATTGATCAGCTTGTCCCACTCATCGCGCCCAATATGCACCGCGAACTGGTTGGGATCAAACGCCGGGTGGCTGACCATCGCCAGCACCTCGCCAGTATGCGGATCGAGCGCCACCACCGCCCCATCGCGATTACCGAACGCATTCTCCGCTGCACGCTGAAGATCAAGATCTATCGTAAGGTGCAGACTCTTGCCTGGGACTGAAGGCTCCGTGCCCAGCAATCCCACCTCGCGGCCATGGCTGTCCACCAGCACGTCGCGCGAACCGTCCTGACCGCGCAGAACCGCGTCGTAGGACTCCTCAACTCCCGACCGCCCAACCACGTCGCCCGGCTCATAAAATGCGTAGCGCGGGTCATCGAGCATCTCTTCGCTCACTTCGCCCACATACCCAATCAGGTTCGCTGCAAAACCATCCTTCGGATAAAGCCGCCGCTGCTCGTCAATCGTTTCCAGCTCCGGCATCTCGTCCGCGTGCGCCGCAATAAACTCCTGCTCATCCGGAGTAATGTCTTTCTTCAGCGGAATCGGCTCATACTTCGGAGCCGAGCGGTATTTTTTGATGATTCCGTTGATCTGATCCACCGTCATGTGCAGGCCGCGCGCAATCAGCGGAAGATCCGGTTCCAGCTTGTGGCTCTGGTCGCGCACCAGAAAACATGAGACAGAAGGATAGTTATCCACCAGCAGGCGCCCGTCGCGGTCAAATAGCTGCCCGCGTGCGGCCAGAATCGGCACCTTCCGGACGCGGTTCGCCTGCGCCAGCGCCCGATAGCTCTGCGCCTTCACCACCTGCAGGCGCCACAACCCAAAAATCAGCACCAGTAGTACGCCCACAATGGCGTACTGGAAGACCGCAAGCTTCATCGCCGGCAGTGCTTCTCGCCTCGGCTCGAGACTGGAATTGTCGCTCATCGCGTCTTCTGCTTCACACTAAATAGCCCGCGCTCGCCTGAAATGGAAGGTGTTGTCATCTATGTTATTCCCGCCGCTTTACCCGGTCGAGCAATGCAAAAAGGATCACCGCAATCAGAGTATTGGCCACCGCGCGCCCCAGTTCATAAAGCCAACCCCACGCGATCGGTTCAACCAGCAGGTGCCGCACCAGCACCCAGTTCACCGCGTCATTCAGCCACACAAAGACGAACGTGACCATCAGCCGCGTCAGAATATTCTCCGTATCGACGCGCACGCCAAGCGAAGCCGCCAGATAACCAATCAACGCCTTGGCGATGCCGAACACCCCCAGCGGCTGGTGCGTTAGAGCATCCTGAGCCAGCCCGATCACCGCGCCGCCAAACGTAGCAGCTATGGGAGTGCGCAAAGTCGTGCCAAAGTAAATCACCACCAGCAGCGGCAAATCGAGCGCCGCAAATCGCGGAAAGTGCAGCGGCACAAACGACTGCAGGCCCAGCGCCAGCACCGGCGTAAGGATATAGACCAGCAGCGGGAACGACTGAGTCTCCGCTTCGCGCCGCGTGGATGCCATCAGTGCCATGGCTAGTGCGTTCCTCCCTGCGGCGGTGCAGAATTCTCACTCGTTGCAGCAGCCTGCGGCTTAGTGTCGGCGGCTGGCACGTCTGCCTTCGGCTCCGCACCCTGCAATTTCACCGCAGCATGCCGAGACGCACCCGCTATCGGAGCCTTCCCAGCAGCATGACCCGCCGCTCCATTCACGGGCTTGCTTGCAACCGCAGTCGTTGCCGCAGCGGCTGTCGCATGCTGCGGAGCCGGGGCCTGCCTCGTCTGCGCTGATTCTTCCGTGCCATCCTCCACCTTCGCCCAGCGATGCCCGGGAGTCATCTGCGCAGCATCCGGCTCCGCGCCGGGGCTGAACCGATCGGAATGAATCGGCTGCGGAGGAGCAGGCTGACGAACGGGATTTCCCGCAGCGTCTACGGGCGGCGGGTTGGTGTCCGCTGGGGCATTGGGGTCCACTAGACTCGGCAAGCGCTCGGCCAGTATGTCTGACGCCCGCTTCTGCTCCGCCTCACTCTCCTCCAGGTCTTTGGCCGATTGTGCCGACGGCGTATCACTCAGATTCGTGACTACCAGCACTTCTTCCAGTTGCGACAGTTTCGCCGCGGGCTTCACCAGCACATCCACCAGGGGGTCATGGTCGGGGTCCGGAACCACCTTCTCCACCGTGCCCACGGCCAACCCTCGTGGAAAGATCTGGTCGCCGCCGCTGGTCACAATCGGCTCGCCAGCTTTCACCCTTGAGTCGGGAGAAATGTCCGCCACCTGGAGCTGCCCCCACGCGCGACCCCTCAGAATGCCGCGAATACGCGTGGTCTGCAGAATCACCCCCACGCCGCTCGTGGGGTCCGTCATCAGCAGCACCTGGCTCGTATGCGGAAACACATCCTTGACCTTGCCTACGATTCCATCTGCCGTAATCACCGGCATGTCCTGCTGCAGGCCGTAATCCAGGCCCTTATCGATGTAGAGCACCTGCGACTGATCCGCACCGCCGGTGCCGATGACCTGCGCGGGCAGCGTCTTATTGATGTAGTGCTCCCTGAAGCCCAGCATGCGCTGCAAACGCTGGCCTTGCGCCGCGTCCTGGGCCATCGCGGCCTGTTCCAGCTGCATCCGCGCAAGCTGCTTTTGAAGACCGGCGTTCCGCCGCCGAACATGTATCAAATCAATGTAGCCGTACCAGACAGAGCGGAACCACAAGCCCGTGTCCCGCACCAGGCGTTCCGGCGGAGTCACCACCATGACCACCGCATACCGAATCAGGCTGACGCTTTCGGCAGAGCCCTCCACCGCAGGGCGCCTCGCCTGGATAGCCAGCGCGAGCAGTTGCGCCACAAGCACCACGATCAGTACCAGTGCGTTTCTGTAGCGGGTGAAGAATGATTCCATGGGGTTTGGAACTTCCGGCTCTCGCCGGGATACTCCTGTTACTCGCCCGGCAATTCCGGGCGCTCTTGATGCTTGTCTAAGGCGCGGCTATGCGCGCCCTAGTCGATCTTGATCTTACGCAGCAGACGGAAGTCGCTGAGCATTTTTCCTGTGCCCAGCACCACGCTCGCCAACGGATCATCGGCAATCGATACCGGTAGCCCGGTCTCCTCGCGGATCCGTTTGTCCAGGTTCTTGATCAGTGCGCCGCCGCCCGTCAGCACAATTCCGCGGTCACTGATGTCCGCGCTCAGCTCCGGAGGCGTCCGCTCCAGCGCCACGCGAATCGCATTCATAATCGTCGAAATCGACTCGCTCAACGACTCCCGAATCTCGCTGTCGTCAATCGAGATGGTCTTCGGCACGCCCTCAATCAGGTTGCGCCCCTTGATCTCCATCGTCACCGGCTTTTCCAGCGGATAAGCGGAGCCAATCTCAATCTTGATCTGCTCTGCCGTCCTCTCGCCGATCAGCAGGTTGTACTTCCGCTTCAGGTAATTCATGATGGCTTCGTCCATCTGGTTCCCCGCCATCCGCACCGACCGCGAATAGACGATCCCCGACAACGAAATCACGGCGATATCCGTCGTGCCGCCGCCAATATCCACCACCATGTTGCCGCTCGGCTCCGTAATCGGAAGCCCCGCGCCAATCGCCGCCACCATGGCCTGCTCCACCAGAAAGACTTCGCTGGCCTTCGCGCGATACGCGGAGTCCTCAACCGCGCGTTTCTCCACCTGCGTAATCTCCGACGGCACGCCGATCACAATCCGCGGATGCACCATCATCTTGCGGTTGTGTGCCTTCTGAATGAAGTAGTTCAGCATCTTCTCCGTGACTTTAAAGTCCGCAATGACGCCGTCCTTCATCGGCTTGATGGCCACAATGTTGCCGGGAGTCCGCCCCAGCATCTCCTTGGCTTCCTTGCCAACCGCCTCCACTTCGCCCGTGTTCTTGTTAATCGCAACAATGGAGGGCTCGTTTACGACAATGCCCTTGTTGGCCGCGTAAACCAGCGTGTTCGCCGTTCCCAGATCGATCGCAAGATCACTTGAAAAAACACTAAACAACGAACGCACCCCGTGCGTCCGCGATGAGCGCGACTGAAACCCGTTTGATGGCATGGGAACTTGTATTTATTTCCTGTGAGGACTCGAACTAATTGTAAGGCCAATCACAACACGTCGCGTATTTTGCGCTGCGATTTCCACCATAGTTTTCTCCAAAAAGTCACATTTGCAAGCAGAATGATGCAGTTGTGCCATCGCGCGTACCAACGCCGCCACTCCCCGCGCCATTCTTGCTATGCTGGAATGTTTCGCCTCAAGGAGAGATTCCGTGTCCACCCCGCTCTACAAAAACCTCATCGGCGGTAAATGGATCGCCGCGCGCACCGGCAAAACCTTCCTCAACGTCAACCCCGCCAACTCCGACGATATCGTCGGCGAGTTCCAGGCCTCCGGAGCCGAAGACGTCGACGCTGCCGTTGCCGCGGCCTCCCACGCCTGGAAGACCTGGCGCCTCACCCCTGCCCCCAAGCGCGCCGAAATCCTCTACCGCACCGGCGAGCTCCTCGCCCAGCGCAAGGAGCAGTACGCCCGCGAAATGACCCGCGAAATGGGCAAGGTCCTCAGCGAAACCCGCGGCGACGTGCAGGAGGCCATCGACACCGCCTACTACATGGCCGGCGAAGGCCGCCGCCTCTTCGGCCAGACCACCCCATCCGAGCTGCGCAGCAAGTTCGCCATGTCCGTCCGCATGCCCGTCGGCGTCTGCGGCATGATCGCCCCCTGGAACTTCCCCATGGCCATCCCCTCATGGAAGCTCTTCCCTGCGCTCGTCTGCGGCAACACCTGCGTCATCAAGCCCGCCGAAGACACGCCTCTCTCCACCTTCAACCTCGTCCAGACCCTCATCGACGCGGGCCTTCCCGACGGAGTCGTCAACATCGTCACCGGCTTCGGTCCCGACGCTGGCGCGCCCATCGTCTCCCACTCCGGCGTCCGCGCCATCTCCTTCACTGGATCAAGCGAAGTCGGCCGCATCGTCGGCCAGACCGCCGCCGCCAACTACAAGCCCTGCTCCCTCGAAATGGGCGGCAAAAACGCCATGATCGTCCTCGACGACGCCAACCTCGACCTCGCTCTCGACGGAGCCGTCTGGGGAGCCTTCGGCACCACCGGCCAGCGCTGTACCGCCACCAGCCGCATCCTGCTGCACAAGAAAATCGCAGCCGAATTCACCCAGAAACTCGTCGCCCGCGCCGATGCCCTCAAAGTCGGCAATGGACTCGACGAGTCCGTCCAGATGGGCCCGCAGGTGAACCAGCAGCAAATTGAAACCTCCGCCCGCTACTGCGAAATCGCCCGCAAGGAAGGCGCAAAGCTGCTCACCGGCGGCGCCGCGCTCGAAGACGGCTCCTACGACAAGGGCCACTTCTTCGCGCCCACCGTCTTCGCCGGAGTCAAGCCCGAAATGCGCATCGCGCAGGAAGAAGTCTTCGGCCCCGTCGTCAGCCTCATCGAGTGCGCCGACTTCGATCAGGCCCTCGAAGTCGCCAACCGCATCCCCTACGGACTCTCCACCGCGCTCTACTCACGCGACGTCAACAAGGCCTTCCGCGCCATGCGCGACCTCGAGGCGGGCATCACCTACGTCAACGCGCCCACCATCGGAGCCGAAGTCCACCTGCCCTTTGGCGGAGTCAAGCAAACCGGCAACGGACACCGCGAAGGAGGCACCGGCGCACTTGACTTCTACACCACCTGGAAGTCCGTCTACGTCGACTACTCCGACAAACTCCAGCGCGCCCAGATCGATACGGGAGAGTAGATCGAGATAATATACTCGCGACGTGGAATCGCTGAAGATCATCGTCGCTTGCATCTTTGCAGCTATTGTCTATGGAATCGTTCACGATCAATTCACCGCCCGCATCTGCGTCGAGTACTTCACCGTGTTTCATCCACCGGTTTTCGCCACGCAGTCACCCACGCTGTTGGCGTTAGGATGGGGAATCATCGCCACATGGTGGGCGGGCGCGATTATCGGCATCTTACTCGCCATCTCTGCACGCGCTGGTGCGCGGCCAAAGCTATCATTCCGCTCTATTGTTATTTGGATACCCTTCCTTTTGGCTGTGATGGGCATCTGCGCAATCGTGTCAGGCACAATCGGCTATCTCTGGGCTCCGTTGCCGCAAGAATTCGCAAATGCACTACCGCAGACAATGCAGCGGCGATTCCTTGCTGACTGGTGGGCCCATAGCGCTTCTTATTCAGCCGGTTTTGTGGCGGGCGTGGTGCTCTGCGTAGTTGTCTGGATCAGGCGCGGCAAAACTCTTCCTAACTGCTCCTGATCCAGAACCCTCATAACTATCTCCGAGTGGGTGTTTTTCATAGAAACATGGCTTCAAATTACGTTCACAATTCGCGGCGATGGCACACTGATTCGTGCCATTTCAGCGAGATCCATGCACAGAAAGGAAAGGCCAATCTATGAAAAAGCGCTTAAAGCCCATTCCTGAATTTGCAAATGAATCCGAGGAGCGAGCCTTCTGGGAGTCGCCAAAGAATGACAGCACCCAGTACATTGACTGGAGCGCTGCAAAAGTAGTGTCTTTCCCAAATCTCAGACCCTCCACAAAGACAATTTCACTGCGTCTGCCGGAGGACCTGCTTGATACCATCCGCAGCCGCGCTCACAAGCTGGATGTTCCCTACCAATCGCTGATGAAACTGTGGCTCGCAGAAAAGGCAACTGAAACTAGCAGCGGCGCTCGGAAGAGCCGGTAATCTTCGCCGTCCCAGCCTTCGCCCTCACCTTTCGACGGATAATCAAGCGCATCCACTTGAGGCGCCACACGATGATTGACGCACGCCGCCGTGTGGAATAGAGTCGAGTTCCTCGCAATTCAGGTTCAGGCTGTCACATGAAATGCCTGCGCGAATCCTCACCCGGGCAGAATGTAGCCTGATGCAATGCGTT
>DASZAG010000003.1:0-8553 GCA_035945555.1 Acidobacteriaceae bacterium
GCGGGAGGGGACTGATGCGGGTATACAAGAGATTAAGTCATCGGTTCTTGGACAGGCATGGGTCAATGCTCGTTGAATTTTCGGTGAGCATTACTGTAGCTTTGGCGCTGCTGTTTTGGGTCTTCTACGCTTCGATGGCACTGTATGCCGACCATTTCACGGCCAATGCTGCGCGAGCGGCAACACGTTATGCTATGGTGCGCGGTTCGACCTGGGGCGGAACGACATGCTCGAGCGCCGCGACGCTCGAATGCACTGCTACGACGACGGACGTGTCGAGCTATGTAAATACTCTCGTCACTCCGGGCTTGGACACCGGTGCGCTTACGGTGACTACGACATGGCCGGGGACGACACCTACCGGAGCGGCCTGCGATACGACCAACGGGAGCAATAGTCCATATTGCTCGGTGACGGTCCAGGTGACGTACAACTTCAATCTGACTGCGCCAATTCTGCCGCATCAGAGCTTAACTTTCTCGAGTGGCGCGACTGCGCCGATTACTGAGTGATACTGACCGTATCTCGAAGGTATCGAAGTCGGCGTGCTGACAGGTGAGGAGCGTCCGCATTCTTCCCTTGCTGCTGGGTCACGGCACCTCTCTCCTCCTTGTCACGCAGCTGTCTGCGATAGCTCTAGGGCGATTCTCAAAACGGCATTCGGCTATCGGTTGCTTCATCGTTAGGTTCGGTGATATCAGGCCCGATATCATCGTGTGCATTTATTTCGCGCAAGGTGCATAAACAGGGGCATTTTCGAGGTACTTTATCTATTCACCAAAATGCAAAAACGCCCAAAAAATAGGGCAGGTGTTTTGTTTGTGAAGATTGCAGGTAAGTAATCAGTGAAGTAATTGCGGCATTTCAGTAGTTCATCTGCACAGACGGTTCTAGGCATAAAGGAGTTCAGGATGCTGTCTACATGGTTCTCTCGGATCAATAAATGTGTAGCTCCAGTTGTGGCAGTTGCGGCGGCGCTGGCGATGGCCGGCCTCGCAGGTTGCGGCGCGGGTGGATATCCGGGAGGCGGGATCACAAGCCTTTCAGCATCCGCGGTAACTATCGACGCGGGACAATCATTCAGCACAACGGCCAAGCTTACCGGCAACCTGACTGTAGTGTGGACTCTAACCGGAGCGAACTGCTCGGGCGCATCCTGCGGAACACTATCGACGACTACGGGCACAACCGTCACCTACACGGCGCCTTCCGGGATCACGTCACAGATGCTGGTGACTGCGACGGCCTCGGTGATAAATACCAAGAACTCTTCGAGCGTCGCGATCACCGTAAACCCTGATCCGACGATTACCGGAACACCGCCCAGCGGAACGGTGGGAGTGGCTTACACCACCACGCTCGTAGCTGCAGGAGGCACGGCGCCGTTGACGATGAGCCTTCAGAGTGGTTCGTTGCCTCCCGGCCTGACTTTCGATGCGGCGACCGGAGTTATATCGGGAACCCCGACAACTGCAGGCGTCTACAATTTCACGGTTCAGCTCGTTGACTCGAGCTCTATTCCATACACAGTTACAGCTGCAGAAACGATCGTGGTATTCACGAATCCGTCGACGCCACCGTTGTCTCTCACGGCGTCGACTCTGCCGAACGGTACGGTTGGAGTTCCGTATTCGGCGACGATAGGTGTAACTGGAGGCACGTCTCCGTATACGTGCACAGTAACTGCGGGCACATTGCCGGCCGGTCTTGCCATGGGAGCGGGTTGCCTTGTGAGCGGAACGCCGACGACGGCGGGAACTTTCACGGTGACTGTGAAGGTGACAGACTCCAGTTATCCGCAGGAAACGACAACCGGGCCGGAAACGATCATCATTTCTCCTGTGCCGTTGAAGCTTACGACATCGACTTTGCCGAACGGTACGGTTGGAGTTCCTTATTCGGCGACGATCGGTGTAACCGGCGGTACAGCTCCCTACACCTGCACGGTAACCGGGGGCACTTTGCCAGCTGGCCTTGCTATGGGAGCAGGCTGCCTTGTCAGCGGTACGCCGACGAAGGCGGGCACCGTGACGGTGACTGTGACGGTGACAGACTCCAGCAATCCTGTGCTGACGACCACCGGGCCGGAAACGATTGTGATTGCTCCGGCACCCCTGTCACTGACGACTTCCACCTTGCCTAATGGCACAGTTGGAGTCGCGTATTCTGCGACGATCGGCGTCACCGGAGGAACTGCGCCTTATAACTGTTCGATCGCCTCAGGTAGTTTGCCGGCAGGATTGATCCTGGGCAGCGGGTGCCTGGTGAGCGGCACGCCAACGACAGCAGGCACGACGACGTTCAATGTAACGGCGACGGATTCAAGTAATCCGATGCTTACGACTACAGGCCCGGAGACGATCGTGATTGCTCCAGCGCCGCTGAAGCTCACGCTGTCGACACTTCCGAATGGAACGGTCAACGTTCCTTATACGGCGACGATTGGCGTCTCAGGCGGTACAGCTCCGTATAACTGCACCATTACTGCGGGAACGCTTCCGGCCGGTCTGACAATCAGCGGCTGCACGGTGAGCGGCACGCCGACTACCGCCGAAACCTCGACGGTGACAGTGATGGTGACGGATGCAAGCAATCCACAGGAAACTACGACTGGACCCGAGACCATCACCATCGACGCAGCCAGCGCTGTGCTGACAGTGTCCACATTGCCGAATGGGACAGTCGGAGTGCCCTATTCGTCGACCATCACGACGTCGGGCGGAACTTCGCCATACACTTGCGTGATTACCGGATTGCCCGCAGGGCTGACCGCGAGCAATTGCACGGTGAGCGGTACGCCGACAACTCCCGGCACTTCAACGGTGACGGTCAAAGTAACCGACTCGAGCAACCCATCCTTGTCGACGACGGCGACAGATACAGTGGTGATTGCCGGAGTGGGCACGCTAAGCCTTACCGGAACACTGCCCAACGGAACTGTAGGCACGCCTTACTCGCAGTCGCTAACTGCGACCGGCGGAACTACACCATATACCTATTCAATTACGGCAGGCGGTCTGCCTGCCGGATTGACACTCTCGCAGTCAGGTAACGCGGCTGTGATCAGCGGTACACCGACGACACCGGGGGCCAGCAGCTTTACGCTCACGGTTAAAGACAGCTCGACTACGCAGCAGACAGCATCATTGCCGCTCGTGCTCCTCGTGGTGTACGCCACCGGAGTCAACGATGGCGAGCTGAACGGGCCATACGCCTACCTGTTCCAGGGCTATGACGACGTCGCGGCTGGCGTGCTGGCCTACCAGACGGCTACCGTCGGAAGCTTTACCGCGAACGGCGCTGGTGTATTGAGCGCTGGTGAGTTCGACGCGAACCACCAATCCTCGACCCCAAGTGGGACGACCGTTGCGACGCAGAACTTTATCGGGACATACGAAATCGGGTCGGACAATCGTGGCCTGATGACAATCACGGTTATCAATTCTGACGGGACGACAGGAGCGAGCACCACGTATGCGATCTCGGTGAATGCGCCGGTTTCGCCTTCAACGATCTCAACTCAGGGAGACCTGATTGAGTTTGACGACAACCAGCTTGTGGGCACCAGGGGATCGGGAACACTTTTGGCCCAGACGGCACCGGCGATCACCGCGGGGCTGAAAGGCAGCTACGCGTTCGGCTTCTACGGTGATACGCCCTGCCTTGTCTCCTGCGCTTTGAATTTGAATCTATTTGGACCAGCGGCAACCGTGGGCCAGTTCACAACGGATTCCGCAAACAGCACGATTACGGGATTGGCGGATGCCAATGTGGCAAGCGTCAATTTCGCAAGCACGCAACTCAGCGGATCGTACGGGGCCGCTGACCAGAACGGGCGCGTGCAGCTCGTTCTGGCCAATGCGACGGATCCAGCGGGTGTGTATCCCTCGAATTATGCGGCCTACATTGTGAACGCGAATGAGTTGCTCATCATGTCTACCGACGAACACTCGGCATACATTTTGCAGGCCGGGACGGCGCAGTTGCAGTCGACGCCGGGTGGGTTCACAAGCGCGTCCCTGAATGGCCCGCTTGTGGGCTATGAAAACACGCTGCCCAATCCGGGGCTGGTGGACGGAACGCTGGAGAGTGTCCTGAATCTATCGTCGGCGGAGATCTTCCGCGCGAACTGCGATGGAACCAAAACCTGCGACACTACGGACGTGGACAACGCCGGGCTAACGAGCCTGGTGAATGGCCTCTCCGCCACTGTGCTGAATACGCTGGGCCTGAGCAAGACGCAACTGCTGCAGGGACTTCTCGGCGCATATGCTTCAACGGGCAATTCAACCTATACGTCGATCAGCGGCAATGGTCGCGGCGAGTTGAGTTATCCGCCTCCGCAAAACGGCTTGCTGGGCGGGATACTTAGCGGCCTGCTGGGTTCGCTACTCCCGAATGGCACACCTCCGCCACGCGTGTTCTATCTGGTCGGCCCGAACCAGGGATACTTCCTGGAGAGCGGCTACGCAGGCATTGGACAGTTTGAACCACAGACGGGTTCACCATTCACTTTAGCCACGCTCAGCGGAACCTATGTGGAAGGCACCATCCCCGCGGCATCGCTGGCGAACATAAACACCTCCGGTTTCTTTACTGCAGACGGCAAGGGCAATGTTCCCAACTTCACGCTGGATGAAAACATCGGCGTGGGTACGATTAACGTTCTGCAACTAGGCGTAACGGGCAGCACCACGTACAACCTGTCCGATACCAGTCCGAATAATCCGGCAACAACAGGGCGGTACCTCCTTGGAGACGGCACTACGGTGATATACGCAATTTCGCCCAACCGGTTTGTGCTGGTGAATACGAATGTGCTGGCAACAGCTCCGGGAGTATCGCTGCTGTACAAGTGAAAGGTCGCGGACGGGACATAGGAAATCTATTGGGGAGATAGAGACGATGCGGATGCTGAAGGCGATATTCTTGCTGGTGGTCTTCGGGGGAGCCCTTGCCGTTGCGCAGCGGCAGGCTGTCTCCGGTGACGCATTGAATGCGGGACGCTTTGATGTTGCGGTGGGCTACAACTTTATCAATGCGAATGCGCCTCCCGCGAGCTGCGGATGCTTCAGCATGAACGGCGGCTTTGCAGCCGTGGACTATCAACCCTGGGATTGGCTCGGAATTACGGGCAAGGTGACGGGCGGCCACGCCGATAACGTCAGTACTCTGGGCCAGGATCTAACGTTGCTGACATTCCTGGCCGGACCCCGGGTGTCGCTTTCGGACAGGAGAATTTCTCCGTTCGGACAGGCGCTGTTCGGTGTCGCAAAGGCGTCTGATTCTTACTTTCCTACTTCCAACAGCAGCGAAACCAGTGCATCCAGCTTCGCGTTTTCGGCAGGAGGCGGCGCGGACCTGAATCTCAATGAGCGGTTTGCGATTCGGCTTGCCGATATCGAGTATCTGCGAACTGCGTTTCCCAATGGTGCAGGGAACACACAGAACCATCTGGAAGCTGGCTTTGGGCTCGTCTTCCGGTTCGGAGGTCACGGGGAGTCGATGGAGCAGGTTCCTCTCCCACAACGATCAAGCTCTGAGCCCGCCGGGACGCAGCAGGCAGGACAGGTGGCCCTGACCTGCAGCGGGAACGCGGCTGAGGTAACGGTGGGCGACCTGGTGCAAGTGGTCGGAAACGCCGTCACGTTGCCGGCGCGGAGTAATGTCACTTACTCATGGGCGTCAAGCGGCGGAGCTGTTGACCAGCAGGGTCACATTGTGACGATTGATACTGCAGGTCTCGCGCCTGGCGAGTATCGAGTAACAGGAAGAGCGACCCTCGATTCTGATTCCTCCGTGAATGGCGGATGCACGGTGCTCTTCCATGTGAAGGCTGCGGCTCCGGCGGAGTCAGCCCCCGCTGACACAGGCATTGGACAGGATGATTTCCATGCCAACGTGAAGGACGCATTCTTTGACTATGACAGCTCCACCTTGCGTCCTGACGCGCAGCAGGCGGCCCAACAGGATATTGCTTATCTCGCGGCACATCCGGAGTTGCAGATCACAATCAACGGCTATGCGGACGAGCGCGGGTCGACAGAGTTCAATCTGGCTCTGGGGCTCGATCGGGCAAATGCGATGCGCACGGTGTTGATCGACGGCGGCATCGACGGCGCGCGCATCGAGGTCATTACTTATGGGAAGGAAAAGCCATTCTGCACGGAAGACGCGGAGAGCTGCTATCAGCAGAACCGCAGAGCGCAGATCGTATTAAGAAAGTAGGCCTCCAGGCAGCAGACAAGTTGGGAATTGGGATGCGGCTCCCAGGGGCCCTGTGGGAAATGGGGAGCTTGCATGAAAGAACAAAGGCTGCGTCCTTGAGATGCAGCCTTTGTTATGTCCAACGTGCAATGCGCGCATCAGAAGTGAGGATAACGAGGGAGGTTCTCCCGCTCGTCATTTTGAATCTGCAGGCTTCCAATCTGCAATCCGCGGGTATAATCCCCGAATAGACTTCAGGTCAAAATGGTAAAGTAGTTGCATAGGCGGCAATTTGTTCGACTTCGATTCCCAGAGAGAATTCGCGCAATCTCCGAAGGTCGTCGCTACGCGACGTGCGAAGCAGAGTGTCGAGTCGCGCCAGCGCGACATTTACGATAGTCACCGGCATCGTACGTTTGCGCTCGCATATTACATGACCGGCAATGAAATTGAAGCCGAAACCATTCTTACGGCCAGCTTTGTAAGGGCTTTTCAGGCGAAAAAGGAACCCGAAGCGCAGGAGATTGATGCGGCTCTGCTCCAGGAGCTTCGCGAGCGCGAACACCTGCAGCAGGACGCACCAGCTGTGGCCGGGGCGGCGTCCAGCGAGCCGACAAGCGGGGATCTATCGGGGCGTAATGTGAAGCGCACGGATCTGGAAGAGGCCATTCGGGAACTTCCGGCGACGGAGCGGTTGCTGTTTTTGCTGCGCGATGTGGAAGGCTATACATCGGCCGTCATTGCAAAGCTGATGGGGATGCAGGAAGCGGAAGTAAATCGCAATCTGCTGAAGGCGCGCCTCCACTTGCGCCGCATTCTGGCTGAAGCCGCCCAGGGTGATGAAGAGAAGGCCGCCTAAGCCTTCTTATTTCTTTTCAAAATTTTCACAATTCACAAATTAACGGTCTGCTTCCGCGCGGCGCTGTTGGAAAAATCCGCGCAGCAGAGCTGAGGCCTCATCGGCAAGAACGCCTGAACCAACGGTCATCTTGTGGTTGAGCCGGGGATGGTTCAGCACCCCAAGTACAGAACCAGCGGCGCCAGCCTTCGGGTCGGCGGTGCCATAGACAAGTCGCCCGAGCCGCGCGTGGATCATTGCTCCGGCGCACATCGCGCAAGGCTCCAGGGTGACGTAAAGCTCGCAATCGAGCAACCGGTAATTGCCAAGCTCCTGTGCGGCGGCGCGCATCGCGACGATTTCTGCGTGCGCCGTGGGGTCGAGATCGCGCAATACGCGGTTCTGGCCGCGCCCAATCACTTCTCCATTGTGAATAACGACAGCCCCGATGGGGACCTCGCCTGCTTCGGCGGCAGCCTGTGCTTCGGCGAGCGCAAGGCGCATAAAGTCCGAATCGGATGTGATGGTCATAGCGGTTGCTGCTGGGTCATGCAATGGAGCGCACCCAGTCCCCAGATGAAATCGCCACAGTGAATGCCGGCTATTTTACGGTCGGGGAAAACATGGGCCAGTGCGTTGAGCGCGTGGCGGTCATTGGGGTCGTTGAAGGTGGGCGCCAGCACGAGCCCGTTCGCGATATAGAAATTCGCATAGCTGCCGGGCAGGCGCTGGCCCTCAAAAACAACAGGCGCCGGCATAGGCAGCTCGACAATCTCGAATGGCTGTCCATGCAAATTGCGCACCGAGCGCAGGCGATCGAGGTTTTCGGCAAGAGGAAGATGGTTCTCGTCCTCGCGGTTCGGCTCTACGGCTGTAACGATGGTGTTGTCTGAAACGAAGCGCGTAATGTCATCGACGTGGCCGTGCGTATCGTCCCCGGCGATGCCGCGATTGAGCCACAAAACCTGCTCGATGCCGAGATAGTCGTGGAAGACCCGCTCCAGATCTTCGCGGCCCAGCCCGGGATTGCGCTGCTGCGTCTCGCTCAGGAGGCACTCCTCGGTGGTGAGCAGCACGCCCGCGCCATTTACGTCGATGGAGCCGCCTTCAAGGACAACGCGATGGTCGCGAAGCCGCGGAGTCCATTCGGGCAATTGGAGCAGTTCGGCGGTGCGGGCAGGGATCTGATCATCGTGCTGCCAGTCGTCGTATTTGGCCCACGCGTTGAACTTCCAGTTTGTAACGGCGACAGCACCGCTGCTCCTACGCACGAAAATAGGGCCGGAGTCGCGCGTCCAGACGCGATTGGTAGGCCACTGGTGGAAATGCACGCGAGCAAGGTCCGCTCCGGCGCGCGTTAGAATTCCATGCGCACGGCGCTGTGCCGCCGCGTCATTCACCAGGATGTGAACGTCTTCAACCGACGCAAGATGGCGAACGATGTCCGCATAGACCCAGGGACTGGGTTGAAATTTGCCCGGCCAGTCGTTCGGATGGTGGGGCCACGC
>DASZAG010000004.1:0-5270 GCA_035945555.1 Acidobacteriaceae bacterium
GACGGAGGTGGGTCGTCTGCTGCTAAGGCAGTGCGCCGATACGGTGAAGAAAGTGACGATGGAACTGGGCGGGAATGCGCCATTCCTGATTTTTGACGATGCGGAATTGGAGCAGGCGATTGCAGGCGTGATGGCGTCGAAGTTTCGCAATGCCGGGCAGACGTGTGTGTGCGCGAATCGGATATTGGTGCAGGACGGCGTTTACGATGCATTTGCCGCGAAGCTGCGAGAGGCGGTGGCGGCGCTGAAGGTGGGGAGCGGGCTGGACGATGGGGTGACGATTGGGCCGCTGATCAATGGGGATGCGCTCGAAAAGGTGAAGGCGCATGTTGCCGATGCGGTTGACCGCGGGGCAAAAGTGACGGCGGGAGGGAAGCCACATGCGCGCGGCGGGCTTTATTATGAGCCAACGATATTGACCGAGGTGAAGGCGGGATCGTTGCTGATGCGCGAGGAGACATTTGGGCCGGTGGCTCCGCTGATTCGGTTTGAGACGGAAGAAGAAGCGGTGCGGATGGCGAACGATACGGAGTATGGGCTGGCGGCTTACTTCTATACGCGCGATGTGGGGCGTGCATGGCGGGTGGCCGAGGCACTTGAGTACGGAATGGTAGGCATTAACGAAGGTATGATTTCGACTGAGGTTGCGCCGTTTGGGGGCATTAAACAGTCGGGGCTGGGGCGCGAGGGCTCGAAGTACGGGATAGAAGATTACTTGGAAATCAAGTATCTGTGCTTTGCTGTTTCCTGAACCTTGCGCGGGAAGATGCGAATGAAGTCTGCTTTGGCGCGACAAGTTCTGACGGCGGCTGGGGCGCTTTGCCTCTCACTGGCATTGGCTGCGCCGTTGCTTGCGCAGAAGGCGAACTGCTGCCGGACGGGCATAGTGGTGGATGCGGAAGGCGCTCCGGTGGCCGGCGCGATGGTTATGGATGCTTCGGGGACTAAGCTGACCACGACGGCTGCGGACGGCACATTTTCTGTCGATAACAATGTGACGCGGGTGGAAGTGGCTTCGGAGCATCTGGCTCCGGCATACGCGGCGACAAGCAGCGAGGGGCCGGTGCGGATTGTGCTGGAGCGGCCGCTGGAAACCGTGATGGTGAGCGCGTATCGCTCGCCGCTGCCTTCGGAGGACAGTCCGGCGAGCACGCGCGTGATGACGGCGGAGGCGATGCGGCAGGCGGCGCCGATATCTCTGGACGGGAAGCTGCGCGAAGTGCCGGGGTTTGAGTTGTTCCGACGCTCGAGTTCGCTGGTGGCGAATCCGACGACTGAGGGTGTTTCGCTGCGCGGGCTGGGCTCAACGGCGGCGAGCCGCTCGCTGGTGATGCTGGATGGGGTTCCGCTGAATGACCCGTATGGCGGGTGGATCCATTGGGAGGAGATTCCGGAGCCGGCGATTGAGTCGGTTGAGGTAGTGCGCGGCGGCGCGAGCGACCTTTATGGCTCGAGCGCGATTGGCGGTGTGATGAATGTGTTGACGCTGCGGCCGCAGAGCAACACGCTGCAGGTTGCGGGGTCGTATGGGTCTGAAGCTACGACCGATGATTCATTCCTGGCGACGGCGCAGAAGCGCCAATGGGCGGCCATGCTGGCGGGAAGCGTGGTTGCGACGGATGGCTATACGCTGCTGGCCCAGCAGTTTCGCGGCCCGGTGGACCAGCCGTCGAATGTACACGCGCAGAATGCACTGGTGGAAGTGGATAGGGATTTTAACGGCGGCGGGCGGGTGTTTCTGCGCGGCTCGGGATTGAATGAGGCGCGACACAATGGGACTCTGCTGACGAATAATGGCGCCCGGCTATGGCGATATGCGGCGGGTGCGGACACGAGTCACTTGTTGCTGAGGCTGTATGGCGACAGCGAGCACTATAGACAGAGCTTTTCGTCAGTGAATCACGCGCGAACGGTGGAGAAGCTGACGCGGGTGGGACATGATCCGGCAGATGAGCTGGGTGCGCAGGCGAACTGGCGGCAGCCGGTGGGCAACAGGATTTTGCTGCTGGTGGGCGCGGATACGCATGACGTCCGCGCGAATGATTACGAGCAGTTGTTTACGGGAGCGGGTGGCGAACTCAGCTCCGGCAGTCGACAGCGGCAGACGGGCGTTTACGGCGAGGCTCTGTATACGCCTGCGAAGTGGACGCTGAGCGGGTCGGCGCGCGTGGACCACTTCTCGAATTTCGATGCGCGGCAATACCAGCAGACCGGCGCGTTTACTGCGTTGCCCACGTTGAATGAGACGGTGTTCGATCCGCGATTGGGAGTTGTGCGGCATGTGAATCAATGGCTCGCGGTGAATGCATCGGCTTTCAGAGCGTATCGCGCACCGACTGAGAATGAGTTGTACCGCACGGGGCAAGTTGCGCAGCAGATTACGGAGCCGAATGCAAATCTGCGCTCAGAGCGGGCGACGGGGTGGGAGTCGGGTGCGCAGATTGATCTGGACCGGATCGGCTCGACGGTGCGGGCGAGCTACTTCTGGACGCAGGTGAACCGTCCGATTACGGCGCTGACGCTGAGCACCACGCCAACGCAGGAGATTCTGCAAAGAGCGAACCTGGGACAGATTGAGAGCCGAGGCTTGTCAGTAGATTATTCAATGCAGGAGCGGTGGCTTGCTGTGACAGGTGGATATCAGTACGCGGATGCGACGGTGACGAAGTTTGCGCAGGAGCCGGAATTGATTGGGAAGTGGATTCCGCAGGTGGCGCGCAACATGGCCACGGCGCAGGTGGAGGCGCATGAAAGGCGATGGGGACTGCTGAGCCTTCAGGGCCGAATGAGTGGAAGGCAGTATGACGATGATGTGAATCAATACTTGCTGCACAGTTATTTTCGTCTGGACGCGTATGCCTCGCGCACAATTGGGGAGCATGTGCAGCTTTATGCGGAGGGGGAGAACCTGCTGGATCGGGCGATCGAGGTGGGGAAGACTTCGCTGCCGACGCTGGGAACGCCGCGAGTGGCGCGGTTTGGGGTGCGGTTGACGTTTGGCGAGTGACGATTGGCGCGGGCCGATTTGCTACAATGCAAGCAGGACGCGGATAATCTGCAGTTCTGGTTGCGGCTCCCGCCGCGATGTTCAGTTCGATACAGGCGCGTAGCTCAGTTGGTTAGAGCGCTACCTTGACACGGTAGAGGTCAGGAGTTCGAGTCTCCTCGTGCCTACCATATCCTCAACAACTTACGCTCCTTCCGATACACGAAAAGGGCACAAAAGGGCACAGAGAGGGCACAAAACACCCAACATCTTGTGGTTCGCACCTCCTCATACCACAACCTCCTCCAGACGCTGACGGTCGAAAAGCACATCCACGACCTTGCTCTGCGCCTCACGTTTCCTTTCCATACGCGGGTGCGTGTAGATCTCCATCGTGGTGGACAGCTTGGCGTGCCGCATCAACTCCTGCACGACCTTCACATCGTTGCCGCGCTCTGCCAGTATCGTGCTGTAGGTGTGTCGGAACGTGTGCCAGCCAATGATCTTGCTAATCCCCGCTTTCCGAGCCGCCGGCTGCAATACTTTCTGCAAGGAAGCATTCGACCAGATCGGCATCTTCCCGAAGAGACGCTCGCTGGCAAATATCCAGTCTGCGTCAGCTGCATACATGGTGACCTGCCGCCATGCCTGGAGCTCCGTCCGCGTCAATTGGTCCAAAGGTACAAGCTGCTTCGAGGTCTCCGATTTGCAGTCACCAATGGCCCCAGCGACCACCGACTTCTGCACATCCGCCAAGCCGCTCCCGAAATCGATATCCTGCCACTTGAGGCCGAGAACTTCACTTACGCGCAGCCCGGTCGTGGCACAAATCGTGACCATCGTCCGTTCCCGGTCCGGCAACCGGCCGTACAGCGTTAGAAATTCTTCCGCCGTCAGCGTCTCCGGAACCTTGAGGCGTTTTGCGCTCGTTCGCACCGCCGCAATGGGATTCTCGTGCTCTCCGATCCAGCCCCAGCGGATACCGTGGCGGAAGATCGCGCTCATCTGATTGCGTATCTTGGCCCGGGTGCTGGGCGCAAGCTTCAGAATCTCCAGCCACTCCTCGACCTCGGCAGCGAAGATTTCCCGGAGCTCGTAGTTGCCCCACTTAGGAAGGATATGGTTCTTCAAGTTCGACTCGTAGACCCTTTTGGTCTTTTTCGTCTTGCGCTTGTGGTTCTCTTCGGGGAGTTCCTTCAAACGAAAGTGCTTGACGAGTCCCGAAAAGGTTAGGGGTCCGGCCATTCCCCGAAAGGCAGGCTTGTTGACGCTCTGTCTGAGTCCTTCGACAGCGGACAAAGCCAAAGCCTTTGTGGGGTACCGCTTGGCGGAACCGATGACTTTTTTCCGCAAATGACGCTCACCGAGTTCATCGGTCGAGCGCCATCTATAGACCCAAACCGCAGGTCCCGTTTTGCGGGGCATCAACTTCAGACTTCCGTTTTGATACCTTGGTCTGCTCAAGAAATCCTCCTTGAACAGGTCCTTAGCCGCTTAGCTGATGTTACCTCTGCCTGCAGCCAGTGATCGAGATCAGAAATCCGGAATTTCCAGGTTTTGCGCGGTCCCTCTCCCATCGGATAGGCAGGAACACGGCCCTTGCGCGCCAATTCCAAGAGCGTCTTCCGCGTCATGGCAAGGAATTCCGCCGCCCGCGTGGCATCTACATACGGCTCAAACGTGGACAATGGAGTCGGAGTGATAGACATCCCTATTCACCTCTCGCCGGGGAGCCTAGCGAAGTCCGCACTTTTCCTCTCCCGCTGGAGCTAATTTATGGCTGATGATTAGGCGCCACTGTTGACCGGATTGAGGTCGCTGTTGAGCATCAGTCATCAGAAAAAGTGGACAGTCTGTTGCAGAATAACCGCAGTGGTAACTGCCCTCGCGATTTCTCTCCTGGAATCTGCTCCCTCCCGATCTCTCTTCATCTTCCGGACACTGCTTCGGGTGATTTCCGCCGCCACGTCACCCCGTATGGCCGGAGGCCTCGACTCTGCGGACTGCGAGCTTCTGCTTTTTCCGGACTCCTCTCCCCAACCGAGTACGTTGGGTCCCCTTCCGGGAAAATGCAGCTCTTGCCTTGGGAGGCGGGCCCCTCGCATGGCTCCGCCCCTGTGTCCCGGTCGATTTCAGAGATCGCGGAACTAAAGGAGATTCAGGAAATGGCGACCACAGTTCAGACAAGGCAGCTCACGAATACCATCGTTCCAGGCGACTGCATCGACGTAATGCGGCAGATGCCGGCAGAGAGCGTGGATTTTATCTTCAGCGATCCGCCGTA
>DASZAG010000005.1:0-6133 GCA_035945555.1 Acidobacteriaceae bacterium
GCGATTTGCTTAGGCTTGGTGAAGTCAATGCGGACCGGCACGCGCTGGACGACCTTCACGTAGTTGCCCGTGGCGTTTTCCGGTGGAAAGAGGCTGAGGACCGACCCGGTCGCGCCCCCGATTTGAGTTATCTTTCCGTCGTAGGAGCGGCCGCCATAGGCGTCGACACTGATGGTGACGGGTTGCCCGGCGCGCATGTGGTCGAGCTGAGTTTCCTTGAAGTTCGCCGTCACCCAGATGTTGTCGAGTGAGACGAGCGTCATCAGATTTTGACCTGCGCTCACGTTGTCGCCGATCTCGACGCTTTTGCGTGTAATGATGCCGGCCTCGGGAGCGACGATTTTGGTATAGCTCAGGTTGAGCTTCGCCTGATCGAGCGCGGCCTGGGCTTGCTGAACTTTGGCGGCTGCCTGATCTGCTTTTGCCTTTTCGATTGCGACCTGCTGGGGCCCGGTGTTCGCCGTGTCGAGGCCGGCTTCCGCCTCGCGGACACGGCTCTGAGCAACGTTGACACCGTCTCTGGCGCCTTGCAGATTGGCTTGCGCCTGTGCCAGAGCAGCCTTGTTGCCTGCGGCCGTCGCCACGGCAGCATCATATTGCTGGCGCGAGATCACATCCTTTTCCACAAGAGGGGTGTAACGCTCAAGATCGAGCTGGGATTTTGTATTGTTGGCCTGCGCCTGGTTCACGGCAGCTTCTGCGGCCTGTAACTGTTGTTTGGACTGGCTTACCTGTGCCTGAGCGCTCGCCAGGTCGGCTCCAGCCGTTGCCAGAGTTGATCCGGTATTGATGTGGATGATGGGCACGTTGACGCGCGCAGCTTCATAGGCTGCTTCCGCGCTCGCCAAATTCGCCTCGTCCTGCTGGACTGTCGTCTGATAATCGGTCGGGTCCATTTCGACGAGCGGGGTTCCAGCGCTTACATACTGGTTTTCGTCCACGTTTACCTTCTCGACGTGCCCGACGATGCGCGCGCTGATCTGAATCAGATGGCCATTCACCTGTGCGTCATCAGTGCTCTCGTAAAAGGTTGAGTGCCACCAGTAAAGCAGGGCGCATACAACGATGACGGCAACGACGCCAATAATGATGTATCTGCGGCGTGACTTGGTGCGCGGGTCGGTAGGCTCCGGCACGGGCCGGGCCGTTACTGTCTGCGCCTGGTTGCTCTGTTCTGGTTTCTCGTCCGCCACCGTTACTTTCCTCCAACGTATTGCTTATAGTTGCTGCCCGACACGCCCAGTGCCCGCGCCAGCGACAGCTTCGCGATATTGTGCTCATACAGGCTGTTGACATACTGCATATCAGCTTGTGCGAGCGCGGCCAAAGCCTGGGACACCGCAAGGTTGTCCGCAACGCCGGCTTTGTAGCGTTCCTGCGCCTCAGTGAGTGCTTCGCGGGCAAGGTCAACGTTACTGCTCGAAACTGCTACCTGCTTCTGTGCCGCCTGAATATCGAGAATGCTGTCGCGCACGTCGGCGCTGATCTGCCCCTGAATGTCGCTGACGCGGGCGCGCATCTGGTCGAGCTGAGATTGCGCCTGCTTCGCGTCGCCGCGCAGCTTTGCCTCCTCGAAGAGGGGAGCATCCAACGTTCCCGTTGCGCTGCCTGTTCCGTGTGAATGAGCCAAGTTTACGCCTGTATCGCCATAGTCGCCGCTGAAGCCGATTACCGGAAGCCGTTCATCGGTTGCTGCCTTGCGTGCATGTTCTGCGGCCCTGAGCTGCTCCCGCATTGCCTTCAAATCGCTGCGCAGCGCGAGCGCTTCCTTGACCGCATCGTCGGCGCTGATGGTGTCCAGTGAAGCATAAGGCGCTGTGGTGGTCAGGGTGAACTTCTGGTCGAGCGAAAGTCCGATGGTTCTTGCCAGCGCAATGCGGTCCTTGCCATATGCATTTTGGGCCGTAATCAACGACTGTTGCTGGGATTGGTAATCGACGCGGGCTCTTAATTCATCGATCAGCGGGGCGGTGCCCGCGGTGTGGTTGCTCTGCGCCTGGTCCAGCGACAGCTTTGAAGCGTTCACCTGTGCCTGCTCCGCATCGATGCGGCTTTTATCGGCAATGCAGGTCAGGTAGGCATTGCCAACCGTCAGCACGACGAGGTCGCGTGCGTCCGCGAGCGAGAGCTTGGTGCCCTCAAAGTTGTGCTTCGATGCCAGATAATTTTGAAGCGCGGAAAGGTTTAGTAGGGACCATTTCATGGTGGCCCTGACGTCGGTATAGCCGAAGGGTCCAATAATGGATGGAAATCCGGCTATTCTGAGCCCCTGAGCCTGTAAATCGGTTTGCTGCACCGACTCCTTAATATTCGCGTCGACAGACGGCAGGAGCGCCTGCAACTGATCCAATTCCTGCCCGTGCGCTGAAAGGCCGTTCTGGCTGGTGAGAATCAGTCCGAGATTGTGCCGCAGCCCGCGCGAAACCGCATCGTCCAGTGAGAGTGGCAGCACGGCCGGCCTTGCGCTTTCTGTTGTTACGCTGCCCTGGTAGGTTCCGCTATTGATCTGCGGGACTGTGACCGGCAGCGGCGAGGCCGGCTGCACAACGCTTCCTCCTGTCTGCTGGGCACTCGACGCAGCGCAGAAACCCGAGAGCAGGGCGGATGCGACGAGCGCAAAGCGCAGCCTGCGGTGACACGCACCCACACCACGGCCGTCTGGACTAGCCTTCAACACTCAAAAAATTCTCCATGAACGGGATCGCGGGGGAAGCCGCCCCGCCGGCAAAAGCTATTGCGTGCATTTTAAGATTACGTCGTTTTTGATGCCAGAATGCCCGAAAGTATTCAAAAAATTGGGCGGAAGCGGATTCGCGAGTGCAAAATATGTGTCTGCGATCGGCAGAATCTTTGGGCCAGCCTATTGAATTCATGAAACCATTTTTTGATTTTGTGAAGGCAGTTTTGGGGTGCAGCTGCTCACTTTTTAGGAAAGAAGCGTCCGTGGGGGTTGCCAGTTCTTGACTGGCGGGACTAGCATACGGTGCAGTTCGATCCAGGACGGCGCCCACGACACCGTACATTCCGAAATGCAGCGAAACCAAACAAGCAATGCCGATGTAATGTTCCCAATCCTACATTCATCCAGAGTGGAGCAATTTCTATGGCATGGTACGCCTACTGCATCGCAGAGAAGCAATCCTTTCCTGAACTCCTTCGTCACCGCAAACCGATACCGTTGGAATCCGTAGCTGGAATCCACGAAAACCAGGTCTTCTTATACCCAGCCAGTGATTTAGCAGTTATTGTGAGCGAGCACTCGCCTCTGGATTCCTTGAATCAGAAGGCAGCCATGGATCACGCGCGAGTCATCGCGGAGTGCTTCAAGGCATCCACGGTGCTGCCGTTCCGGTTCGGAACGGTGTTTGCGGATGACGAGTCGCTCCGGCGTTCGATCCGATCGAACCAGAGGCAGTTTGTAACCAATATTGACCGGCTACGCGGCAAGGCAGAGATGCACCTGAAGGTAATGGTGGATGACTGCTGCCGGGAGCAGGTGAGGCGGGCGATTCCAGACGCGGCCTCCGTAGGGCGCGAATACCTGAGCAATTTGCGGGAAAGCGCGTCGCTGCAACGCGAGCGGCAGACGAAGGCGCGGGCGGTTTCGGTGCAGATGCACCGGATGTTCTCTCCGCTGGCGGAAGAGATTACCTGCAAGCGGACGGACACGGGCAAGATGCTGCTGGACATTGCGCACCTGATCGACCATAAGTGCGTCGAGCGTTACCAGAACAAGTATTCGAGCGCGAGCCTGGCGCTGAAGGATTGCCAGATGCAGCTATCTGGACCGTGGCCACCCTATCATTTTGTCCATCGGCTGACGAGGGGCGCGCACGCGCAGCAGGCGATGTCGGCTTAGGGCGCTGGCCGCACGGCACATGCCGTTTTGCTCGAGTGGTTCTCTGCTGGCGGGGAGGGCCACTTCGATGCGTCTTATTAATTGACGGTTCGCTGGAATGTGGTAAAAGAAGGGCAGGCGAAGGAGTTCGCCTCAGGGCATTTTTGAACAGTGCCTCGTAACCGCCGTTTGCCGGTTCATTTAGAGGGCGGACGGATGATGACTCCTGACAGGGAAACCTGTTATGGAGTCGCGCCTCCTTATCAGGACTTCCCAAATCACTAACGAAAGTGAAAGGCGAGCACGAGATATGTGTTCGATGGGAAGAACTTGCAAAAATATCTATATATAGCGATCGGCGGAGCGCTGGGTTCGCTGGTGCGGTTCTGGGTGGGCTCGCTGGTGGCGGCCCGAATGGGAACCCGGTTTCCATACGGTACTTTCGTCATCAACCTGAGCGCCTGTTTCCTCATTGGTTTCTCGCTGGAGTTGCTGGGCGAGCGTGTGGACTTGAATCCAGTCTGGAGATATCTGATTCCGACGGGTTTTGTGGGCTCATATAGCACATTTTCAACCTTTGAATGGGAGACGTTCTCCAATCTGCAGATGGGGGCGTTTCCAGTCGCGGGGTTGTATGTGGGGCTGAGTGTGGTGCTTGGACTCGTGGGGGTGTGGTGCGGGGTGTTCGCGGCGCGGCTCCTGGCGTAAGGCAAATAGAGGAGCAAACTCATGCGCGGCTGAGGAATCTGAAACGGCAAATGCTTTGGTTGCGAGGAGGGATATGTTATCGGCCGGCAAAGCGCTAAAGGTTTCGATCTATTTGAGTGAGGGGGCGAGCCGGAATGGAGCGTCGACCTACTCGACCGTGCTGGATTTCTTGTTCTTTCGCGGGGTGTCGGGTGCGACGGTGCTGAAGGGGGTTGCTGGATTTGGCGCTGACCACCATATTCATACGTCCGGTTCTGTAGAGATTGCCGAGCGCCTTCCTTTGAAGATCGAGTTTATTGAGACGGAAGAGAAGGTCAACGAACTGCTGCCAAAGTTAGAGGAGTTAGTAGGCTCGGGGATGATTGAGTTGCAGGAGACGATGGTTGCCAAGCCGGCTCAGGCGTCGAAGGCCAAGGTCGCGCCGGTGGCCCCGCATGTGAAGATTGAGGGCAAGGCGCGGATGATGCATATCTATATAGGTGAAAGCGACCGCTGGCAGGGCAAGCCCCTGCATGAGGCGCTGGTGCGGGCTCTGCGGGCCAATGATCTGGCGGGAGCGACTGTGCATCGCGGAATTATGGGATTTGGCGCGCATGGGAGGATTCATAAGGACAAGCCATTCCGGCTTTCGCAGGATGCTACGCTCACGATTTCGGTGGTGGATACGGAAGAGAAGCTGAAGAGATTTCTCCCAGTGATCGATGAAATGGTGCAGGAGGGTCTGGTAGTGTTGTCGGATGTGGACATCATCAAATACGCGCACCGGGTTGAAGGTGAAGTGTAATAAATCGGTTGATTTCGTTGTGTTCTTGGAATCTGAGCGAACGCAAAACCGAAAATCCGCATCAAAGTTGAGACGGAATCGGAGTAGGGCTCTGTTTTTGGATAGAATCTACGCAATGAGCGCAGGTATGTCCGCGAGTGCCTGCCTCGGACCCCTGGGGAGAAGGTATGAAGAAGTCCGGAACGCCCGCACCCGCGGGCAAGGAAGAGGCTTCCATCCGGAAGCGGAACTCAAATGGACATATTGCACTAGAAGAGCCTGAATCGACCGATTTGCGCCTGATCCTCGAGCGCATGCAGGCGATGCAGGCTGGCGACTTCTCGGTTCGGCTGCCGGGGTCGTGGACGGGCATTGGCGGCAAGATCGCAGATACCTTCAATGAGATCGTGGCAGGAAACGAGCGCATATCGAAAGAATTGCGGCGTGTTGGCCATGTTGTGGGCAAAGAGGGGCGGACGCGAGAGCGTGTGAGGTTTGGCAGCGGCAGAGGTGCGTGGGGCGAGATGGAAATCTCCGTGAACACGCTGGTGGACGACCTCCTGCGGCCCAACGCCGAGGTGACGCGGGCGATTTCCGCGGTGGCTGACGGGAACCTGACGCAGACGGTGAGGATGGACGTGGATGGGCGCCCGCTGGAAGGTGACTTCCTGCGATCGGCAAAAATTGTGAACACGATGATCCAACAGCTTGGAGTGTTCACATCGGAAGTGACGCGCGTGGCGCGCGAGGTGGGAACGGAAGGCAAGCTGGGCGGCCAGGCGAAGGTCCCCGGTGTGGCTGGAACCTGGAAGGACCTGACTGAT
>DASZAG010000006.1:0-6974 GCA_035945555.1 Acidobacteriaceae bacterium
CCTTACGGTGATGGAAGAGAAGTTGTTCAGCGCGATGATGACGACGGCTCCCGAGGCCGAGCTGGTGGCGTTGCGTGAGGAGAGCGCGCGGGAACTGGCTCCGTATCGCAGCCGCATGAAGACGGAGCAGATTCGACAGGTGGAGCAGCAATTCCTACGCAAGCGGCTCCTGGAAAAATACAGCCTGCCGCGCTTGAGCCTTTTCTACATGAGCAGATAGGGCCTGATGAAGCTACACATTGAAAAACCGGTGTACGGTGGAGCATGCCTGGCGCGGGATGAGGGTAAAGCCATTTTTGTTCCGTTTACGCTGCCCGGCGAAAGCGTGGAGGCCCGCGTGGTGCGAGACCATGGCACCTACGCCGAAGGTGAACTTCAAACGGTGCTGGAGCCGTCGGCTAGCCGGACATCGCCGCCCTGCCCTTACTTTGGCGAGTGCGGCGGATGCCATTACCAGCACGCCAGCTACCAGGCCCAGGTCGAGATGAAGACGCAAATTCTGCGCGAGACACTGGAACGCGCGCGGATCGTGGAGATTTCGGAGATCGAAACGCTGTGCGGCGAACCGCTGGGATATAGGAACCGCATCCGGTTGCAGATTGATCCGGCGACATCGAAGCTCTGCTACAAGAAGCGGGCGTCGAATGAGAATCTTGCGGTGGATATTTGTCCGATTGCCGCTCCGGTGCTGCGGGAGGCGCTCAAGGCGATTCAAGCGGCGGCGCACGAGTGGAAGCTGGGCCAGCGGTTTTCTGAAATCGAGCTTTTCACCAACGGCGCGCAGGATGAAATGCTGATTAGCATGTGGAGCACGGCGCGAGAGGAGGCAGTTGTCGATGCGCTGCGAAGTCTTTGGGCGGAGATGAAGAAGGCCATTCCGCAGGCGAAGGGAGCGGCGGCGTTCACGTCTGAGCGTCGCAGGCAGGAGGTTAAAGGGGTTGCTCAGGCTGGCGAACCGTTCCTCACCTATGTGGCGGCAGGGCGGGATTACCGCGCGAGCACGGGATCATTCTTCCAGGTGAACCGATTTTTGCTGGAGCCGTTGGTGAAGCTTGTGGCCGGAGGGCAGAAGGGGCGCCTGGCGTGGGACCTGTACGCCGGTGTGGGCCTGTTCTCAGCAGCGCTGGCTGAGAGCTTTGATCGCATGGTGGCAGTGGAGTCCGCACCAAGCGCAGTGCGCGATTTGCGGCGCAATATTCAGGGAAAAGCGCACCGGGTGATTGGCGCAAGCACGATGGAATTTCTGCGGAAGGCGAGTGGAGGTGCGGCCCCGGAATTCATCGTTGTGGACCCGCCGAGAGCCGGGCTGGGCAAAGAGGTAGCCGGGTTGCTGGCAGGCTCGGGCGCTGCGCACATTACTTATGTTTCCTGCGATCCGGCAACTTTGTCTCGCGATTTGAAATGGCTGCTAGACTCCGGCTATCACCTCAAGGCCATGCGCATGGTCGATCTGTTTCCGCAGACGTTCCATTTGGAAAGCGTCGCCGAGCTGTCATTGAAGTAGCCGGCAACGCGGGCCATGGATGGTGAATGCCGCCATGGTTACCGCGACGATTCCGGTGAAACAAACTCAGGTTGAATCCAAAACGGCGCGGTCTTGGCTGCGGCCGGGATGGCTCTCTTCGGCTGCGGCTCCGTCGATGTTTGCCGCGATCTGGTTTTCGGCGGGGATTCTGGCTGCTCATCTTCGTTGGTTTCTGCCGGCAATAACCCTGTTTGCGCTGATGGGGTCGATTGTGGTGGCGTGGATTGCGGCGACGAAGGCTCCACGGATGGCCTGGGGGGCGACGGCGCTGGTGTTCGCGTTGCTGGGTATTTTTTGCGCTGAGATTTCACCGGCGGTGAATCCGCAGGAACAACTCGCGCTGATGACGGGCAGGACCAAGCGGGCTATTGAGGGCGAAGTTGTGAGGGTTGGAGCGGTGCGCGAGTCCGAGTCAGCCGCTCCCTTCTCTGGCAGGCTGCGCGATGAACATAGCGAGCAGCTCGACTTGCGAATGCCATCGCTGGGCACGGCACGGGTGACGGTGTATGCGCCTGTTGAGGCGGCCTTTCCGCGTCTGACGTGCAATGACGAGGTGCGGGCGACGGCGACGCTGCACGAGCCGGAGCGGTTTCTCGACCCCGGTGTATGGGATTGGAATGCATACCTGCACGAAGAAGGAATCGGCGCCCTGGGCAGCGTGAAGGCGCAGGATCTTACGGTCGTCGGGCAGAAGCGAGGATGGAATTTCAGCTGCTGGCTTTACTCGTTGCAGCAGACGGCGAGCAAACGCCTAATGGATTTCGCGGCAGACTCGCACAATGCAAAGCTGCCGGCCTTTCTGCGCATCAACAGCGAAGACGCATCGATGCTGACGGCGATGCTCACGGGCGACCGCTCCTGGCTGGAGCATCGGGTGCGCGTTGGTTTTGAGCGAACGGGATCCTTCCACCTGCTCGTAGTTTCGGGCCTTCATCTCGCGATTTTTTCCGGGCTGATCTTCTGGATTGCGAAGCGGATGCGGTTTTCAAGGCTCTGGGCTACGGCAGTAACGATTGTGCTGTCGTTTGGATATGCGCTGTTCACCGGCTTTGGGCATCCTGTGCAGCGATCGTTCTGGATGGTGTGTCTGTACTTGATTGGCAGACTGCTGTGGCGCGATCGCTCGGCGCTGAATGCCATTGGCTTTGCCGCGCTGGTGATGCTGGCTGCGAGCCCGCGATCGTTGTTTGATTCCGGTTTGCAGATGACACTGCTTTCCGTGCTGGCCATTGCGGGAATTGCCGCTCCGCTGGCCGAAAAGACTTTTGGGCCGCTGCTGCGGGGGTTGCGCGATCTGCGCCAGACGCGAGTGGATGCGGCGCTTCCACCTCGGGTGGCGCAATTTCGAGTAATGGTACGGATTGGGGCACAACTGTTGCGGCCGTGGGTGGGGCGGTATCTCGCGTGGAAAGTCTTTCCATGGACGATGCGAATGTTGCTGCTTGGAGCAGAGCTGCTGGCCGTTTCAACGACGATCGAACTTTTCATGATGCTGCCGATGGCGGCGTATTTCCACCGCATAACTCTGTTCGCGCTGCCGGTAAACGTGCTGGTTGTGCCGTTTATTGGCATACTGCTGCCATGCGCGCTGCTGACTTTTGCTGTGCTGATGATTGCGCCCTCAATGGCGTTTATTCCGGGTGCGGCCACGGCGGCCATTCTGCACGCAGTAACGCAGGTGGTAACGGCTTTCGCTGCACTGCGCGGCGGAAATTTGCGCGTTCCCATGCCGTCGCCTCTAACGGCGGTACTGTGGATGGTTTTGATCGCGGCATCCATTTGCGCCATTCGCGCACGGCGATGGGGGATGCCGCTGGCCGTAGTGGCCCTGGGATTGGCTGCGGCACTCTTGGTGATGCCGCGCCCGTTCCAGCGGCATGCAGGCGAACTTGAGGTTACCGCAATTGATGTGGGGCAAGGCGATTCCCTGCTGATTGTGACGCCGGATGGCAAGACGCTGCTGGTGGATGCGGGTGGGCTGGTGGGAGAGAAGCCAGACTCGAATTTCAATATTGGCGAGGATGTGGTCTCTCCGGTGCTGTGGTCGCGGGGAATCCGGCAACTGGACGCGGTGGCTCTGACGCACGCACATGAAGACCACATTGGCGGCATGCCAGCTGTATTTGCGAACTTCAGACCGCGACAGCTTTGGGTGGGGCCGGATCCTGACGTGCCGGTGTATGAAAACCTGCTGCACAGCGCCGCGCAGGCGGGGGCGAACGTTCATCGCTATGTGGCGGGAGACCAGTTCACGTTTGGCGGAGTGAACATTCGCGTACTCGCTCCCGCGCCTGATTACTGCCCGGGCAAGACGCCGAGCAATAACGACTCGTTGGTGCTGCAACTGACTTACCGAGACACTTCCGCACTGCTTGAGGGTGATGCTGAACGTCCCAGCGAGGAGCGCATGGTGGCGGAGGGCGGATTACATTCTGATGTGTTGAAGGTGGGACACCACGGCAGCATTACATCCACAACACCGGCGTTTCTGGCCGCGGTTGCGCCGCAGTTTTCTGCGATCTCAGTGGGGCGGCGGAATTATTATGGTCATCCCCGACATGAAGTTCTGGAGGAGTTGCAATCGGCGCACGTCGTTACCTATCTAACGGACATGGACGGCATGTCGAGCTTTTACCTCGACGGGAAACACGTGACGGCGCAGGCGTGGGCGGAAACGGCGCGATAGCTATTTCTGCTCGATTGATGTGAGCCGAAAGGTGATGGTTCCCCAGAAGAGCCGGGCGCGCATCTGCACGGGGATGTGGCGAGCGTCATCGGAATACCAGATCCAGATGTTGCCGCGATTTTTTACGACGCCGGCATCGGCGGTGGGCTCAACGCGGATGGTCTGGAATGTTCCGGCGGGAGTTTTGATGGTGTCGCGGCCTTCCACTTTCATCGTGACTTTGATGGTGCGCAGGGCATCGGCGAGCGGAAATTCGAAACTCTGTCCGATGTCCAGCGGTTGCGACGCCACGTAAAAGATCGCAGAGAGCGAATCCGTGACGCAGGACGGAATTGAGTAAGTCTGATGCTTGCGAATGCCGGATACGAGGTTGTCCTCGTCAAAGATTGCCTGGCTTTGCCCGTAATCAAACCGAAGCGTGCTGTTCACTTTTCGGCGCCCTTCGACCAACTGCTTGGCGAAATCCTGCGAGCAGCCTGTTTGCCGGTTGAAGGATGATTGAAAACGGTCAGTGACACGGAACAACAGATTGACTGCGCCCAATGTGTCGGCCGTAACTGAAATATGTTCACCGTTTCCGTCGGCCAGCTCATGGAAGGAAACAACGCCGGCGGGAAATACGCGCCAGTCTACTGTGTAATTCAGAGTTTGCTTTGCGGGAAAGCTGAAGCCGGTTTGCGGCGCCTGAAGCTGGGGCATGGACGGCAGTGGCTCCGCATGAAGCGGAGACAGAAGCAACGCGAAGCTCAGAGCGGAAAGAAACAAAGGACGCGAAATCAATACAGAGACTCACCTGAGTGGAAATTGAAAGAACCGCCAAAGACAGAGTTTAAGAATGAGCGCGGCGTAAATTGCCGCTGAACCTATCAATGCATTGTACTCGCGATGTTTGCGATAGAGTGCGGCGGAAAATGCGCCGCTCTCGGCGCTGGTCGTGCGCGCGGGCCGGAGGCGAGGGATGAGGCGCGGGACACGGTCGGCGTAGGCTCCGTAGTCAGGAAACTGCGAGTGCAGGAATGCCTCTTCAGACCGGATGACGGGAATGTAGATGACGGCAAAGAGCACGGCCAGCGCAAGTGCGATCCAAGGGCTGCGCGCTCCGAGTGCGAATCCAAAGGCGATGAGCATGGAGCCGAGATAGAGCGGGTTGCGCGTGTAGGCGTACGGACCAGTGGTTGTGACCTCGGTGTTCTTCTTTACATAGCCGGACGCATAGGCGCGAAGCCATATACCCGGCACAACCAGCAGCAGACTCAAGGCCAGGTAAGGCGCAGAGGGGCGTGCCAGCCATAGAAAAAAGGCTGCGAAGACGAAGCCCAGAGGCACGCGAATGCGGCGCGCAATTTTGCTCCATCCCGTCGGCATTTAGCTGGCCTCCTGGAGTAATTCAGCGGCGGCGCTTTGCACGGCTTCGGGAGTGATGGTGAGCAATCCGGCTTCCGGCTCTGAGTGGCGCGAGTGGTCACGCTTGCTTTGGGGATGGCGCAGGACACGGAAATTGCCGCCAAATGGCCCGTTGCGGGCGGGGTCTGTCGGCCCGAAGATTGCGACCACGGGACGGCCCAGGGCGGAAGCGAGATGCATTGGGCCGGTATCTCCGCCGATGACGAGCGCAGCGCGGCGCGTGAGCGAGATGAGTTCCGCAATGGAAGACCGAAAAACAGAAGCCGCTTCGCGGCTCAATTTGCTTATCTGACTGGCGAGAAACTCTTCGCCGGGTCCGGCGTTGACCACTACGTTGTAGTCAGACCTGCGCAAATTTTCGGCAACGGCCGCGTAGCGATCAGCGGGCCAGCGTTTCGCGCCCCAGCCCGCACCGGGATTGAGCAGTACGAATGGTTTTGCGACGGCGTCGGCTTTGCGCTCCGCGGCGGCGTCACAGGGCAACAACGGCAAAGGCGTCGTCAGGCTCTCTCCGAGAATGGCGTTCGTGACTTCCATGGCTTGCTCGATGACGTGGACTCCGCTCGTGTGGACGCGCTCGGTGAAGAGGTAACGCGCCACACGCTCGCGAGGCTGGTCTTCGCCGATGACTCGGGGCGCGCGTGCCCAATTGGCGATCCAGGCAGAACGCATGGCTCCCTGAAGGTCAACGCAAATATCGTATCGTTCTGCCCGCAATTCTCGACGGGTCTGTGCTACTTCGCGAAGCGTCCGAGGGCTGACGGGAGAGCGTGCCCATTTCCGAGCCGGAACGACGTGCACACGGTCGACAAGTGGCATCTCCGGGCTGCGCTCTGTTGCGCCGTTGGCGGCCAGGAGCGGCTTCCATTGCGGCTCGACTGCCCAGCCGATTCGCCAACCAGGGTGGGACTGGCGCAGGGCGGTGATAGCGGGCAGCGCGTGGAGAATGTCGCCCATCGCGCTCAACCGCATGACAAGCACGTTCAACTGCTTGGATTGTTCAGGCAATGGCTTATTTTCTCACAAGCAGGCTGCGGATTTGGCGCACGATGGCGGGCTCATCTTCGAGCGAAACCTGGAGTCGCGCGATGTGTAACGGGGCGATTTTCTCGAGCAGCGTGCGTTGTGCTGGGGTGAGGCGGGCCTCGTCCTTTTCCGTGGTGATCCAGCTCTGCGCCTTGTGGTGTTGGAGTGCGGCGGTGAGCCGATTGAGCTCCGACATGGAGTAACGCTGATGATCGCGAAAGGCGACTATCGCGGCGGGTTCGATGCCCCGGGAGCGGAGCGCAGAGAAGAATTCCTCGGGACGAGCGATGCCGCAGAAGGCAATGGCGCGTGGGGCGGGTTCGACGGCGAGGT
>DASZAG010000007.1:0-18827 GCA_035945555.1 Acidobacteriaceae bacterium
GCATTCATAATGGCCCATCGCAACGGCATTGACACCAGCCTGCTCTGCCTCACCGACGGCCAGGCAGCGCACTTTCGCGGAGGCCTCGAGGACAACGAGAAACTTGGCCGGCAGCGCCGCGCCGAATTGGCCTCGGCATGCGAACTTCTCGGAGTTACCCGTCACGAAGTCCTGCAATATCCTGACGGAGATCTGCTGCATCAGGACTTTTACAAGCTCACCGGTGACATCGTCGCGCGCATCCGCTCACTCCGCCCCCACGTCATCCTCACCTTCGGAGGAGATGGTGGCGTCAACCTGCATCGCGACCACACCGTCGTGTCGGCCGCAACTACCGCGGCCTTCCACTGGGCCATCCGCCCCGAAGTCTTCCCGGAGCACAATCTTTCTCCGTGGGCCCCGCAAAAGCTCTACTACTCCAGTACTCCGTTCGTAACGGTGCGCAGCCGCCCCGAGCTTTCCGGCGCGTCAACGGTTCCGTGGTCGCTGTCGCTCGATTTGGGCGACAGCGCGCGGCTCAAGTGGGAAGCCTTTGCAAAGCATGGCTCGCAGTCCGGCGTGCTCGATCGCGTTAAGAATCTGCTCACTGAGCACCGAACCACCGAGCGCTATCTGCTCGCGGCAACAAAAGGCCCCGTTCACATCACAGATGATTCAGGATTGTTTGCGGGCGTTTCCGAAGATTAATTTTGTCATCCCGACCGAAGTCATTGCAGAGCAATGACGCAGCGGAGGGACCTGCACTTGTCTTGGTGGGTACACCAGTCCTGCTTCTGCCGTGAAGTCCGCGCTTCTATACGCCTGTTCCGCGAAGCACCACTTCGGCCGTCCGGAGCATGATCTTCAAATCGAGCCCCAGGCTCCAGTGCTCTACGTATGCTGTGTCGAGCGCGATGTATTTGGCAAACGATGCGTCCCCACGCGCCTCCACCTGCCACAATCCGGTGAGGCCGGGCAGAACCTCCAACCTCCGCAGGTGCTCCAACTTGTACTTCTCCACTTCAGTTGGAATCGGTGGACGTGGACCAACCAGGCTCATCTCGCCGCGCAGCACATTAAAGAATTGCGGCAGTTCGTCCAGGCTGTACTTTCGCAGGAAGCGACCCAGCGGAGTCACTCGCGGGTCATTCCTCACTTTGAATAGAATCCCGTCACGCTCGTTGAGCGCTTCCATATCCTTTCTGATCTGGTCCGCATTGGAAACCATTGTGCGGAACTTGTAGCACTGGAACACTCGCCCGCGCTTTCCAATTCGCTGGCCAACATAGAAAACCGGACCGCCGCTCTCCAGCCGAATTGCAATCGCGACCGCCAACATCACCGGCGTGGCCACAATCAACGCCATGAGCGACAACACAAAATCCGCAGTCCGCTTCACAGCCAGCGAGAAAGTGCGCTGCATTCGCCGATGCAGTGACACAAGCGGGAACACCCCAAGATATTCGACTCCGGCGTTCACCGCCAGGTCATTGTAATAACCCGATATTGCGCTGACGTCGATTCCAAGCTCTCCAGCCTCCTTCAGCAGTCGAATCACCTGCTCCACTGGGCATGAATCGGCAATAATCACTTCATCAATAAAGTTTCTGCGCACAACCTGCCGCAAATCCTTTACTTCACCTAGCACTTCCAGCCCCAGCGTCTTCGCCAGCAGCTCACCACCGGGCGCAGGCATAAATCCGCTCAGCGTATATCCAAGTCGAGGTTGCGCCTTTACCTGGCGCCCAAGCGCATACCCAAGATGGTTCGTTCCCAAAATCACCACCCTGCGGGTTGCCAGTCCCTCTTCGAACTGTCGGTAGCGCCGCATTCTCCAAACCAGCCGGCGTATGCAGAGCGAAAACATGGCGCTGAATGTAAGCAGAAGCACCAGCGCGCGGGAAATATCACGGTTGTGGACCATGTATAACAGCCCGCACAACAGTAGCCCCGCGGTCATCCCTGCCTGAGCCGTCAAGCGAAGCTCATGCGCAGCATTTGTGCCCTTCAAAAGTCGGCCATATAGCCCATACCGCCGTGCAACCAATACATACATGAGCACGAACCAGCTCAGATACGCGACAGCCAGCGGTCCCTTACCCATGCTATGGACCAGGCTTTTCCAACTGAAGTACTCGTCGACGACAAAACCACGCAGAATTAACGCGGCGATCAGCGCCAGCAGAATCGCCGCGCCGTCATTGATCACCATCGGTAGAGGTGCGAGCAGAGACTCGCCAATGCGTCCGCGTGGTGGACGCATTCGAATCACGCCTGCTAACGCTGGCTGATCACCTGCTGGATTTCCTTTTTCCGGAATGTATTCAGAAGTTGCCATTGCCTCAATCAATACATGCACGCCAACCAAGTTGTATTAAAAGATTGCAAAAGGATCCAGTGGGGAGCGGCGGGGGGATCAGGAAGATCCATCATGCCGATGCTGGGGCCTCAATGCTTAACAACTTCTCGCAAGGCGTGGGTTCTATGACCCGTGCAGGACCACCTCCTGCATCTCGCCTGAAAGATATATATTAACGAAAAAGCAGAGGATTTGAGTGGAAAATTTCTCAAGAATCAAGCGCCTCCCACCTTACGTTTTCAATATCACAACAGATTTAAAGGCTGCTGCACGCCGCCGGGGGGAGGACATTATCGATTTCGGCATGGGTAACCCCGATGGGGCCACCCCGCAGCACATCGTCGATAAGATGATCGAGGCTGCCCGCAAGCCGGACACTCACCGTTATTCCCTTTCCCGTGGAATCCCCCGCCTCCGTCGCGCCATTGCCAACTGGTACGAGCGTCGTTACGGTGCCGCAATCGATCCTGATTCGGAAGCAATCGTAACCATCGGCTCCAAGGAGGGCATCGCCCACCTCTGCCTCGCCACCCTCGATCAGGGCGACGTCGTCCTGGTCCCCAATCCGAGCTATCCCATTCATATATATGGACCTGTGATCGCTGGCGCCAACATCCGAAGTCTCGCCATTCACGACACCAACAGCTTCCTCGCCGAGCTGGAGCAAACCATCCCGCTCATGTATCCGAAACCCAAGATGCTCATCCTGAATTTCCCGGCGAACCCCACAGCCCAGTGCGTAGATCTGGCATTTTTCCAGCGGGTCGTAGACCTCTGCCGCCAGCACAACATCTGGCTCGTGCATGACCTCGCCTACGCCGACATCACCTTCGACGGCTTCCGCGCTCCATCCGTCCTCGAAGTGCCCGGCGCAAAGGACATCGCCGTTGAGTTCTTCACCCTCTCAAAGAGCTACAACATGCCCGGATGGCGTGTCGGCTTCATGGTAGGGAACAAAACCCTCGTTGCCGCATTGGCCCGTATCAAGAGCTATTTTGATTACGGCACATTCACCCCTATACAGGTCGCCTCTATCCTCGCCCTGGAAGGCCCGCAGGACTGCGTAAGCGAGATTTGCGACAACTACCGCAGCCGCCGCGATGTGCTCGTGCAGGGACTCAATAAGCTTGGTTGGGAAGTGGCTCTGCCCCGGGCCACCATGTTCGTCTGGGCCCGCATTCCGGAGAATTACCGGCACCTGGGTTCGCTCGAATTCTCCACCCTGGTGCTCAAGGAAGCCAAAGTGGCCGTCAGTCCCGGAATCGGATTCGGCGAATATGGTGACGGACACGTCCGCTTCTCACTCATTGAAAATGAGGAGCGCACCCGCCAGGCCCTGCGCGGCATTCGTCACATGTTCCAGAAAGATGGGTCTGCGCTACACGCTGCCGCTCATTGATTCCTGAGGTGATTCCTCGGGCGATGCGGCCTTTGCAATGAGGTTGGTCGTGCTGAAACCTGCCACGGTGGGAACAATCTTCACGCGACCTCCCCACGACTGTACTTCTTTCGCGCCGACAACAGTTGCTTCACTGTAGTCGCCGCCCTTAACAATCACATCCGGCTTCAGCGCCAGGATCGCCTCCAGCGGCGTAGGCTCGTCGAATATCACCACGGCGTCAACGGCCGACAACGCCGCCAGAATTCGCGCGCGTTCATTCTCTCCAACCACCGGACGATTTGGCCCCTTCAGCCTTTTGACTGAAGCGTCGCTGTTGATCCCTACCACCAGGCGGTCCCCATCCTGTCGCGCCTGCTCCAGCAGCGTGATATGGCCGATGTGCAGCAGATCAAAGCACCCATTCGTGAATACGATCTTTTCCGCCGACGCACGCCACGCGGCCACCCGACTCTTCATCCGTTCCAGATCAAGAACCTTCTCGCCCGCGTGCAATCCGATCTCAGGCATTAAGGCGGTCAGCAACTCATCAATCTTCAACGGCACGGTTCCTACCTTGCCTACCACAATGCCCGCCGCAATATTTGCAAGTCCAAGCGTCGTCTCTTCGTCGAGTTTGCACGCCCGAGCCAGCGCCAGCGTTGCGATCACGGTATCACCCGCGCCGGATACGTCGAATACCTGTCGCGCCGCTGCCGAAGACATAATTTGTGAATCCGTCCGAAGCAGAGCAATGCCCTTCTCGCTCAACGTCACTGTTAAGCAATCAAGCTCTAATTCAGAAACAAGCCTCTGCCCGGCTGCGAGCACGCCGCTCACATTCTTCGCCGCTACTCCGGTCGCCGCAGAAAGCTCATTCAGATTCGGACAGATCGTGGTTGCTCCGCGATAGCGCCAGAAGTTCCGCTGCTTCGGATCAACTAAAACCGGGATTCCAATCTTCCTCGCCTTCTGGATCAGGCGCTGACAAACTGCTTCCGAAAGCACCCCTTTCGCGTAATCAGAGAGCAACAGAACGTCAGTCGCCTTGAGAGCCTCCTCCGCTTTCGCAATCAGCTCCTCATACGCAGCATCGGAAAAGCTCGTGGTCTCCTCGGTATCCAGGCGCAGCATCTGCTGGCTTCCACCTAGAATCCGCAGCTTCGACGTGGTCGGATGATCCGCGGCGACTGTCAGATGGGCGTCAATGCCGGCCTTCTCAAGACACGCGGTCAGACACTCTCCATCCACATCGTTCCCGCGAAACCCGAACAGCGATGACTTCGCGCCCAGCCCCGCAATATTCATAGCGACGTTGGCCGCGCCCCCCGGTTGCTCGGTTCGATGATTCGACCGGACAATCGGCACCGGAGCCTCGGGAGATACTCGCTCGACGTCCCCCCAGATGTACCGGTCAAGCATCACGTCGCCCACCACCAGCGCGCGAACGTCTCGCCAGTCGCGCTCAATCAGTTGAACAATGCGGTGTAAATCACGAATCATCGGGCGGCGCCTTCCTTTTCACAATCGCGAGCTTCGCACACACGGGCGTCAACCCAGTCACACAGCAGGTGCCCACACAAAATGTGCGCTTCCTGGATACGCGCTGTGTTCTTCGACGGAACGCACAGATTCAAGTCAGCAATCTCTCCCGCAGTCGCTCCATCCGCGCCGGTAAATGCCACGGTAAACGCGCCCAGCTCGCGGGCAGCGCGCAACGCCGCGCACACGTTTTTGCTCGTGCCGGAAGTAGTAAATCCCACCAGAATGTCGCCCTCGACGCAGTGTGCTTCCACTTGACGCCGAAACACTTCCTCATATCCAAAGTCATTGGCGACAGCAGTAAGGATTGATGTATCCGTCGTCAGCGCAATCGACGGCAGGCCGCGCCGCTCACGACGAAAGCGCCCAACAAACTCCGCTGCCAGATGCTGAGAGTCAGCCGCGCTGCCTCCATTCCCGCACCAGAGTACCTTTCGACCGGCGAGTATCGCGCGCGTCATTTCCGTCGCAATCTGCTCCAGAACTCCCATTTGACCGGAAAGCTGCTCGATGACTGCCTGATGCTCCGCAATGCTTTCCGTAAAAATCTGCCCTGGACCGGTTTGAAACCCCATAGTTGCTCCGCGAATTCATCTACTCTAAAAGCAGGTGATTCCTCGTTATCATACAATGACCACCAATCACGAAACGACTCAGCGTCATCGCGCTTTTGCCGGTATCAAGTATGTCTTTCTCGATCGCGATGGTGTCATAAATCGCAAGCCACCCGAGGGCGAATATATCTCCCAATGGAGCGATTTCCACCTGCTCCCTGGCTCCGAGGCCGCCGTTGCCGCGCTCAACTCCTCTGGGCGCACCGTCATCATCATCAGCAACCAGCGCGGAGTAGCTCTCGGACTCTACAGCGAAAATGACGTGCGCACTTTGCACCGTGAGTTGCAGGAGCATCTGGCAGCGCATTCAGCCCACGTCGACGCCTTCTACTTTTGCCCGCACGACAAAAATCAATGCGATTGCCGCAAGCCCGGTACTGGACTTTTCCAACAGGCCTTCCGTGACTTCCCTGGCGCATCCTCAACCAACAGCATTATGATCGGCGATTCTCTTTCCGACATTCAGGCGGCGCGCAATCTCTCCATGCCCAGCATCTTTATCGCGGGGGAACCCAGCCGCCAAAAATCCGGCGCGCAGCAGGCATCCAGTCTCGCGGACTGCGTCGCCCAGTCTCTCGCGGAAGCCGTCAAACTCTATCTTCCGTGAATGCCGCTTTTTTGCCGCTTTTCCACGCATCCATCGCCGCCGAAAACACTTCATCAACGGTGATGGATGTGAGGCATTTCTTCTTTTGCACAACGCAGGTTTCTAGATAGCACTGCATGCAATCCACCCGATGGTAGATCACCCGGTTCGCCTGCCCCATGGGATACCAGGCGCCCGGTTTGTCACGCGCCGCGAATACGCACGCACACGGAACACCGACCGCCGCAGCCAGGTGCATAGGACCGCTGTCCGGCCCCATGAACAACTCGGCATTGCTCATAACTGCCGCAGATTCACGCACGCTCAAGCCACCGCAGAGATTCCCGACCGATCCGCGCCATTCGCTTGCGGCGTAATCGCTCACCTCCGCATCCTCTTTGGCTCCGACCATCACCAACGCGCGGTCCGGCATTTCTGCGCTCAACCGTGTGAGCAGTTTTCGCCAGTTCTCCTTGCCCCAGTCTTTGGCTTGCATCTTGGTGCCCGCGCCGCACACCACATAAGGCGCCCCTCCGAGACCAGAGAGCGCGTTACGAGCGCTCTTCTTCTCCTCGTCGGTAAGTCCGAGGTCCCAGCTCCTCTTGTCATCAAGATCGCAAGTGCCAAGCGACCTTATCATCCTGGAGAGCCGGGCCGACTCGTGTTCCCAAAGTTCGGTCTCCGGAAAATAAGTGGATTTGGCTGACGGCCCCAAAGGCAAGCCAATGATTTTCGAAATGCCACAAGCACGAAAGAAGCGGGCATCGCGCTTGACGTGATCGTCGCCCCGCGACGCCGCAAGATAAACGAGCACTTGCGGACGGAATCGGGCAATTTGCCACCAGAGCTTGGCCAGCGGCATAAAGCTGCGTGCCCCTACCGGATAGCTGATGAATCCATCAACCAGCCCCGAGTTTCCCAGGACCGCCGATGCTGCGGGAGCCTTCGCATGCACCGGATGATTTGTGAGCAGAAGCCGGCGCGCCCGGGGAAATGACTGCTTAATCAAATGCAACGCCGGAAGCGCGACAACCATATCGCCCAGGCTGCCCAGCCGGTAAATCAATACGCGTTGTGTGCTCGTCAGATCCATAAAGCTTTCGACGCGATCCATAGAGCTTTCGACGCAATTCAACCCTTACTTCCCAACTATTTCTGCCTGCCGAAGCGGTACACCATTCCCATGGTGAAGCCAACGTTGTTCTGGGTGTCGCCGCCATAGCGGCTCATCAAATAGGTGGACGAAAGCCGAATCGCCAGCCCCGGTCCCAGGTTGTAATCCACCGTCGCGCCCGGCATCACGTTCAGCGCATTGCCGTCCGAATACAGGCCGATCAAGTCCGGCGGAAGACCACCGGTTCCCGTTCCAAAATTGCCATGTCCCACTCCGGCCAGCACGTAAGCGTTCCAGCCCCAATGCTGCCCTTCAAAAAACCGATACTGCGGGCCAGCCATAAACGTGTACTGGCTGATGCTGGGGTTAAATACCTGAAACTCATTCACATCGGTAAAAGTGGTTCCGTAATAGCCGCGAAAATCCGCCGTGACTCCCAGCTTCCCTCGCAGATAATCCGTAATGCCCGCATTCCACCCGCCTTCGCTGTCTCTCTGCAGCGAATGGCCCGGACGGAAGCGCAGATAGCCCCCGCCAAAATAAACCTCATATTTGTGCGAATAGGTGTCGGCAATAATCTGCCGCACGCGCTTCTCGCGACGCGCCCTCACCCGCTGCTGTGCCTCGCGCAGAACCTGAACGCGCTGTTCCGAAGTCTGCTGTTGCGACTGCGATTGCGGAGCCTCTGCCTGCTGCTGCTGTGATGGTGCGTCCTGCGCGTGCAACTGTGCTGACGCGAAAAGTATGGCCGTTGCCATAACGGGATACACAAAGTATCCGCTCAATTTTCCAAAGTGCATGAAACTTGAAGCCTCCGCTGCATCTTCCGAGGGGGTGTATCGAATTGACAATTTATGTCTGCAATCTATTAAAACATCCCGCGGCACATTCCCGCCGCTAAGCAGGCATTCCTTTTTATCGAGGCGAATCGGCCGCTCCCGCGACCACCGGGAACGGCCACAAATGCCGGCACCGCAATGGCGCGAAGCGCGTCTGCCTGGACGGCCAGTCCCGCGCAGTTCAGAACATCATCCGCAGGCCCATCTGCATCCTTCGCGGAGGATCGGCGCTTGTCACCTGCCCAAAGTCCGGACTTCCCTCCGTGCTGTCCACATACGATCCGTTCGGATGATTCAGCACATCGAACGAAGCCACACTCAACCCAATCGTCGGGCTCTCGTCCTTGTCTTTAGGATTGATCTTGAAGTCATAGCCCCATCGCAAATCCAGATCAGCGTAGTCCGGCCCGATCTCCGAGTTGCGCGCCACTCCATCCGGACGCGCATTGAACAGGCTCGTCCCGTAATTGTCGTCCCCCGTATGGATCGTGTAAGGCTGCCCGCTGTTGGCGAACACGCCCACTCCCACGTTCAGCAAGTGCTTGGGATTGATCGCGCCATAAAACCCGAAATGGTTGCGGCGCTCCCAGCTTGACGGCCCCCACTCTGCATCCGGATCCCGCTGGTTCTGCGGGAAAAACCAGAACCCGTCAGTGTTGTTGGCGTAATGGCTCCATGTGTACCAGGCAAAGCCCGTAAAGCGCTTGTTGAACCGCCCGCGATAATTCATGTCCAGCGCCGACCCAATCTGGGTTCCCTCTGACTGGATCTGACGCACCTGCGAGAGAGTCGGGTCCGGCCGCACCGAGTAGTCTGGCCCGAGCGGCGCATTCACGTCAATTGAGCGGTACTGGTCATCGCCGCGGTTCATCCGCCCGCCAATCGACACCGTTCCGTTCTCGCCCACCTTGCGCTCCAGCGACAGCCCATACTGCAGGGAATACGGTGTGCGAATATTCGGGCTAAGCTCCGTCAGCGATGGTGGCAACGCCCCCACATCCACGCCGCAGTCGCTAATCGGATAGCACAATGGCTGCTGATTCGACGACACCTGCAGCAATCGCAGCTTGCCCGGCGAGTAGCGAGCCAGGTCCAGGAGAGGCCCGCCGCCGGCGCGGTCAAAATACACGCCGCCGCCGCCGCGCAACACCATCTCATGCTTCTGGTCCCACACCCACGCAAACGACACGCGCGGCGAAAAATTAGTTACATCGCTCACCAGAAAATTCTGCCAGTCATACCGCAAGCCCGGAGTCACAGAGAACCACGGCATCAGCTTGATCTGGTCCTGCACAAATCCGCCCAGCTCATCGCGGTGATACACAAACCGCGTCTGGCCTTGGTTAATCGAATATCCCGACGGGTTCCCTGCCTGCTCGTTCTGTATCGCCGACGTCACTACCGTCGTGCCGTCCGGCGCATACTCCGGACTGAAGTTGTAGCTGCCATTACGGTTCGTCTCATCCTCAAACACGCTCCGGCCCAGGTGCGGAATCTCCACGCCGAACTTCAGCGTGTGCGGCCCCAGCGTCCATGTCATAACGTCCTGCAGGCGAGCGTTGTAATTCGACGACACCTGGTCGTTCTGCGCGCTCCCGCCCACATAATCTCCAGCCACCGAAATCTTCGGACCCTCCTGCGCATCCTTCACCGGGTTATACCCTCGCACCAGCACCACCGACGCCTCATTCAGAGCCTTCGCCGAAATGATGTAGTTATCGTGATACACAAGATCATCCTCGCGCCCCAGCGTATTAAATCCCGCCTCCGGAAGCGTCTGGTTCCCCACGCCCTCGTTTTTGTTCGCCGTGCGCTGATACGCATACATCAGCGACGCGCTCTGCTTATCGCTGATCTGGTGCCCCACCTTAATGGAAAACTCCGTGTCCCTCGTCGGCGCCGGCACGTTCTCGTTAAAAATGCCCATCGGATTCCCCGGCGTCGGCACCACAATCGCATTCACCACAGCGTCCAGATCTTCCGCCTGCACATTCGCCGACGCCAGAAACATCGTGTTCTTCAGGTGCGGCATCGGGCCCGTCAGGTCGCCTTCAAAAATCCGCCGCTGTTCCGAAGGCTTGTTCGGCGACAGGTCCTGCTGCGCATTAAATATCGAGTCGCGGAAGAAGGAATTAAATTCACCGTGATACTTGTTCGCCGCCTGCTTCGTGATAATGTCAATTTGCCCGCGCCCCGGCCAGTAGTACTGCGCCGAGTAAGGGTCCTGGTTAATCACCACTTCCTGCACTGCCGACGGAGACACCATCGCCCGGTTCGCCTCCACGCCATCCACCAGCAGTCCCGATCCCGATGTCCCCGAATCGCCCTGGTCCAGAAAGCTGCTCATCGCCGTGGCGTAATCGTTATCGAAAATCGGCAAGTCTTTGAGTTCCCCCGATGTCATTACGGATGTATCGCCGTTGCTGTCGCTCGCCGTCAGGTCAACGCTGTTCGTCGCGCTCACAGTCACCTGCTGCACTGACCGCGCCACTGACAGCGCTACATTCAGCGTCGCAATCGGCCTGGGTCCGACCGTCACCGCCTCGCTGAATGGCTGAAAGCCCTTTATGTTCACAAGCAGCGAATAAGTGCCCGCCGTCTTCGGCGCCAGCCGAAACCCACCCGTCGCGTCCGTCGTCGTCGAAGCCACCGTGACTCCATCGGCATTCGTCAGCGCCACCTGCGCTCCCGGAACAATCGCTCCGGTCGCATCCGTCACCGTGCCGGTCACCGCCGCTATGCCTGTCGGCGCAGGTGCAGCACCGCCCGCAGGCGGAGTCGCAGCAGGAACAGTCCGCGCGAACGCAGGACCAGCCGTCATTATCGAAGCAAAAATGGATAGAGAAATACCAACAGCCAGGCGTGAACGGAGCAAACGAAATCCTCCCAATCGTTAAAGGACGCAGTGCGCCTGTTCTTATTCCATGCCGCTGTGGGAACGGCAAACTCGAAGGTTTTGGAGGGGCATGGCTTTAGCCGTGCCGTAAATATTGCCCACCCTCAGACGGCTTTAGCCACTGAGGGATTGGTTCGCTTCAGCTTTGCATCGCGAGGCTTCCAAGGAATCCGGCCCGACTTACCCACCGGCTGCGATCGATTTTATTGTTTTCCTGCCGCATCCAATGCCAGCGGCCATTCCGACGCCGCATCGACCGTGCAGTCGGAAACAACAGTCTCTAATGTATGCGATGACAACCCATACAGGCAACCGATTACCCATGTTCCCGCATTGCGCGCCACCAGAACGTCAACAACCGAATCGCCCACCATCACCGTCTCTTCCGCCCGCACACCCGCCTCACTCATCAGCGCGCGCAAACCCTCCGCATCAGGCTTCTTCGTCCCAAAGCTGTTCCCGCCATAAATCTGGAAAAAATACTTCGTCATCCCCAGCGCCTCGCAGATCTTCTTCGAAGGATTCACCGGCTTATTCGTCAGCACCGCAAACTTCCGCTCACCGCCACCCGCGCCGCCCTTGAAGGGGACTGCCTTCAGGCCGTCCACAGAATCTCCATTTTTCAATGGGGCTTCAGCCCCTGAGGGAATCACGCGAAGCGCCTCCAGCGCCTCAAACACCCCGTCGTAAACATGGGTGTGGTCCAGCATGTGCCGCTTGTAGCACGCCAGAAACCGCTCCACGCCCTCATCGACTAAATGCTCGTCCTCCGGATCGCCCAGCGCCCGCCGCACCAGCATCCCCGCGCCATCGCCCACATACTCGGCAACCACCTTCTCCGGCAGCGCAGGACGCCCCATCTCCGTCAGCATCGCATTCACAGCCGTCGCCAGGTCCCGACGTGAATCAATCAACGTCCCATCCAGATCAAAAACAATCAGCTTGATCGAAGCAGCAGGGATTGGGTTCGCGATGGAAAGCATCAGTTGATTTTATATATCGCGACCGCGGGAAGCAGGCAGCGGAGGCGGGACTATTCAAAGCAGTCGTTGGGGTAAGCTGATCCACATATGATCCGCACGATTGCTGTCCAGGGTTATCGGTCACTGCGCGACCTCATCCTGCCTCTTGGCCAGCTAAGTTTGATCACCGGCGCGAATGGAAGTGGAAAGTCCAGCGTGTATCGCTCACTCCGCCTTCTTTCTGATGCCGCATTGAATTCGGTCGTGTCCTCGCTCGCCCGCGAAGGTGGCCTGCCTTCGACCTTCTGGGCTGGTCCGGAGACGATCGCTCGGAGCGTTCGCCAAGGGACCCATCCTGTGGAACCACTGGCACACCGCAAGGTCGCAAGTCTCAAGCTTGGATTTGGCGGTGATATCTATGGTTACAGCATTGATCTGGGCTACCCTCCACCGCCGCCTCCGGCAACAATGTTTGGGCTTGATCCGCACGTGAAGCGCGAGTGCATTTGGCACGGACCGATCTACCGGAAAGCCTCGGCCCTGGTCGATCGCAGAAACAACTTCGTATGGCTCGCCACGACACGCGATGAGGAGCCGGTGATGCTGACGCAACACCTTTCTGATACGGACAGCATGCTGGCCAGCGTCGCGGACCCGCAGCGGGCTCCCGAGATGTTGGCGGTTCGCGAAGCCGTTCGCGGCTGGCGTTTTTATGACCACTTCCGCACTGACTCCGAAGCGCCTGCACGCGCGGCACAGATAGGAACATTCACGCCGGTGCTTCATCACGACGGCAGCAATCTCGCTGCCGCACTTCAGACGATTCTGGAGATTCGATCGGATGAAGCGCTCGATACCACTCTGGGTGACGCCTTCCCCGGCAGCCGGCTTATGATCCAGGTGCAAAATGGGCGCTTTGAGCTCCACTTGCAACAGCACGGATTGCTCCGGGCGCTCTCAGCTGCTGAACTGTCAGACGGCACCTTGCGTTACCTGCTGTTGGCCGCTGCCCTGCTCACACCGCGCCCGCCGGAGCTAATGGTGTTGAACGAACCGGAAACCAGCCTGCATCCAGATCTGCTCCCAGCGCTCGCAAGACTGATCCTGGCCGCGGCGAAGAACGCGCAGATCATTGTGGTTTCGCACTCACCCAAACTCATAAGCGAGCTGGAATCTGCTCCCATATGTACCCTCCTTCACTTGGTAAAGGACTTCGGAGAAACTAAGCTGGAGGGCGCAACACTTTTCAATATGCCTAAGTGGAACTGGCCGACGCGTTAGAGCGAGCGATTCTCTCACCCAATCCTTCGACAGGGCTTCCCCGAACCTTCCTACTTCCCCTGCCCCGTCACCGGCAAATCAATATTGGCATCCGGAACATCGCTATCACTTACCTGCACCGAAATCTTGCTAGTAGCGCCACGCCGCGACGACTTTGATCCCGCCGGATATTGTGCCGCGACCGTATAACTTCCCGCAGGCAGCAAATCAAATCGGTATTGGAAACAGCTTCTCCCGCGACCGGTACCGCAACGCCAATCCGACCTGCCGCAAACCACTCGGCGGGCAAAGAAAAAGGCCCGCCGGTTGGGCGGGCCGTTCAAGCTTATTTTGGGTCGAACGAGGCTCAGTTACCCGCAATCATGCAAGACAGCACCGCCAGCATTCGCTGGACTTGCTGTTGTGCCACGTTGGAGTCGACGAGAACCATTCCGTAGACATTAACATGCCCCTCCGCTCCTCTCAAGATTGCCATCGCAAAAATGACAATCTGCTGACATCTAAGCCGGGTGGTCCATCCTTCGCATGTTTTATGCGAAGGGTGGGAGCCGTTAAAGGCTACAACCTAAGAAACCGGCTCCGACACAACTTTTATCGTCATATGCCGAGTGCTTCCCGGAACATCCAGCGATCCCAGCACCACCGGCTTGCCTTGTTCCAGCGTCAAAGTGTCATCGAGGTAGGTTTGGCTCACCACCGGATCTTGCGACCTCGATCCCGATGGTTCCTGCGCAATTCCCGATTGCTCCACCTTAGTGCGCAGGCTCAAATGGTCCGACGTTCCATCCAGCGACGCGCTGATGTTCAGCCCTACGTCCAGATACTGCACCTGCGTGTTGGTCGCACTTCCCGCATCCGTCGTCCCGGTGATCACCGGCACCCGATCGCCCTCTTTCAAATTCGTCGTTTGGCCCGCGCCAACAAGAAGCGCTACTTGTCGCGTCGTCGCCGCCTGCCCGCCATCCGTCTCGGTAATCGTATAAGTCAGCCGATAAGTATTCCGCGCTCGATTGAGATCGGAAATCATCTTCCGCGCCAGCTCAAATTCATCAGGAGTGCCGAGCATTGAAATGGCATTCTGCTCCTGGACATAGAAAACCTTCGCCCTCGGAAGAAAATTCCGAAGGTCCGTCACAATCTCTAATGCGGTATTGTGCTGCACCGGCCCCGTCAGATAAAGAGTTTCGTAGGTTCGCGCTTCAGCCTTCGATTCCTGCTTTCCCGAATCAGCCGTCTGCGCGTGCGCGCCCGCCCATGCTGCTGGAATCACCAATGCCAATGCCACGAAAATAACTGCCCGGGCAGACCTCACCCACTGCGTGCTAACTGCGGTACGCTTCAAGTTCATTGTGAGCCTCTCAATATGTCGTTCGGAGAGCGCTGGTTTATGCTGCTGAATTCCTGCCGCACCCTCCTAACGACAAAGACGCTGGACATCAACCATCGCTCGACAATTTTTCACAGAACTCACTAGCTCACAAAAAAAATGATGGCAACCAGTAAAACTGGTTGCCATCAGCCGGGTGCCGGGTGCCCCAGGTCCCGCTTTTGGGACCTGGGTGGACACTCCGTTAACGTCTCGGCCGGTCGTTATTCTTTACACGTTGCGCCTGCCGTTTTTCTCCCTGCGCCGTTCTACCGTTGCGCTGAGCGGCCGCTCTGTCATTGTTCGCGTTGTGCTTGTCGTTATAGATCGACCGGCTCACGTTGTTCTGCCGCTGGTTAATCTGCTGCCGCTCCTGCTGGGTAAGCCGCCCACCGTTCGCCGCGCGATCCGCCTGCGCCTGCCGATTGATGCTCGAATCGCGATTCTCCAGGTTACGCGTCTCGCCCGGAGTCAACTGCCCCGACCGTACGCCCTGCGAAATGCGTTGCTGTTGGTTGCCCTGGCGGGTGTTCACCTCGTTGCCATGGCCAAAGCCGTCCCGCGCATTCCGGGTCGCCTGGTCGTGGAACGCCTGCTGGCGCGCCGTCGGCTGGAAGTGCTGCTCGTGCATCGCCGCCTGCTCCATCGGCGTCGGACGCGCATTGATGCCGCCCGGTCCGTTGAAGCTCGAGTGGTTAACCACCCGGTTGTTGATCACCGTGCGGTCAATATAGGTGTTGTGAATCACCGTCTCGTTCACGCGCACCACAGCCGTGTTGTACTGGAACACGCCGCCGCGCCACATGCCGCCCCCAAACCCTACGCCGCCGTAGCCAAATCCGTAGTTAACTCCGCCGTAAAATCCCACGTGCGGACCCCAGTAGCCTGCATGCCAGCCATACACTCCGCCTACAAATCCCCAATAGCCCGGCGTCCACAGCAACCCAACCCGCGGAGGCGCCACCCACACGCCCTGCACCCAGTAGTAGCCATTCGGACCATAGGCCCAGTAACCCGGCGTCCATAAGTATCCCGGAGTCGGGCATGGCGGCTGCACATAAACCGGCAGCGGTGGAGGCGCAATCCGCACAGACACTCCAACTGCAATCTGTGAGAAGGCTGCCATGGGTAATGCGCCAAGCGCCAGCGCAAGAATCACATTCCGAACTTTCGTGGCTTTCGTCATAAAAGAACTCGCTTTCAGTCCTGCATAACCTTTCTTTTTTTATTCGGGATTGCCGGCCGCTGGCGGTGCCGCAGGTTGCTGCTGTTCCCGCTGCTCCATCCTCCTGGCCCTCTGTTCCTGCCTCAACTGCTTGTACTGCGCTCGTTGCTCCGGATTCAGCAGCGCATTAACCCTGCGCACGCTGTCCCGGTTAATCTCCCTCACCACCGCCTGCCGATCCCGCGGTGCAAGTGTTACATCGTTTCGCGCATGCTCCACCCGCTGCTTGCGATTCGCCAGAATTAACTCCACATCCGCCTGCTGACCCTGCGTCAGCCCCAGCTTCTTCGCCAGCATCATTGCCTGCCGGTGCGGATTCGGCCCGCGCCGAGCATCAATCGGCGGCGGAGGCATTTCCCCATCCTGCGCCGGTGCCGCATTCTGCCCTGCACTCTGGTCCGGAGCAGCCTGCTGCGTCTGCGCCGCTCCCGGCGGAGGCGATCCAGCCGCCGGCTGGTCCTGCGCCCACGCGCCACACGAGATCCCCAAAACCAATACAGCACCAAGAGCCGTAGAACAGGCAAAGACTCGCATTGCAATGTCTCCTGAAAAATCCTTTAGTTAAATGCCTTTGGGATGAACACAGGATTAGCACTGATGTTTCGCCCAGTCGAGGAATATTTCGCCCTGCACGCCCACAATAGTTCCTGCAAAGCCAACTACCCCTTTGCTCCGCAACCATCGGCAGCGGCCACGCGAAGCGGGCGCGGGTGCCCCATATCTGCCCGCGCCTTTTGCGGGGAGATGTGGGACGGCCAGTCCTCTGCTACCCTAATAGGTTTCCTCCATCATTCAAGGGAGCCACAACACTCATGGCCTTCAAATTCAAAGGCGTCGACTTCATTCAGTTCGACTCCCTCCTCTCCGACGACGAGCGCCTCGCCCGCGACACCGCGCGCCAGTTCATCGAAGACAACCTCATCCCCATCATCGAAGAATGCAACCGCGAGGGCCGCTTTCCCCGCGAGCTCGTCCCGCAAATGGGGCACCTCGGCTTCTTCGGAGCCAATCTCCACGGATACGGCTGCGCCGGCATGTCCAACGTCGAGTACGGTCTCGTCATGCAGGAGTTCGAACGCGGAGACTCCGGCGTCCGCAGCTTCGTCAGCGTCCAGTCAGCCCTCGTCATGTACCCCATCTTCGCCTTCGGTTCCGACGAGCAGAAAAACTACTGGCTCCCGCTCCTCGCCACCGGAGAAAAGCTCGGCTGCTTCGGCCTCACCGAACCCGACTTCGGTTCCAACCCAGGAGGCATGCGCACCCGCGCCGTCAAATCAGGAGACGACTACATCCTCAACGGCGAAAAAATGTGGATCACCTCTGGAACCATCGCGGACGTCGCCGTCATCTGGGCCAAGGTCTCCGACGAAGACGACAAAGTTCGAGGCTTCCTCGTCGAAACCGACCGCCCCGGCTTCTCCGCTTATGACGTCCACGGCAAATGGTCGCTCCGCGCCTCCGTCACCTCCGGGCTCTCGCTGCAAGATGTCCGTGTTCCCGCCAAGAACCTCATGCCCGAAACCGGCGGACTCAAATCGCCGCTCATGTGCCTCAACCAGGCCCGCTACGGCATCGCCTGGGGAGCCATCGGCGCAGCCATGTCCTGCTACGACACCGCGCTCCAGTACTCACTCCTGCGCAAGCAGTTCCGCGACGAGCCCATCGCCTCGCACCAGCTCATTCAGGAAAAACTCACCTGGATGATCTCCGAAATCACCAAGGCCCAACTCCTCGTGCTGCAAGTCGGCCGCCTCAAAGACTCCGGCAAAGTCGATCACCAGCACATCTCCATGGCCAAGCGCAACAATGTCTGGATGGCCCTCGAATGCGCCCGCCTCGCACGCGACATCCTCGGAGGCAACGGCATCACCGACGACTACCCAATCATGCGCCACATGATGAATCTCGAATCCGTAAAAACCTATGAGGGCACGCACGACATCCACACCCTCATCATCGGCCAAAGCGTCACCGGCATCCCGGCGTATTAGGAAAAGGCCGGGTGCCGGGTGCCCCATGCCTCGCAGAGACATGGGCATTCGCAGCTCCGCTCCAAAATTGGGTGCCCCATTCATCGCGGCTTCTCTGCGATGAGTGGGAAAGCGACCCCGCACCAACTACCTTCCCGCCAATCGCGCACATCTTACGATCGCTTCAATGCTGCGTTCCACGTCCTCATCAGTAGTGGACCAGTTACTCACGCTGATGCGCATCGCGGTATGCCCTTGCCACACAGTACCTCCGCACCAGCAAGTACCATCCTGCTGAATCGCAGCGATAGTCGCCTGCGTCTGTTCCGGCGTGCCGAATGACACGAGCACCTGATTCAGAACCACATCGTTGAGAACATGAAAGCCGGCGGCGCGAAGAGCATCTCCGAAACGACGAGCCTGGCGGCAGTTGCGTTCCACCATTTCAGCAACTCCCCTGCGCCCCAGCGAACTAAGTGCCGCATACACAGGAATAGCGCGAGCGCGGCGCGATTCTTCCGGAACAAACTCATGCGGATCGCGCTCAGTGGCGCTGGAAACAATGTATGCGGCCGCAAGTGACATTGCGCTTCGATGTGCCGCTTCGTCGGCGCAAAAAACCAGCCCGCAGTCATACGGAACGTTCAGCCACTTGTGCGCATCGCTTGCGACCGAGTCGGCACGCTCAACGCCGCGCACCAGATGCGCATGTTCAG
>DASZAG010000008.1:0-16877 GCA_035945555.1 Acidobacteriaceae bacterium
TCGCTTCCGCCGCTATATTCGCGAACCGTACGGCATGGTGCTGGTCACAGGCCCAACCGGCTCCGGAAAAACCACCACCCTCTACGCGGCGCTTAACGAAATCAAGAGTGACGAAGACAAGATCATCACCATTGAGGACCCGGTCGAGTACCAGATCCGCGGAATCACTCAGATTCCCGTCAATGAAAAGAAGGGCCTGACCTTTGCTCGTGGCCTGCGTTCCATCCTGCGCCACGATCCCGACAAGATCCTGGTAGGCGAAATTCGAGACCAGGAAACGGCGCAGATTGCCATCAACTCGGCTCTTACCGGCCATCTGGTCTTCACTACCGTCCACGCCAACAACGTTGTGGACGTGCTGGGGCGCTTCCTGAATATGGGCGTCGAAGCTTACAACTTTGTCTCCGCTTTGAACTGCATTCTGGCACAACGCCTCGTCCGCACAGTTTGCGACTACTGCGCGCACACCGTGCATTACGGAGATGAAATGCTCCTCGCCAGCGGCCTCGAACCTGCCGAATGGCGCAGCTTCGCGTTCCGCGAGGGCAAAGGCTGCATCGAATGCGGAGGCACCGGATATCGGGGTCGCACAGCGATTCACGAGCTCTTGGACCTTACGGACCCGATTCGTGAAATCATTCTGGAGAAGAAACCCAGCTCGGAGGTCCGCAAACTTGCGCAACAGCAGGGTATGCAATTCCTTCGCGAGTCTGCGATTGACCGAGTGCGCCGCGGGGTTACAACATTGAAGGAAATTAATAAAGTCACATTCATCGAGGCATCGCGGTAATGGCGCCTTCACTCCGCAAAAACTCTGCAGGATCCAGCATGCGTCCGGGGCTGGCCTGTGAGGTGACGCCCGAAGGCGTGCTCGCCGCGCGCCAATCCACAGGGCAAGAGCCCGTCATGGCTTTTACATCGCTCCCTTCTGGTGCACTCCAGCCCGGCCTCGCTTCACCCAATCTTCTTGATAAAGACGCGGTAATCGCCGCGTTGCGTAGATCACTGGATGAAGTAGCAGCACGGGAGAAAATTCTGACGCTCATCATTCCTGATGCAGCTGTGCGAGTACTGCTGTTGGACTTTGACTCGCTTCCACAAAAGCCCCCGGACGCGATGCCCATCGTGCGCTTCCGTCTGCGCAAACTTGCTCCATTTGACGTAGAAACCGCGGCGGTCAGCTATCAAATCATGCGCCAAGATCGCGAACAGACTCGCGCTCTGGTTACAGTAATGCCCGGCACAACACGCTCCGAATACGAAGACGCCGTGCGCGCCGCAGGATACGAGCCGGGCGTGCTGGTCTCTTCCATGCTGGCGTCCCTTGCTGCGCTGCGATCCGATCAAGCTGCATTAACTATTAACCGAAGCGGACTTTCGCTCACCACTGCGATTACTCATGGCGACGAGCTCCTGCTGCATCGCACCCTCGAGCTGCCCGTTGAGGGTGCCGCTCAGCGCGACGAACTCGCACAGGCCGTGTCGGTAGCCTCAGCTTATTTCGAAGACACCATGAGCACCGCTCCAACGGCTCTCTATTACGCGGGTCCGGGAGGCGCAGACGAATTCACTGCAGCGCTTGGAGCTGAAATAGACGGTCTCCGCGTTCGCGACCTCGCACCCACTTCCCAGACAGGCGCTGTGACTGCAATTCCTAAGGGCCTCGCCGCAGGAGTAACGGGGGCGCTGGCAGTCTGATGAACATTACCCTCAATCTCGCCAGCCGGCCATACGTCGATGTGCGCTCTACGCTTCGTCGTCTGCGCGCGCTTATGGTGATCCTCGTGCTCGCGGCAGCCGGTCTGTTTGTGTTGCTGCACTTTGAACAGAAGAAGGCACACGCCGCCACGACAAAAGTCAATGCGGTGCGAGACCGCGTCCGCGGTTTGGAGGCGCAGCAGCGCGGCTATCAGGCGCTCATGAACCAACCTCCGAATGCGGCCGTGCTTGCGCGAGCCGACTACCTCAACGGCCTCTTTCGACGCAAGGCGTTTTCCTGGACCGCGACTATGACGGATTTGGAAACTGTACTGCCACAGGGCGTGCAAGTACTCAGCCTGGATCCCGCAGTCACTAAAAGTGGCCAGGTACAGATTCGCTTGCGTGTAAGCGGAGCGCGTGACCGTGCAATCGACCTGGTGCAGAATCTTGAAAAATCGCGCCACTTCGCTAACACGCGCCTCGTAAATGAAGCGCAAGCGCAGGGTTCAGGGCAGAACAATGGGGTTCAGCCGGTTTCTGCGTCAACGATTGTCAACTTCGACATCCTTGCCGACTATCGACCGGTGACACAAAGCGAGCAATCAGCCGAAGCTCACCCGAAACCCACGACAAAGAACGGCTTAAGTCCGGCGAGAAAACGGGGTAGACGATGACGAATTCCCGCAGCCGGCTAACAGCTCTCAATCTGCACATTGCAATCGCAGCCGCTCTCTCGGTGCTTGTGCTGGTCCTCATTGTCAGGGCCGCACTATCTGTGCATGCCGCGGGTGCCGTCAACTCCAACAGCTATCAGCAGCAGCAGCTGCGTTATGTCCAGCTCCATGCACAAATGGCGCGCCTGCAAGGTTTGCCACAAAAAGTCGATCAGTCACGCGATGACGCGACGCATTTCTATGACGCCCGCATCGCTCCCAACTACTCCACCATCGCCCAGCAGCTTGGCACGATCGCGGTTAAGAATCAGGTGCGGCTCACGAATACAAGCTACGCGCCTTCGCCTGCAATCGACGGCCTCACAGAAGTACGCATCGATGCAAGTCTCAGCGGCGATTACACCTCAATGATGCATTTCATCAACGATCTTGAGCGTGATAAGGATCACGTCTTCTTCATCATCGACGGACTCGTCTTCACGGGCCAACAGGGCGGACTCGTCAATCTGCGCCTGCGCGTTTCAACCTATCTCCAGGCCGGAGCCGCCGATCTGCCTCCCGCCCAGGCAGGTGTAACACCAGCGCAGACGGAAACTGCCGCAATGACACCCGCGCAGCAGGAGGTCCGCTGATGGCTCTAAAACTCGGCGCCGAAGATAAGAAAAAGGTCGCAATCGCCATTGTTCTTGCGGCGGTTGTCCTGTTCCTTGTGCTGCGCATGGTCTTTTCGCTGGTTGGGCCTGGCTCGACTCCCGCTGCCCTACCGCCTCAGGTCGCGCAGTCTCCGGCCTCACAAGCGCAGGCAGCTCAACCCGGCTCAGAACACGAGGCCGTTAAAGTGTCCGGTTCCCTTCTGCATCTGGATCCAACGCTGCATCCTGAATGGATGGCTGCAGCCGAGTCGCTTAAATATCAGGGAAATGGGCGCAACATCTTCTCTATGTCCTCGACTCCAGTTGTGATTGAAAAACTTAAGGGACCAATTCGCCCCAACACACAGGTTGCGTCCGCTCCGCAAGGGCCGCCGCCACCTCCACCCATTGATCTGAAGTTCTTTGGATTCGAATCCCACGCGGGCCAAGATCGCAGGGCCTTCCTGTTGCATGGCGATGATATCTTCATCGCTTCGATTGGAGATGTCGTAGATCACCGCTACAAGATCGTCGGCATCGCACCTATGTCGATTCAGGTGCAGGACATTCCTTATAACGATACGCAGACGCTACCTCTGATCCAGAACTGAACTGATGCTTCAATCCCGCCAATTCGGCTCGCGTCCTGGATCAGCGGCCCACTTGTCTCCGGATTCAGAGAGCGGATTTCTCCTGCTCTTTGTGCTCTTCCTTGCGGCGCTCATGCTCATTGCTCTGGCGATGGCTGCGCCGCGCATTGCCACATCGATCCAGCGTGACAAGGAGATCGAACTCGTGCATCGCGGTGAGCAATATAAGCGTGCGATCAAGCTCTACTACCGCAAGTTCGGGACCTATCCCTCGTCCATCGACCAGTTGCTAAACACAAACAATATCCGCTTCTTGCGCAAGCGCTATACAGATCCCATCACTGGCAAGGACGACTGGCGCATCATCCATCTCGGACAGGCCAAGGTGCCGCCCATGGGCTTTTTCGGACAGCCGCTCACCGGACTTCCCGGCGCAACGAACGTTGGCACGCCGATCGGATCGCCTGTCGGAGCTACCCCCGGAAGCATCCCCGGAACAACCCCCGGCACTATACCCAGTTCGCCGTTCGGCTCCGCCACACTGGATGCGCCTGACGAAAACTCGCCAAGCGATGATTCCTCATCGAGTGCCGCCTTTGGAGAAAGCGCCACATCCAACCCCTCTACGACCATTACGGGAGCGCCTCCAGGAGCAGCGGCCAGCACCACGTCGCCGACGTCGCCGACCTCGTCGACCAGCCCCAGCCCGTTCAGCTCGAGTAGCGGCCCAGGCTCTGCGTTAGGAGGAGGTCCGATCGTCGGCGTAGGAATTCCGAGCCCTAAAGCCTCTCTCATTGCATACAAGAAGCAGAAGCACTACAACCAGTGGGAGTTTGTCTATAACCCTATTGAGGACCAGATGCAGGCTGCAGCGGCAGCACTGAACGGCGGCGGTATCCAATCCACCGACGGAGCTAACAGCAGCACGGGGTCAAGCACGAGCAATAGTCCATTCAGCAGTAATGGCAGCTCGTTCGGCAATAACAATAGCGGCAGTTCGTTCGGAAATAACAACGGCAGCGGCAGCAATTTCGGCGGAGCCACTACCACTCCTCCCGATTCCAACCAACAGCAACCGCAATAGGCGAATCCCGCGATCGGGCTCTTCGTCTTGAAGCGCGAATTGAAAAATGGCCTCGTCTCCGAGGCCATTCCGCAAGCTTTGAATTTGAATCTACGCGCTAAACGACGACCCGCAACCGCAGGTGCTCTTCACAGACGGATTCTCGAACTTGAACCCCGCCGCTTCCAGTGTCTCCACGTAGTCCACTACGCAGCCGTTTAGATACATCACCGATGTCGCGTCGACGAAGACCTTCAATCCATCGAAGTCCAGTACCTTGTCCATCATGCCAGCCTTGTTCTCAAACGACATCGAATACTGGAATCCGGAGCAGCCTCCGCCGACCACGCCAATGCGCAGACCAGCTGGCAGTGGGTCCTGCGTCGCCATGATCTCCCGCACTTTCGCAACAGCGTTCGGTGTAAGAGTAATGGGATTCGACTTTACCTGCACTTCAGGAGCTGCGGTTGCCATCTGGTGTTCTCCTTCAAACCTAAAAAGTTGTCCCTTTCAGTTTATCGTTCCTTAACGGGGCGATTCAAGCCTTGGTCAGTTTGATGTCACCGCAGGCTCTCGCGATTCAGCTTTGCTACTCCGACTTCGTCCACAGGTTGTCCCAGGTAACCACACGATTCAAAAGGCGTTCGTACTCTTCTTGCGTAATCACCTTCTTGTAGACCAGGTCCAAAGGGGTGTTGTAGGGGCGATTGTTCATGATTGCTTTCGCCTGCTCTTTGGAAATGCCTGGAAGTGAAGCAAGTTGATCGAAGCTAGCGTAGTTGAGGTTCACTATCGGACCAGAATCCGTTGAGTGATCCCCGCCAACAGTCGCCTGAATCTCCTTCACGCTCGCCTTCAGTTCCTGACCAGCGCTGGCGGCTTCGCTCTTCAGGTTTTGAGTTGAGGCCTGCTGCTTCTGCTGCTGAGCCTGCTGCTTGCAACCCGGCAAAAACACAAACGCTACGCACGCCGCTGAAAGAGTGACCGAGGCCCAAACCCGCAAACCTCTGCGCTGATGCTTGATCGTTGTCATGTGGATGTCGCCCTAAGGTGTCCAATTGTAAATCGAAAATCTATCCGATTCTCAACTGATGCATATATCGTATGTTGCCGATTCGGTTTCGTCTCGCTGAAAATTCTCCTGTGCAGCCGCCTAATAACGGAGCTATCATGCTCTTGAACGGCCCCTCCTACCCCCGGGCCCGGCTTCACCGGACTTGCTCGGTATCTGGAGCCGGCTCAAATACCGAACCCTGAGGTGCTTTATGAGCGCCATGCCAGTACTGTGGATCGTGTGGGCCGGAATCGCTGCCATCCTGCTCATTCTTCTTGGCTATCGTACGACTTTGACCCGCTATGAAGACGATCAGATATTTCTCGATGACGCCGAAGAGCACCAGCAGCGCGAGCATGACGCTCTCCTGTTGAAGGTGCAGAAAATCCAGCCGTGGGTAAGGTTGGCGGTCGCGGCTACCTGCGTCATGTCCGCCTGCATCATCGGACTTTATGTCTGGGACGCAGTAAGGCACCTTTCATGAAGGCTTGAGCCACGTAGGGTCGATTCTTCCCTGCCTGCTCTAACTTGCCTCTAGTGGGTAATGGCACCGCTGTGTCTCTCAGCCACCATCTCGGCGGCCTCTACTGTTTGGGCGATCAATGTTGCGATTGTCATGGGACCGACTCCGCCCGGGACGGGAGTATAAGCTGCGGATCGATCAATCACCGGTCCCATTTCAATATCCCCCACTCCACCTGGATGATAGCCCGCATCCACTACGACAGCTCCATCCCGAATCCACTCGGCCTTGATGAACTCGGGCTTTCCCACCGCACCGACGAGGATCTCGGCGCGCTTAACGATGTCCGGCAGGTTCTTCGTTCGTGAGTGGCAAATCGTGACCGTCGCATTTGCTGCCAGCAGCATCATCGCCATGGGTTTTCCCAATATGGGACTCCTACCCACAACAACGGCCTCTTTGCCGTTGATGTCAATTCTGTAGCGTCGCAGCAACCGCATTATTCCCGCGGGAGTTGCTGACCCGTACGCCCGCTCACCCATGGCCATGCGCCCAAAGCCATGGCTCGTTACTCCGTCCACGTCTTTCGAAAGGGCGATTCGGTCAAAGCAGGCGCGCTCGTCGATCTGTTTTGGGGCCGGATGTTGCAACAGGATTCCGCGCACCCGCGGGTTCGAATTGAGCGCGTCGATCTGCGCCAGAAGCTGCTCAGTTGTTGTCTCTTCCGGCAGCGCAACGCTCATCGATTCCATGCCAACTCGACGGCACGCATTGCCCTTCATTTTCACGTAGGTAGCGGATGCCGGATCGCTCCCCACCAGAATTGTTGCCAGAATCGGAGGCTCGTGGCCACCCGATTTCTCTTTCAATGCTCGGACCCGCGCCTGAAGTTCCTCTTCCAGTTCCTTCGCATACGCCTTGCCGTCAAGAACCAATCCCGCCATATGTTTAGTGTAATGGCCGGATGCAGCTCGTGAAAATTAGCCGGTACTTTCCCTTCACTCCGACATGCTCAATTGGTGTCGAATGTCCGCGCCACGAATCCAGAAAATCACATCTGTAGCAATGTTGGTCGCGTGGTCGGCGATGCGTTCTAAATTTCGCGAAATGATAATGGCCTGGAGAGCCTGCGCCGCCACCCCTGGGCGCGCCTGTATCACCTCAATCAGTTCGGCATGCGCCCGCCGGTTCATCTGGTCGATTTCGTCGTCCATTTTCAGCACCGTCTCGGCCAGGGGCGCATTCCCTTTCAGCAGCGATCGGATCGAAGTGCGGATCATCCGCGTTGCGTAATTACCCATTCCATGTACGTCCACGGGAAGATCAACCGCCGGATCCTTCAGCAGAGTCTGCGTACGGATCGCTATGCTCATCGCCTGGTCGCCGATCCGCTCCAGATCGCTGTTGATCTTGATGACCGCCAGGATAAACCGTAGATCAATCGCCATCGGCTGCTCCTTGGCGAGCAGATCGTAGGCCATTTCATCCACCTGCCGCTGCGCCGCATTAATGGCGTTCTCATTCTCGCGCACGTATTCGCACATGGCCGGGTCACGCTGTGTGTAGGCCTCCACAGTAGACTCGACGGCCTGCTGAGCCAGAGCGGCCATCGACAGCAGCTTCTCTTTCAGTTCGGCCAATTGTTGATGAAAATGGATGCGCGGCAAATCTCTTCCCCTACTCTGCATTGTGCCTCAAGGGAGGCACCCGCGGCGCAACCAATTCGTATCAGTGCCTAACTTGGAACCAGTGCGCTCAAGGTCAGGAGCCTTTCAGGACAGGCTTGCCCTTGTCATTCCATTGCAAATAGGTCATCGGGGTGTGGTGGTCGTGCGTAAACAGCACCAGCCACTGCTCAGGAATGGCCCGCGAATAAAAGCGCTTGCGCTGCTCAATGCAGCTTAGTGGGTCAAGGTCGTAACCCATCACCCACGTGATGTCTAAGTGCGCGCTCGTGGGAAGCAGGTCGGAGATGTAGCATGCTCGCTTCCCTCCTGAATCAATGTTCACTGCCAGGAGTTGCGCGGTGTGCCCCGGGTAACACTCAACTGAAATGCCAGGAACAATCCCCGTGACCTCACCTGGCCGCGTATCGAGCAGCGTCATTTGGCCGCTCTCAACCAGCGGATCATAATTCGCACTGATGTAGCTGACGGCATCGCGCTCCAGTTGCTGGTGGCCGTGCTCGACTTCGCCGCGATGGGCGAAATACCGCGCATTTGGAAATGTTGGCACAATTTGCCCATCCGGCTTTCTAGTAGTGTTCCACCCGCAGTGGTCAAAGTGCAGGTGTGAATTGATCACGATATCCACTTCTTCAGGCTGGATGCCAGCGGTCTCAAACGCGCGCGGCAATTGCTCCTTGGCGCTGTAAATGCTGCGAAGCTTCTCACTCAGCTTATTGCCAATGCCCATTTCAATCGCGACCGTGTGCCTGCCAGTCCGCACCACAACGGTGTTCAATCCCAGCAGGATCCGGTTCTCCTCGTCGGCGGGAGCGCGCTTTTCCCAAAGCGTCTTTGGGACAACGCCAAACATGGCGCCACCATCCAGCAGATACCAACCGTCGCTAAGAACCGTGAGCTCAAAGTCGCCAAGCTGGGCCCGCGCGCGAACAAGATCGGCTGTACCGGGCCGTTCCGCAGGATGCGTCATCGCGGCTCCGCGGACGCGTGCCCATTCATCACGTATCGCTCAAAAAAGTTCACCAGGCGATTGAACAGCTCCTCTCGGGCGGCAGGTCCAGCGATGGAGTGTGTCTTTCGCGGGAAAATGTTGTAGTCGTAGGGCACGCCGGCGTCGATCAATCGCTGAATGTATTGGATCGTATTCTCAAAGTGAACGTTATCATCTCCCGTCCCGTGAAAAATAATCAGGTGGCCCCTGAGATTTTTTGCGCTGTTCACCACTGAATCATCGCGATACCCATTGGGATTCTGTGAGGGCAACCCCATATAACGTTCGGTGTAAATCGAGTCATAATTGCCCCAGTCCGTCACCGGCGCAACCGATGCTCCGGCCAGAAATCGATCCGTGTGGCTAAGGGCGTATAGCGTGAATGTCCCGCCCCAGCTCCAACCCCACCATCCCATTCGATGAGGATCGAGCTGCGGATATTTCTTCAATACCTGGTCAACCGCGGCCATCTGATCGGCGAATTCCGGTGGACCGAAGTTGTGGTAGGCCACCTGTTCGAAATCTCGCCCGCGTCCGGCCATCCCGCGATTGTCCATGTGCAGCACCGCAAATCCATGCTCGGCAAGTAGTAGGTCAAAAAAGTAGCCTCCTCCGCCCCACCTGTCTTTCGCTTCACCCACCCCGGGGCCACCGTAGGGATTCACGATGAGCGGCACGCTGGCAGGAGCGGTCACTCCCTCAGGAAGTTGCAAGGTGCCATACAGAGTGGTGGTGCCATCTGCCGCCTTCAACGTAAGGGCGACTGGAGGAATGAGCGTGTGCCCAGCAACTGCATGTGATTTCCAGAATGGTGTACAGTTCCCCTCTGCCGTGCAATAGCTTACGATCGGCGGCTGCGTGCGGCTGGAGAATGTATCAATGAACGATCCTCCTTTGGGCGGGAAGTCGGCCTCGTGAAATCCGATTGATTTCGTAATCTCTCGCTTGTTACTGCCGTCGAGTTGAACAGCCCATACCTGCTGCTGGCGCGAGTCTCTCTCACTGGAGAGGTAATACACGGTTCCGGTGGCTTCATCCACCGTGCCAATCTGAACCGTCTCGTAGGGTCCGCTTTCCAGTTCATTTGCAAGCCGCGCCTCAGAGCCAACAGGATTCGCCGCGTCAAAGGTGTACCGGTAAGTGTGCGTGTATCCGTCACGCCAACTCTGGATCAGAAATTGGTCGTCGCCCACAAACTTCACATCGTAGGTCATGGTGAAGTACTTCGGGTCGGTCTGGGCCAGAGCGAGCTTCACCTTGCCGGTTCGAGTATCGGCAAAATAGATATCCATATACTTGTGGTTACGCGCAAGCGTCTCCACCCACACAACATTTGCATCCACCCAGCCGAAGCGCGGAATGTAATCATTGCCCGAATCAAGCGGCACCTGGAGCCACCGCGTCGCGCCACCCGTTGCACTCACCACCCCCACGCGAACGGCAGGATTTGGATCTCCTGGCTGCGGATAACGCTGCTCATCCACGGCGGCATGAACCGGCAGCCAATCCGTGATTGGATACAGCGGAACATGTGTCTCGTTCATCTGCAGATACGCCAGTTGCTTCGAATCGGGCGACCAGAAATAGTTGCTGCGCACGTTAAGCTCTTCCAGGTAAACCCAGTCGATTCCACCATTGAGAATCGCCGTATCGTGAGTGTCAGTGAGGTTGCGCGGGGTGTGCGATCCTCGAACGCTCTGCACGACCAGGTCGTTGTCGCGGATGTATGAGATCGAATCCCCGTTCGGCGAAAACTTCGGGTCGTCGCCGCTCTGCATATGCGTGTTGCCCACATCTGCGCCGGCGCCGCTCCGCAGATCATAGAGCCACAACTCACCATCCGTATCAAACAGAAGATGGTCTGAATCAGGTGACCAGGTGTAATCCCGTTCATCATAGCGTCCGCGGTGGTCACGGTCCTGCTCGCTGATCTTTGCATTCAGCAGGAATGCGATCTTCGAACGGTCAATCAGCTTTGTCAGCTTGCCATCCGAGACCTGAATCTGCATCACGTTACCGTCCGCAAGATAGGTGACACGCTTGCCGTCGGGTGACCAACTCATACCGCTCGGCGGATATCCGGTGAGACCGCCGCTATAGATCTCCTTAACGGTCCAGGGATGAGTTTGGCTTTCGGGCACCGCCTGCGGAAAAGCAGCGTGAACGGCGACAGGGACGAACAAACAGGCGAGGACAATGTTAAGGGAACGCAATGGCGACTCCATGCCGAAGATATATTCGCCGTGCGCGGGAGCGGCTCCGAGCGAAATAGCATTCTACATCCGATGCGGTTTCGTCTTGCGGGCTGGGTATTGCTTACCTGGCGGGGACCTCTCGAGCAATCGGCTCGAACCCTACTTCGATGCGTTCTCCGGCAATTGTCGCGTGGACATCCTCCAGCGAGCGAACGATCCAGTCGGCGGCGCTCAGGCTCTCAATTGAGTGGGAAAAGAGCGTCGCCAGGACCTTGCATCCGGCGGCGTGACCGGCCGTTGCTCCTGATGCGGCATCCTCTATCACCAGGCACTCCTCAGGTCTTAGGCCAAGCAGCTTCGCTCCCATGAGGTATGGCTCCGGATGCGGCTTGCCACTGCTCACCATGTCGGCGCTGACCAGAAATCGCGGGGACGGAATTCCACCGTCCTGCAGCCGGCGTCGTGCGAGTCGCTCGGTCGCAGAGGTCACGACAGCCCACTGCTCTGGTGGAACTACCTGCAGGATCCGCTGCACTCCACTGAGAATCGTCAGATCGCGGTTGTCCCCCATCTCGAGTTCTTCCAAGCTGCGCAATTCCTCTTCGCCGTTCAGATCCGGCCGAAGAAGTTGCAGCGTCTCAATTGCACGGCGACCATGCGCCATCCGGATGGCCAACTCCCTGTCCACTCCGTGCTCACCAGCCCACTTCGTCCAACTGCGCTCAACTGAGCCAATGGAGCTGACTAGCACACCATCCATGTCAAAAAGAATGCCGCGAACCGAAACCTTCATTACATCCAGACTAACAGCGGGATTCCCCAGGTTCACTCGCGACAAAGGAAATGGGGCGGCTTGAATCGCCGCCCATTCTGATTCGTCCTTCGACTTTACAGCTTCGCGAAGAAAGCCTTCATCCGGTCAAGTCCCTCTTCCACGTCATTGTGTGAGACAGCGTAGGAAAGCCGGATATGCTGTTTTGTCCCGAACGCCTCACCGGGAACCGTGACCACGTGCGCCTCATTCAGCAGGCGCGAAGCGAGTTCCATTGCGGTTTGGGCGCCCGGCTTGCCCAGGTACGATCCGATGTTGGGATAAACGTAGAATGCGCCTTCCGGCTTGGTGCAGGCCACACCAGGAATCTCGGCCAATCGTCCGAGGATGCGATCGCGCAGCTTGAGGTAGTCGGCGCGCATTTCGGTTACACACTCCTGCGAGCCATTGAGCGCGGCGATCGCAGCTTTCTGCACAAACGACGCCGTGGACGAGGTGGACTGGCTCTGGAGCTTGCCCATCGCGGCGATGATGGGCTTAGGCCCGAGTGCGTAGCCCGCGCGCCAGCCCGTCATGGCATAAGTCTTCGAGAGCGAGCCGAGCACCACGAGGTGCTCCTTCGCGTCAGTAAACGACCCGCCGCTCACCAGCGCGCCCGTGTACTGGAGATAGACGTAGCACTCGTCGAGCAGCAGATAGATGCCGCGCTCATGGGCGAGGCGCACGATGCGCTCGAGGTCGGCGGGGGACACGACTGATCCGGCTGGGTTGGACGGCGAGTTCAGAATGATGGCCTTGGTGCGGGGCGTGATGGCGCGCTCGATGGCATCCGCAGTGATGCGGAAGTTCTCGGCCTCGCTGGTTTCGAGGAAAATGACCTTGCCGCCGGCGTACTGGATGATGTCCTTGAACGAGACCCAGTAAGGCACGGGCAGGATGACCTCGTCACCGTGATCGACGAGCACCTGGATGGCGTTGAACAGCGCGAGCTTACCACCCGTGGTGAATACCGCCTCTTCGGGCGTGTAGTCGGACCCGAAGTCGCATGCATGGCGCTCGACGATGGCCTTTCGCACGTCGGGAATGCCTGCGACGGCAGTGTAACGGGTGAAGTTGCCGTTGATGGCCTCGATTGCGGCGTCCTTGATGTGGCGCGGCGTGGCGAAGTGCGGCTCGCCCGCGCCAAAGTCGACCAGTTTCGCGCCCTGCGCGCGCAGCCGCGCGGCCTCGGCGGTTACGGCCATGGTGGCCGAGACTTCAATGCGTCCGATGCGGTCGGAGAAGATGCTGGTGGCAGTCGTAGCTGTCATGGTTCTTCTATTTTTTCAGATTTTCGTCGACTGCGGGGCGGAAATCTAAGCTGGATGCTGGCGTCCGTGCTGGCGGAGGCGGTCGATTACGAATTTGGGCACGAGTCCTTCGACGGAGCCTCCGAGTTCGAAAACCTCTTTCACCAACCTTGAGCTGACGAAGGAGTACTTACCGTCGGGCATGAGGAAGATGGTTTCGAGCTCGGGTGAGAGACGGCGGTTCATGAGGGCCATCTGGAGCTCGTACTCGTAGTCGCTGATGGCGCGGATGCCGCGCAGGACGGCCTGGGCTTGCTGGTCGTGGGCGAAGTCGACGAGGAGCCCTTCGAAAGTGGCGATGGAGACGTTGCCGAAACTGGCCGTCGCCTGGGTAAGCATCTCAACGCGCTCGTCCACCGTGAAGAGCGGGTCCTTTGAGGAGTTGAGCAGGATGGCTACGACCAGATGGTCGAAGATCCGGGACCCGCGCGCTATGAGGTCAAGGTGCCCGTTGGTGACGGGGTCGAACGTTCCGGGGTAGATGGCCTTTACGGTGTTCACGCTTGGAAATTGTATCGAAAGCACAAGGGCCTGTCCGCAGACAGGCCCCTAAGGAGTGGATAAGCCTACTGCTTGCGGGCGGAGCCCTTCACTGCGTCCTGGGCTGCTGCGGCTCCGTTGACCGGGACGGCCGGGACTTCGGGCGCACCGCCCGGCACGACGATGCCGAGCTTCTTGCGGAGCTGCGCGTCGATGCGGGCGAAGACGTCCTTGTTCTCCTTGAGGAAGTTGCGGACGTTCTCGCGGCCCTGTCCTATGCGCTCGCCGCTGTAGCTGTACCAGGCACCGCTCTTCTCCACGATGTTGTGGGTGACGGCGAGGTCGAGTACGTCGCCCTCGCGCGAGATGCCCTCGCCGTAGAGGATGTCGAACTCGGCTTCGCGGAAGGGCGCGGCCACCTTGTTCTTCACGATCTTGGTGCGGGTGCGGGAGCCGACGACCACGTCGCCTTCCTTGACGGCGGCGATGCGGCGGATATCGATACGGACCGAGGAGTAGAACTTGAGGGCGCGACCGCCAGTGGTGGTTTCGGGGTTGCCGAACATGACGCCGATCTTCTCGCGGATCTGGTTGATGAAGATGAGGCAGGTGCGCGATTTCGAGACCGTTCCCGTGAGCTTGCGGAGGGCCTGGGACATGAGGCGCGCCTGCAAGCCCATGTGCGAGTCGCCCATTTCACCGTCGAGTTCGGCCTTGGGGACGAGTGCCGCGACGGAGTCGACGACGAGGACGTCGATGGCTCCGGAGCGGACGAGGGCTTCGGTGATTTCCATGGCCTGCTCGCCGTAGTCGGGCTGCGAGACGAGGAGATTCTCGACATCCACGCCGAGCTTCTTGGCGTAGCCGGGATCGAGCGCGTGCTCGGCGTCGACGAAGGCGGCCATGCCGCCGGCCTTCTGGGCCTCGGCGATGATCTGGAGCGTGATGGTGGTCTTGCCCGACGACTCCGGCCCGAAGATTTCAACGACCCGTCCGCGCGGCACGCCGCCCACACCGAGCGCGGCGTCGAAGGAGATTGACCCGGTGGAGATGGTGGAGATGGGTACCACGGCTTCCTTGCTGCCGAGGCGCATGATGGAGCCTTTGCCAAACTGCTTCTCGATCTGCGAAAGCGCCAGTTCTACAGCGCGGGTACGGTCATCTGCCACGGTGGTGATCTCCAGTCTAAGGGCGCGCTACGGCCCGAAATTGTGTTCCAAATTTGGGCAGCGCGGTTTGAGTGAATCTTAGCATCAAAACGGGTCAGGCGAAGAAAAAACAAAAACTATAGTAACGGACTGGCCGTCCGAGGCAGCTGCGGCTTCGCCGCCACTCTTGAACCTACCTTTGAAGCCCCCTCCCGTTGGTCGGAAATTAAGATAATTGGTCCGGGATGCTCCAGTTCATTGATTCTATTCAGTTTTCAGGAAGAGGCATGCCGCACTTCATTGATTCCAAAGGAGTTTCACAGAAACTTATTGGTTTTGCTCGTACACTGAAACATCTTCTGGTTATCCCTTGCGCGCTCGATTCGCGGAATTTACGGTCGGAATGCTCCAGTTCATTGATTCTATTCAGTTTTCCTATCCAGGACATCGTGCACTTCATTTATTTTGAAGAACTTTCTTATGTGCTGGCTTCAGTTCATGTTGTTGGCACTCTTGTGCGTCATTTGTACCCCAAAGTTCGCGGGAAGGAAGTCGCTCAAATTTGGCTGAGATCTCCCACTTCATTGATTCCATTTAGTTTTCAGGATTGGGGACCTCGCACTTCATAGATTTCAAATACTTTTCTCGCTAATTTGCCCGCCAAAAGCTAAAGGCGCAGCTTGCTGGGCCGCGCCTTTTCTCTACTCTCTCTATATCCAGTATATCAAGCGGAGCGGGGTTCACCGGCACAGGGTAAGTCTCGGACATGGTAGGAGTTACGTTGAATGGGGACTTGACAGGTCTTCGGGCCTCTGTCTGTTCCCCATTCAAGCAAAGAACGCTTGTGCGGGCTACCTGCCCCTCACAGGTACGCCCCATGCCGGCGGCTTTGCGAGTTTCGAAGAAGCATACGCTCGATTCGGAGTAGGAGCCCCAGAACCAAAATGCCTTCAACAAATCCAATTGGAAATGCGAAAACTGTGCCCCACACATGACCGGCAGGTAGAAGCCTGTCGAAAATCCACCACATGGCAAGCACATGCAACAGCAAGAAGAAGAACCAGAGCACCCAAAATTGCCAAGATCGCCATAGCGTCCGGCCAAATAAGGCGGTACAGCTAAAAGCGGTACAGGTCCATACGATCGCAAGATGCCACTTATGAGGTTCCGCTGGGTTGTCGAGTACAAACAAAGCTATTATGGTGACGATTGCGCCAACCCAACCAACGACATTATCGCTTGCCCTACTTCGCTTTTTCAAAATACGCGGCATTTTTTATTTATCTCTGCGGGGTGGCCTAGACTGCAACAGCCATTTTCTTTGCGTGCGATTTTACCGGCCGCCGCTTCTTCCCGATCCGACGCACGGCGATACTGGTTTGCAATTGGAGCCGGTCGGCGTAGCGCAGCAGCTTCTCGATGCTGACTTGCGAGATTCTCCCGTTGAGCAGATTGCTTACTGACGGCTGATATTCATCCAGGATGTCGACAAGCTGCGACTGCGTGTAGCCCTTGTCACGTATGCACTCGAGGAGCGACGAAAGAATTTCCGCTTTTATCTTGAGCGCGCTGGCTTCCGACGCGGAAAAGCCGAGAGCGTCGAAGATATTGCCTTTGACGATATGAGTGGGCTTATTTTTGGCGGTGCTTTTCATATTTTCGCTGCTCCTGGAACCGTTGCCTGACCAGGTTCAAACGTTGTGCCGCGATTTCGAGGTCACGCCGGTCAGTCCTCCTGCTGTCCTTTTCGAAACAATGCAACACGTGAATCACATTGCCGATTTTCGAGAGGTAAATGGCCCGATACCATGCCCTTTTGTCGGCTTCCTTCAGCTCATAAACCCCCGCGCCGATGGAACTCATCCGGCGGGTCTGGCATGCCGGCTCCCGGCCCAGTTGAAGTTGCGCAGGGCGAATCCCAAGGTGCGCTTGATCTCATCTGGAAAGCCCGAGAGCACCTCAAGTGAGTCGCCTTCAAAATGAATCTCCGCCTGTGCATAGGATTCTTCACCATCTGCCATTGTGAGCAGGGTAGCTGATCTCTACAGGTTTATACAAGATTTATTATAAGCCTGCTCCC
>DASZAG010000009.1:0-13211 GCA_035945555.1 Acidobacteriaceae bacterium
TCGATGCTTACGTACCCGATTCGAATATGGCGCAGGCCCTGAACCTGGGCACGCGCTGCCGCACACGGGCCTGTCATCCGGCGCATCGCCGCATGAGGGCCAAGCTGCGATCTCCGGCCGGACAGGCCGCCTACGCGCGGCACAAGGCGGTTGTCGAGCCGGTCTTCGGAGTTCTGTAACAACAACGCGCAATGAGACAATTTCGTACCCGTGGATTGAACAACGTAGGAAACGAATTCACTCTGGCCACTCTGGCCTACAACATCATCAGACTGCACGCCCGGCGCGCAGCCTGAAACTCAACACCTGACCAGAACTGTCCAAACCCGATTCTGGCCAGCTAAAACAACAGGCTAAAACCTGTTCTCACGCGGACACTTTAGGCCCTCTCCCGCAGATAGAAATGCTCGGTTTCATCTTAAGCGGATCGCGGAAGAATTGATCAAAGGCAGGGAGTCATTCACGTGCCAGAGCTTTGATGTCTTAGAGAAAGCCCTTCGCGATGAACCTGAGATTACGGAAGGGGAGATTGATCGTGTATTGACGACTCGTGCGTTATCGGAAATGAGCGGCATGGTCAAACGCATCGTAAGTCTCTCCAAGCTTGACCCTGTAAGGGTACCCTCCGAGCAGACATCTGTTTACGTGCGCGAAGCGGCCCGAACATACGCACACGGGCTTTTTCAAGCATCCGCTGCAATCAGCAGGGCTGCCCTGGAGCAAGCGATTAAAGAGGTGCTCGGTCTTCAGGGAGGTAAGTCGATCTGGTTCCAAAACCTCCTTAAAAGGTTAAAGCAAACTGGGTCGGTGGAAGTGGGGATTATCGAGGAGATAGGGAAAACCGCAGAAAAGGCAAACCGAGTAATACACGAGAGACCGACGGACGGCCAGGGAGCTTTTGAAATTCTCTTCGAATCACGGGCATTGATCGTGCAGGTGTATTCCGCAAAGCGTGTGCCTTAGACCCATCTTTATCCGGCTAAATGAGAGAATCTGGGGCCATTTTCGAAGTTGCGATCTATCACGCTCCTTGGGGAGCGAACCCAATGTCCTCCCATATTCAATTGCCTGTCAGTGGTTTACGGTCACCTGTCCGCGGAGTGTACGCGACGCTGAAGCACCAATTCTTGCCCGTGATCGGGACGTGGTCGCTATCCATTTCCGCCGTAAGGATACGGCGCGTGATGTGTGAGGGCTTCTTCCCGCGGGTTAACAGGCCTTGCGTTGGCCGCTTGGCAGCGGGGTAAGGGTTTGGCTCGCGCGAGTTTCTTGGTTCACATCGAGACTGGGGCACGATTGGGCGGCGTCGGAGTGATATATCGGCGACCTTCGAAAATTGTCCGGCCCTCGTGCCTCCGGACAATCCGCCGACGCCGTTTAGCCATCTGGATCGGACGAGCTTTTTAGACGAGGCGCAGGAATTGACAAAACTAGGCGCTCGGTGTCTGTTCTATCTCCGGCGCAGTAACTACTGGTCTCCAGTGCACAAAGATCAGATAGACCATCCACACAATGAGTGGCCCCAAGAAGAGTGAGAAGATTACCCATCCAGTACGACCGCAGCGGCGCTTCTCAGCCGCTCTGCCGATTACACAGCCGAGCCACCACCGCAAGAGTACGAAGGCAATGATGAAGACAGGAAGGAGAATTTCTCCAGCATCAACTCCTTGGAATACTCCAGCCCAGGCCAAGAAGAACACAATCACGGCGGCGCTGCCTACGACAATGAGCACCTTGCTGCGGTCGGATAGCATCTCCCCTCCCATCCGCGATGTTCGGTAGACCGAACAGTTAGCCCAACGATAGCGGCAACGATGGGGAAATGGCAATCTCTTTTCCCGTACGTCTGGGTCGCCGCCTCAGCGGTCTCAGGGAAAAGCGCGGCTTGTCGCAAACCCAACTGGCGGACATGTCGGGAATTGGGAGAGCGCACCTTTCGCAGATTGAAAACGGCGCCGTATCGGCGCGTATCGACACGCTGTATGCGATCGCACAGGCTCTCGACCTGAAGCTGGAGGAGTTGTTCTGCGGGTTCTGACTGGATCGGGCTGAGCCTCGATGCTCATGCCAACCTGATGCCGGGCGACGGGGTTGCTAATGCCGCCGATGACGGGCTGCACGACAATCCGACCACACTTTCAAAGTCGCAAGAAATGAGAGCGGCGTCTTTGACTACAGGTTCAGGGACTTTGCTCTAACGGTCTTCTTCCTTGCTGCCCAAATCGCTTCCGCAGTCGTCGTTTTGAGACACTCGCTCAGTTTATCGATAGCCTGCTGGGAATAGCGTTTGAATGCGACTTTGCCGATTTTGAATTCTTTATAGCAGTCCTTATCGCTCCGAAGACCCAGATGGTCAACCACCGCTATAGCCTTATTCATTGAAATGCCAAGTTTGTCTGCGAGCTCCTTCGCACCAAGGGTTGTAGAAACCGAATTCATCGACACGCTTTACAGCGACGACTGCCGCGCCCGGCGTCCCTTCCGGCACAAGTTGAATGGGGATACCTTCTTTCTTTGTTAAACGAAGCGACAGACGTGGGCCATTTCCATCCGAAGTAATCTCCACAGACGAGACTCCTGGAAACACGTCTTGCCATTTTCGCCCCTTTAAAACATCCGCGCTTATGCGTCGAAGATCTGAGGCGCTCGGCTGTCCTTTTTCGCCGGCCAGCGTGGAATTAACGATTGCGAGCGGCCGCAACCGGGCTTCTGCCTCAACCCTTCTCCTGCGGCCAGGCCCAAGGAGCTTACGGATTTCCGCGATTTCCGTGTCGAATAGAGCGGCGAGACTGGTGGGCGGGGAGGTTGAGACCGGCAACACTCGCTGTGGCAAATTATCGACGATTCTCTCCTGGAACACGGCATGCAGCAGATCGCGAAAGAGCGTGACCCCCGCTTGGGCATGCACGTAAAGCTGGCCTTCGGAAACATCAAGAAGGTGGTGCTGGGCGGCATCGCGCAATCCATTTATGGTTTGAAGGAGCAATACCTGCTCATCGCTTAGAAATTTGACACTCCCATCACTCAGTGCGCGCCGGACACAGGCATCAAATCCAATTGTTTCCTTTGCCCGACGCTCTCTGATCTTCCCGCCACGATGCAGAATGGCAGCTTTGAGAAACATTTCGAAGGCGTGGTCAAGCAAAATGAGAGAACTGCACACCCTCCCGCGGTCATGGGGTCGATTGAAAAATTCAATGCTCAGGACCAAAGAATTGAACGCCTTGTCAAGTAACAATCTTGCTTCTCGTCTCATGCAAGTGCGCTCTCCGTTGTCGTTTTTCGGTTGAACCGCAGTCGATTGGTTGCTTTCCGCATCAGCAGGATCAAATGTCTAATTTGTTTCTCCGTAGCTGCGATCCATCTGTCGGGCGTCATGCCTGTAGCATAGAGCACTGCGCGAGTTAGGTAACTGTGGACTTTTGCAGATCTCCGGCAATCAACGCAAACTCGTCCAAAGCTGCCTGCAGGTCTTCCACGATCTCGGCGGCGATTATGCCGGGTTCAGGCAAGTTCGCGGCGTCTTCCAGACTCTCGTCCTTCAGCCAGAAGATGTCGAGGCTAGCCTTGTCGCGCTTCACGAGTTCGTCGTAGCTGAAGACATGAAAGCGCCCTGTCTCTTTGCGTTTGTGCCGGTTGGCTGGGTTGTAGCAGGTAACGAAATCGTCCAGGTTCTCACGGCGCAGCGGATTCGTCTTCAGCGTGAAGTGCTCGTTGGTGCGGAAGTCGTAAATCCAGAGCTGCTTTGTCCAAGGTTTCTCGCTGGCGATCCGGCGATCAAAAAACAGCACATTGGCTTTCACACCTTGCGCGTAGAAAATGCCGGTGGGTAGCCTAAGCAGCGTGTGCACGTCGCATTCTTTGAGCAACCGCCGCCGAATTGTCTCGCCGGCGCCGCCCTCGAACAGCACGTTGTCGGGCACGACAATGGCCGCACGCCCGTCGATCTTCAGAATCGAGCGGACGTGCTGGAGAAAGTTGAGCTGCTTGTTGCTGGTGGTCGCCCAGAAGTCCTCGCGCGCAATGGTCAGTGCCTCGCGCTCCTGGTCGCCCTCCTCGTTCACAATCGTCACACTCGACTTCTTTCCGAAGGGCGGATTGGTCAGGACCATGTTGTACTCGCGCGAGCCACGGCTGATGAGCGCATCGCCCACGGTGATCGAGTCTTCGCCGCCCACGCCATGCAAATACAGGTTCATCGCGCACAGGCGAGCCGCGCCATCCACAATCTCGATGCCTGAAACCGCTTTATTCTTCAAGAATCGCTTCTGGTCCTTGTCCAGCGGGTAATTGCTGCTGATGAACTCATGCGCTACGAGCAAAAAGCCGCCGGTGCCACAGGCAGGGTCATGGATAAGCTGGTCCGGCTCCGGCCGCATCACGTCCACAATTGCGTGGATCAGCGCCCGCGGCGTGAAATACTGCCCAGCGCCGCCTTTCACGTCGGCGGCATTCTTTTCGAGCAGGCCTTCGTAGGCGTCGCCCTTCACGTCCACGCCCAAGGTAGACCACTGCTCGCGCCCGATCAGGTCAGTGATCAGCCGCTTCAGTTTGGCCGGGTCCTGGACCTTGTTCTGCGCCTTGCGGAAGATCGTGCCCAATAAGCCCGGCTTCTTGCCGAGTTCCAGCAGGACATGGCGGTAATGGGTATCCAGTTCCTCGCCGTCACGCCGCTCCAGGCTCTGCCAGTCCAGTTCCTCCGGGATCAGCGCCACGCGACCGGGCTTCGTTCTCCGCCGCTCATCTGCCATCTTGAGGAACAGCAAAAAGGTAAGCTGCTCGATGTAGTCCTGGTACGAGAGGCCGTCATCCCGCAGGATGTTGCAGTAGTTCCATAGCTTTTGAACGATGCCGTTGCTAGTCATTGGCTACTTGGGAACCTCACAGTTAGTGACAAGATTTGAGAGCCGGCGGCGGGCCTTCTTCCAGACTGGAGAGCGAAAGTCGGAGTTCCGCAGCTCACCGACGTAATCGAACAGGGCACCCTCTAGCTGCCTATGAAAATCAGTTGCATTGATCGTCAACGAAGCAGCGTCGAAAAGCGGACCCGACCGGCGGATTCTCCAGCCCCCTAACGTTTCTGCGCGATGGAGAATTCCGCATCGAACATTCTCGTAAAATCGGCCTTCGTGCGATCTGAACAGCGTGAACCGGGGCTCTCTTCTGAGGAAACCTTCAAAGGCCTCTCGGCTGTGCCTTTCGGTGGAAGGCCATCCCTTCCGAAACGCCTCAATCGATTCAAGCGTTAGGCAGCTCACGCCCATGATGAGGAACCCATCCTTCTGGGCGGGTCTGATTGCCTCTATCGGGGCAAAATAGCGCTCCCTGAACCTCTCCTGGATGAAGCGCGCAATGTTCTCCCTCTCGTGGCCGGTTAGCCAAGCTGCTAGCTTTGAGACCGTCGTGCCGGTGGATCTACATACAACGGGGTCATTTGGCATTCGAATACTCCAGCCCTGGCGCACCACCTTGACACCGTGGGCACAGCCGCTCGTGAATGTCGCTGCCGTTGGAGCCGTAAACATGCCCGCAGTGGGAACAGGCAAGCTGGTTTACATACTGGTTCTTGTCGGTACCGGGAGCGCGAGTCTTCCGAACGACGACCTGGCCGTTCTTATTCAGGTAACCGGTGCAGGTGGTGGCAGTCGCCTTCACTGTCTCCGTCCTCCCCATTGAGTCGAATACCGCTGCATCGAAGATCGTCGGCAGCACGCTGGCGGCCTCGCAACTGGCCTGGACCCGGTCCAACAAATCCTCGTAGTAGTCTTTCCAGACCAGGGCTTCAATGATGATGTTCCAACCAAGGCAATCTCGTAGCCACCCAACCACGCGGCTGTCCAGCGGAATCTCGTACCGGGTCAGGCCCAGAGATTGAAGCAGGTTTCGCGCCTGCTTCGGACCCACTCCATGAAGCTTTTCCACCAGGGTGTTGGCAGTCTGGCGCTCCAGTTCTTTGTGGGCGGCGTTGGGACTGGCGTTCCGCTGCTCCAGCAGACCTTTGAGCATGGGCTGCACGGTCCGGTTCCATCCATCGCCGGGGGCAAAGAGCCAGCGGTAATTTGCAAGCAACTGCTTCGTGATTCTGTCGTGGAAGCGAAACTGCTTCAGCCGTTCGCTGATCTGGATTTCGCTGAGGGGGCCGAATTCCTGCATCGGCAAAGGGAACGGATCGACGCTATTCTCCAGCCTCCATGTGGGCGAGCCTTCGCGGTAGGGCTGTTGGGAACTCAGCAGCGAAAGGACAAGCCACTTCCAGAAATCGTCTTTCGCCGTAGGCGCGAGCGTTTCATCAACGTTCCACTTTCTGCGCTGCAAGGGGTCACCCGACGCGCCCACAACCACGGCGCAGATGATCTCAGCTTCGAAATGGGCGGCAACCGCGGGATCAGGCATGGGCAAGCTCTCTGCGCTTCCGCAATGCCCTTTGTTTTGGTTTTCCTGCGCGCTCGGAGCGCAAGCGGTCCAACAGAACGGAGGCTGGTTCATCGGTTGGATCCTGGGAAACGAGCTGGCCGGAAAATGCGTGGGCCAAAATGCTGTTCCGAAGAGCACCGCCCCGGCTAAATGCTCGCGGGATTTGAGCTTCGAAATCATCTAGGATGCTCAGGCGCTTTGAACATTCCTCAGCGATCCTGGTTTGCTCCAGTAGCGGGGGAAGAGGAATACAATCCTCCCGCAAGTCTTCGAGATGGATGTGCTGCAGACCGGAGCCTTTGGGTGCCATCTGAACTTGAACTTGCGACGACATCAACGCGATTTCAATATAGTCGCTCATTTCACGGAGGACCGGTTTCACCATCGCGACTGACACAAAAATGCTGAACGCCCAATCAGTTCGTATCGCCTTGACCGTACCCAGCGTGCCATCCTTGGAGATAAGTATGTCGCCAAACTCCGGATCGGCACGTTTGACAAATTCCGCGTGATCTTCGGCAGTGATAAAGCTCGTTCGATCAAAACTGATTCCCGGTCCAGCCGTTAAGTTTCGAACGGTGATAAAGGGGATTCCGCTCGCCACGTAATTTGGCTTCTTATGTACTCCATCCACAACTTTCGTCGAAATCATTTCGACGGATGCCCAGCACCAGCCTTCGGGCAGATCGGGCAGGGCGGAGGTAGCTGGCAGGGAGGGTTCCTTGTACTTGTCCTTCCAGCGATCGTCGGTGGGGCGCTTACGACAGGCGATCATCTTGGCCAGGGTGTCGGCCTCCCAGCGGGCGCGGCGCTCGCGCAGGATGCGCTTGAGCAGTTCGCTGGCCGGTTCGTAATCGCGGCCTTCTTCGCGTGCTAGCTCGGCCTTAGTCGGGACTAGGCGGCCCTCGCACGCCGCCTTCAGCACCGAGGCGCGATATCGCTTCAGGTTCGCCTGCACGCGCTTCAACGCCGCCGTCGCCGCATCCAGCCGCGTAAACTGCTTCTCGATCTCTGCAACGATGCGGTCCTGCTCACTGATTGGAGCGACCGGGATTGGTAAGCCTTCGATGTCAGTTTTCCGAACGGAAGGAACGGTCGTAGCTTGTGCGTGCTCCATCAATCGGAGCGTACACGCGTAATGGAACAAGTATTTGTCACGGATTAGATCTGCGTTCGGAACCAGCCCCATCATGTTGTTGTCAACCAAAGAGGGTTCTGAGAGAAGGGCACGTCGATTAAGCCCGATCGCCGCACCAATTTTTGCGAAGACCGTGGTCCCGGGCGGAAAAGGACGGGCCTTCAGTCGTTCCGCTTCTTCTAAGCTCAGATAGTGCTCTGCCCGACGGAGAAAGGAGTCTCCCCTCTTCCAAGCCTCTGAAATGTCCCCCACCTTATAAAACGGCAGGTCACCTTCTGAATTGCCCTGTAGGTGCTCCGGAAATCCGTAACCGGACAGAACCAAGGAGACTTCAGCAAGCGTTGCTCCTGCCCACCCATTTGGTACCTCGCTCATGCTGCCAACACCTCATTCAATTCCGTCAGCAATGGAATGAACCTCTCCCCGAAAACCTGTTGAGCTTTCCCCAGCCCTCCCCATTGCACGAAGGGATCGTAGTCGAAGTCTTCCTCATCCACGGTCAGGCTGGCGGCGATGTGGTCACGGATGGCTTCGAGCCAGCGAAGCTGATCCGCCGTGAAGGATGCTCCGGCGCTCATTTGCTCCTTGAGCCAAGCCGAGAAGCGCTCGTCCACCTCGGCGCGCCGCGGCATCAGCTCACCTTTCTGTTTGAGACCGAAGCGCACCAGGTTCACCATGTCCGCCGCGACCTCCGTCCTGCTGCCGCGCACGTGCGTGCCGTCGATCCGCTGGTACGCCCGCCAGAGCTGGTCAGGAGTGGCGCGCGGAGCACCGTCCGCCGGCTTCTCAATGAGCGCGGCCAGTGCCTTGACCTGCTTGAGCGAAAGTCCGACCGCATACGGCTTGCTATAGAGAATCTGCAACACCTCAATTTCGTCCTTATTGTCGCGCAGGAACTGCTCAAACGACTGCACCAGGCGCAGCGCGTTGGCCTCAACCTCCTGCGCCGGCCCCGCTTCGAGGAGCTGGTCCTGGTTCACATTGTCGATGATCTGCTCGTAGCTCTTTTTGACGGCCAGGATCAGATGACGCAGCGCCGGGTTGCCGGCCAGCGGCTTGGCCGCCTGCTTGAGCATCTCCATGCGCGCCTGTGCGACCTGTTCTTCGCTAGGCTCCTCGACGTTGTGAACGGCGCGGGCGGCTTCAATGTGCCAGTCGGGATCGAGGGCGGAGACGATGCCTTCGGTGAGATTCGTAAGCGGCTGGCCTTTGGCTGTCTCGGTGATCGCTGCACGGTCCTCCGGGGTGAGCTGGTGGTCGAGCCGGGCCAGGCGCGAGGCGATGGAACTGAGCACATCCGGTTCGCGGTTGCCGAAGGCGACCAACTCGAAGAGCTTGTCGAGCGAAACGCTCTTCTTCCGTTCCAGCGGCTGTGTGTCCTGGATATTCTCCGGGTGTAGGCCCACGGCGTCGATGAGCACGAAATGGTCTTTGGTCTTCTTCGCATCGGGCGTTACGCTCTGCAGTTCCGTCAGGGTCAGGATGCGTGCGCCGCGGCCCTTCATCTGCTCAAACAGCGTGCGGCTTTTGACGGCGCGCAGGAACATGACGATTTCGAGCGGTTTGATGTCGGTGCCGGTGGCGATCATGTCCACGGTGACGGCGATGCGCGGGTTGAACCCAGTGCGGAACTCGCTGAGCAGGTCTTCAGGCTTGATGTTGCCCGACACCCATTCCTCCACTTCGTATTCATTGCCGTCCTTATCCGTCTTCTTGACGCGCACTTTGGCGGCCCCGGTGCGATAGGTGATTTTCTGGGCAAAGTCATTGCCGCGGCCGAACTCCTCGCGGACGATCTTCACAATGTCTTCCGCGTGGCTGTCGTCCTTGGCGAAGATCAGGGTCTTGGGCACTTCGGTGCGGCCCGGGAAAATCTCCGTGAAGAGCCGGTCGCGGAAGGTGCGGATGATGGTGCGAATCTGATCGGGAGCGACGACGCGGCGGTCCAGCTCGTCGGCATCGTAAGGGATATCCAGGTCGGCCATCTCCCAGCGGACCTTGCACGTCTGCCGATCGCGATAGTCCACCTGGTAGCCGGCGTTGATGACACTGCCGTGCTCGGAGATCAGCGTGCGGATCTGGTAAAGATCGAAATCGACGTTGACGCGGTCGGCCACGGCCATGTCGTAGGGATACTCCATGACGAGATTGTTTTGAAAAAAGCCGATGGTCTGCTTGGAAGGCGTGGCCGTCAGGCCGATGAGTGTAGCGTCGAAGTATTCGAGCACCTGCCGCCACAGGTTGTAGATGGAGCGGTGGCACTCGTCGGTGACGATAATGTCGAAGGTGTCGATGGGGATGGCGGGATTGTAGGAGATTGGCTCAGGCGGGCGCTGGAGCATCTCCAGCGTTGCACCGGAGGCCTCGTCCAGCTCCGGATCGAGTTCCTGCTCTCCTTTGAGCATGGAAAACAGGCGCTGGATGGTGGAGATGCAGACCTTGGCTACCGGATCGATCCGGTTCGACTGCATGTGCTGGACGTTGTACAGCTCCGTGAATAGGCGGCCGGTGTCAGGCGTGCGAAATGCCTGGAATTCTTTGAGGGCCTGACGGCCGAGGTTGCCGCGGTCGACCAGAAACAGGATGCGGCTGGCGCCGGCGTACTTGATGAGGCGATAGAGGAAATTGCAGGCGGTGTAAGTTTTGCCGGCCCCCGTCGCCATCTGGATCAGCGCCCTGCGGCGGCCCTGGCGCAGCGAATCTTCGAGGTTTCGAATGGCGAGTGCCTGGGCGGGCCACAGTCCCTCCTCGACCAGCGGCGGCATGTGCCGGAGGCGGGCCTTGGAGGTCGAGCGCGGAGATTTCAGTTCCTCATCAAGCCAGCGAGAAAGCGCCGCAGGCGTATGGAAGCAGAAGACGGAGCGGCTAGCCGCATCCGGCTCCAGAAGGTTCGTGAACCGAAATTCCACGCCGGTGGATTCGTCTGCCCCTCGAAGCCGGTGAGCGTTGATCCTTCCTTCTTCGCCTCCACGGCGCCAAGTGCGCGGCCATCGGCAATGAGCATATAATCCGCCTCACCGAACCCGTATCCCAAAGGGAATTCACGGATGGCGACGCCGCCCGCCACATCGAGATTGGCCTCAGCGCGGTCCTGGATCGTCCACCCCGCGGACGTCAGCAGTTGGTCGATGATTTGCCGTGCTTTTTCTTCTGGCGTGGGCAAGGTGGTCAGATGGAATACAGAAAAATATTAACCTCCGGCGCTCGGAAGCAAATCCCACTTCGCGGGGACGACGAACGCCAGACGAGTCCCACGGGCTTCAATTCCGGAATCTGCGACATCGTCGCAGGTTTGCCAAGTGCTGCCATGGGAGGCACTGAGCCCTGTTGGTGATCCAGATTGGCCTTTCATTCGCGCCGGCAAAACAGAGCGCAGGATATTGGCTTCACCCTGCAGCAAGCGCAGAAAAATGGAAAAGCCGGTGAGTTCTCGGCTGGCTCCACCCCGGAAGAGCCGGGAGGCCTCCCGTGCTTAGCTCGTATTTTTTATCGTAGCCATTTTTATGATAAAAATGGCTGTGTTCTCTTCAGAGATCCACGTGGTTGATTCACACACAGCAGGCGAGCCCACTCGTGTGGTTATCGCCGGAGGTCCCGCCCTGGGCAATGGCGATCTAAGGGAGCGCCTGCGGCGGATTGCCGCTGAGTATGACGATTTTCGATCCGCGGTAGTAAACGAACCCCGCGGTTCAGATGTCATGGTGGGCGCGCTGCTCTGCACAGCGCACAATCCGAACTGCGATATTGGCGTCATCTTTTTCAACAATGTCGGCTATCTTGGGATGTGCGGCCACGGTACGATGGGCCTCATAGCTACGCTCGCGCATCTGGGGCGAATCGGCTGTGGAGAACACACACTTGATACCCCGGTGGGCTCAGTTAGCGCAATTCTCCGCGAAGACGGCAAAATCACGGTCGAAAACGTACCTGCTTATCGACATAGGAAAGCGGTCCAAGTAGAAGTTCCGGATTACGGCAGCATCACAGGCGATATCGCATGGGGAGGAAATTGGTTCTTTCTCTTGGACGAGTTTCCGCTGAAACTGACCATCGCGAAGGTCGAGGCCCTTACCGGCTTTTGCTGGGCTGTTCGCAAAGCTCTTGGCGCAAATGCCATTACCGGCGCCAACGGCGAGGAGATCGATCATATCGAGTTGTCTTCGGTTTCGCCCACGCCTGGGATGGACAGCCGCAACTTCGTTCTGTGCCCGGGCAAGGCATATGACCGTTCCCCGTGCGGCACCGGAACCAGCGCCAAGCTGGCCTGTCTTGCCGAAGACGGAAAACTCGCTCCCGGGCATACATGGCGGCAGGAGGGCATTCTTGGAACAATGTTCGAGGGGTCATATCAGCGGCGGAACGGAAAATTGGTTCCCAGCATCACCGGAGCTGCCTACGTGACGGCTGAAGCGAAGCTCATTGTGAATCCCAAAGATCCCTTTCGCGCGGGTATTCGCAGATGAATGATACGTGGGACGTGGTAATCGCTGGCGCCGGGATTGTCGGCGCTGCCTGCGCCGCGGTCTGCGCTGCCGAAGGGATGCGCACCGCCATTGTGGAATCGGGAGTCATCGGCGGCGGAGCCACAGCCGCGGGTATGGGTCACATCGTCGTGATGGACGACTCGCCAGCACAGCTTGCGCTCACGGCATATTCGCAGTCCCTCTGGCACGAGCTGGCCGGCCGCATGCCAGCGAATGTGGAGTTCGAGATATGCGGAACGCTATGGGTGGCGTGTGAAGATGATGAGATGCAGGAGGTTCACCGCAAGCACGCGCTCTACGCCTCGGCTGGCGTGAAGACAGAAGTGCTCGATAGCCGCACGCTCGCGGATGCCGAGCCGAACCTGCGCCGTCCGCTTGCTGGCGCGCTGCTCGTTCCATCAGACGGCGTCCTCTATCCTCCATGCGCGGCCGGCTATCTGATTCAGGAAGCGGTCCGGAATGATGCGCATCTCTTCCATCCACGCACTGTCCTGTCGGCTGCAAACGGAACGGTAGAACTTGATGATGGATGCAAACTGCATGCTTCGTGTCTGGTGAATGCCGGAGGTGCAGATGTCACACGGCTTATGCCGCAGTTGCCGATCCGCAAGCGCAAGGGCCATCTGGTCATCACCGATCGCTACCCCGCGTTTGTTCGACATCAGTTGGTCGAACTCGGTTATCTCAAAAGCGCGCATTCGCTAACTACCGACTCCGTAGCGTTCAACATTCAGCCCCGCAAAACCGGGCAGGTCCTCATCGGCTCATCGAGGCAGTACGACGCCGAAGATTCCACAGTCGATCGTAAAATCGTCACCGCCATGCTCGATCGCGCACAATCATTCATGCCCGAGATCGGTTCGTTATCCGCGATTCGCGTCTGGACAGGATTTCGCACCGCCACTCCGGATAAACTGCCGCTGATCGGTGTATGGCCGGGAGACAGCACCTTATTTCTCGCTGCCGGACACGAGGGCCTGGGTATCACTACATCGATTGGAACCGCGCGCCTGTTAGTGGATTCCATGCTTGGCAGAGACACAAAGATTCCGATTGAACCTTATCTGCCAGGGCGCTTTGCCGGGAGCGCGGCGCATGCCTGAGCAGTCCAACATCAGGCTGAAGGTGAACGGAATCGAAATCGCCGTTGCTTCAGGTACATCAGTCGCGGCCGC
>DASZAG010000010.1:0-15284 GCA_035945555.1 Acidobacteriaceae bacterium
CTCGGCGTGCATGCTGTTGGGCAAGCCGATGTAGACCGCATCGATGTCAGGATTGTGCGCGATCTCGTCGTAGTTCTCGTAGTTGTAGACATTCTTCGGCGAGATGCCATAGAGAGCTTCATACTTCGGAGCCTTTTCGGCCGCGTGTCCTGTAACCAGCGCCGTGACCTTGCACTTGGAAGACTGCGCGCACGCCTCCATAAAAATATTCGAGATCACGCCCAAGCCAACAGGCGCGAAGCGCAGCGGTTGTTGCGATTCTGCGCGTATCGGCAACGCCGAGGCGGCGGCAGCCAGCAACGAGAGCTTGGTAAAGCTGCGGCGATCCATATGTCCTCCGAAACCGTAAGCCATGATAACGCCGGAGCTTCGAGTAAAGCGGCAGAGGTGCGGCATGGGATCGGTCGATTCGCCATGCATAATAGGTCTTATGCTGAAAGCGCGATGCAACCTTCAGAGAGTTACGACAACTCCAGGAGAGATGCTGCTGGATGAGTTCATGGTTCCGCTGTCGATCAGCCAGAACCAGCTTGCATCGGACCTTCGCGTGCCGCCGGGGAGAATCAATCAGATCATCAACGGCAAGCGCGGCATTACTTCCGACACGGCGCTGCGGCTGGCGAAGTATTTCGGCAACAGCCCCGAGTTCTGGCTGAACCTGCAGCAGATGTACGACCTCAGCAAAACCCGCCTTGAATCCGGCGGATTGAGCGGGAAGTGCGCGAGAGGAAGAGGATTGCGTAAATTGCTTGAAGTGATGGTTGCGGTTCTTTTTCATGCTAAATGAAGTAGGGCTCCGGCTTTCAACAGCTCCGGCGGGAGGACGTTAGGGTCATTTGAGTAGAGGTCTGAAAGGAGCGCAATGTCCCCGTGCGGCCTGGCGAGGGCTGCCATAACGGAACCGAGTGAGATCACTCTGAGGTATGTGAGGTGCCATTCCCAGAACACCTCCGGGACGTAAATTGGGCCGTTGCTCCTTCGAAGATCTGCGTCGGTGAAGCCAGGACGGGAATGAGCATAATTGCACAAATCCCTATACAGGCTCCGGCAGTATCCACCGGGTGACGTCGGGCTTTTCGGGTCCCACAGTGGCTGCTGACCCTCATCCGTCATCTGCTCATTGAACGATCTGAGCGCCTGCTCTTTCGACAGTTGATCGCATGCGGCTCCAAACTTGAATTCGAGGGTGCCGTTTCGCCAATCCTTGTATTGCTGGCTATTGTTGAGTGAGCCGCATGTTCCGATTGTCATAAGCTCAAGAACGTTCCGAAGCGCTGAGAATGCCGTTCGGTAGAATCCGTGCAGCGCATCGAAGATGGAAGCTTTAAGGTCGTCTGCTGCATCCAGCATAGGTTCGAACAACGGATCGGGATGCTCGGGATCACCTATCGCTCCAATCCAATCGCCCCAGATGCGGTAGATATCCCCAAGCGCCTGCCCATTGTGGCTTGATGTTCTCACTGCGACATCGTCCGGAAGGTCCATGATGCCGAACCAGATTTCTTTAGAGATTAAGTCCGAGGGTGGCCGGTCCGGATAGCCGTCAGTGATTGCGAAGTCGTCAGGCTCAAGTACAACGCGAACCGCTCTGAAATCGTCGAGGGATAGCTGCTTCGACATCTCTTCACTCCAAATTAGAACGTTATCGGCAATCGAGCCGTCATCCTGTGGGACTTAGAGCAGACCGTCTCGCTGCATTCGTATTCGGAGGCTCTCGCGTACAGCGTGAAGGAGCCATGAATTGGCAACGTCGAAGATTTCGTAGGCAACGTTATATACGCTCTTTGTGAACTTCATGGTCTCTGGATTTTCAGGAGCCCAGACGCTTGGGTGGACATAGTTTCGCAATTTTCGAAGCTCGTGGACGAAACCTGCGAGTGTAGCTCTTTTGCCCCAAGTAACCTTCTTTGGAGGGAACCATGAGAGTTCATCAGCGATATTAATCAGTTCGTAATACTTAAAATCTAAGGCCCTGTTCCTTTTTCTTCGAAACTTCTTTCTTTGATATACAGTCGTCTTTTTGACTTTTTCTGGATACAAGAAACACATGGCGTGTAGTGTTGCCTCCAAAGCCGCTCCTTGCATTACACATGCAGCGAGATAGGCTCTTCCCTTCACGCATTTTCGTGCCTCTTTGTGGTAGAAGTTCGCCAGCTTCGTTAGGCGGTCTGAAATCTCCATGTGACGATCTTATTTTGAGAAGGGGCAGATTCCCCTTTTAATTGCGGTCGAGAGAAGCTTGCCGCTTGCAATCCCATTCGTTTTCCTCAATAATCAAAAGACGCGTCCTGTAACAGGTTGCGTGTATTACCGACCACGGCCGGCAGGCTCGATCGCCGAGCGGTGGGAGACGAGGAAGTATGTCGAGAAAACCAGGCAAGAACGTCGCCAAGGCGCGCGCGGCTGTCGAGCAGCGTCCTTACGCGCTTCAGGATGCGGTTCCGCTCCTGCAAAAAGTAAAGTTCGCAAAGTTTGATGAGACCGTCGATTTGACGATGCGTCTCGGAGTCGATCCCCGCCATGCCGATCAGATGGTGCGCGGCACCGTGGTTCTTCCGCATGGGCTGGGCAAGACCAAGCGCGTGGCCGTCGTAACCAGCGGCGACCGCCAGAACGACGCCCGGGCTGCCGGAGCTGAGTTTGTAGGCGGCGAGGAAATGGTCGAGAAGATCCAGAAGGAAAACTGGACCGACTTTGACGCGCTGATCGCCACGCCCGACATGATGAAGTCCGTAGGCCGACTGGGCAAGGTGCTGGGACCTCGCGGTCTCATGCCGAACCCCAAGACCGGCACGGTAACCAACGACGTGACCGCGGCCATCAAGGAAATCAAGGCCGGTAAGGTCGAGTTCCGCACGGACAAGACCGCGCTGGTGCATGTGCCCGTGGGCAAGCTGTCGTTCTCGCCTGAGAAGCTGGTGGAGAACGCGCAGACCGTGATCACGAGCGTGGTTCGTGCCAAGCCTTCGGCTGCGAAGGGCAAGTACATCAAGGGCATCACGCTGAGTTCGACGATGGGCCCGGGGATTTCGCTGGACAGCGCTGTAGCGGACGCCGCGGCGAAGGCATAGTCAATTTTCGAGAGGGTTTTGGCCTCTGCTGCGCTGGCGGCTATGGCCGGTAAGGAATTTTTATGGCATTAAGCAGGCAAAGAAAAGCGGAGAAGGTTGAGTATCTGGCGAAGGAGCTGGAGCACTCGACGAGCGCGATTATCGGCACCTTCGCGAAGCTCACTGTGGCGCAGGATTTCGAGCTGCGCAAGACGGTTCGCGCCGCGGGCGGACGCTATCGCGTGCTGAAGAATCGGCTGGCGGAGCGCGCGTCGAAGGGCACGAAGATTGAGGCTGCGCTGAAGGGGCTGAAGGGCGTTTCGTCTGTGGCCTACACCAGTGGCGACCCGGTGGCTCTGGCTAAGGCGCTTTCGACGTGGGTGGCGGAGAACGCTGAGTTCACCTTCAAGCTGGGCATTGTTGACGGCAAGGTGATCAACGTTCAGGAAGTGAAGGCGCTGGCAACACTGCCGGGCAAGGAAGAGATTTTCTCGAAGCTGCTCTTCCTTATCAATTCTCCGGCGCAGCGTCTGGCAACGGTCATCAACGCAACCGGACGCGACCTGGCTGTGGTGGTGAACCAGGCCGTCGAACAGAAGAAGTTTGCAGAAGCAAGTTAACGACATTCGCCGCGGCAGCGGCCTGAAGGGCGCCACGTCTGGGCGCATCGGAAACTTCAGGGCGTAGGCGGGCGGCAGCCGAAGCGATTCGGCAGGCAGTACAAAAATTTAGTTTCAATTTGGAGAACACAATGGCGGATTTACAGCAGTTGGAAGATCAGATCGTTGGGCTTAGCCTTCTGGACGCGGCGGCCCTGGTGAAGAAGCTCGAAGAACGCCTCGGCGTTTCGGCTGCGGCAGCGGCTCCGGTGGTAGTTGCCGGTGCGGCTGGCGCGGGCGCGGCGGCTCCTGCGGCAGCTGAGCAGACCGAGTTCACCGTTATCCTCAAGGATGCCGGCGCGAACAAGATCAACACCATCAAGGCAGTTCGCGAAGTCACCTCGCTGGGTCTGAAGGAAGCCAAGGACCTGGTCGATGGCGCTCCGAAGCCCTTGAAGGAGAACATCAGCAAGGAAGACGCTGAGGCCATCAAGAAGAAGTTTGAAGGCGTCGCGACCATCGAAGTCAAGTAGTTTCAATACTTTCTCGCGACCAGCGGCCTTCGCCTGCAGCCCCGCAAGGGGATGCGGATGCGGATCGCTGGTTGCAAGTTGCATGCCAAAGCGGAACGCGCTATGCTTATAAGGTGCGTTCCGCTCGGCTTTCTTTATGTGGCTTGTTCGGAGCGATCTCTGCGCCTCGATTCCGGCAATTCGGAAAAACTCGCATGCTCAGTAGGTGAGCGTGACGGCTCGCGTGCCGGTTGAGGGCGTTTGAAAATTTTCTCGATGGAAATTACATCGGCGAGTTCACAGGATAATCGGCAGGCCTGTGGATTTGAACAGTGAATCGGTTGTAGGGCGGCAATTACGCGGTTTGGGAATCGGCGGGAAGCGAACATTCTGAAATTGAATAGTGCACAATCCGGTTGTGGCGCTCGTGAGGCTTGTTGTCTCTACGGGCGCATTGTTGTGCGTTCAATTGCTTCTCCAGCTTTCCGCGACGCTTCCGCTCTCCTCTCCGATCCTGCCTTGCAATAGCTTTTTTTGACTGCTCGCCGGTGCGTCAATCGCACGGGGCGAGATTGTCTCGATCAAAACGGAAGACTACGCCCGCCGTGGTCATCCGCGCAAGAGGGAAAACCCGGGCAGGCCTCCTGATTGGTTTGCTCTGGTGAAACGAACGCGACGTTTGCTCCGTACGAGGCGGAACAAACAGGCAGCGCGCGCAAGGCAAGCACAGGGAATTCCGCTGGACTCGGGCGGCATTCTCTTCCTCGCACTGACGAGTCTTGAGGAGTGAAGCATGTCCAACGAGAACCGCGCCCTTCGAAGCCGTCTCGATTTTTCAAAGATCCCAACCGCCATCCAGATTCCTAACCTGATCGAAGTGCAGCGCCGCTCGTACGAGCGCTTTCTGCAAATGGACAAGCTGCCTTCCGAGCGCGAGGACAACGGACTCCAGTCGGTGTTTGTCTCAGTGTTCCCGATCACCGATTTCCGCAACATCTCGCAGCTTGACTTCGTTGACTTCGCCATCGGCAACTGGGAGTGCAAGTGCGGACACCTGAAGGGGCTGCATCACCTTCGTACCGCCTGCGTGAACTGCGGCAACATGGTCATCACGGACCCGTTTCATCCCGGCGACGTGCTTTGCTCGAAGTGCGGCACCTACAACAAGAACACCCCTGACTTCTGCAACAAGTGCGGCGACCCTGTGGGCCTGCAACTCAAGTACGACCAGGCAGAATGCGAAGAGCGTGGCATGACCTACTCTGCGCCCCTCAAGGTCACGGTGCGCCTAACCATCTATGACAAGGACCCTGAGACCGGCGCCAAGACCATTCGCGACATCAAGGAGCAGGAAGTCTTCTTCGGCGACATTCCGCTCATGACGCAGAACGGCACGTTCATCGTGAACGGCACCGAGCGCGTGATTGTGTCTCAGTTGCACCGCTCGCCCGGCGTCTTCTTTGAGACCGCGAACAACCGCACCTATTTCCTCGGCAAAATCATTCCGTATCGCGGCTCATGGGTCGAGTTCGAATACGACCAGAAGAACACCCTCTACGTCCGCATCGACCGCAAGCGCAAGTTCCTGGGAACCATCTTCCTGCGCGCGCTCGGTCTTAAGTCCGACGAAGAGATTCTCAAGACCTTCTACACGGTCGACAAGATCAATCTGAAAGACGGCAAGCTGTTCTGGACGATTGACGAGAACGCCGAAAAGCCGACCCACCTGCTCGGAGCCAAGCCGGCGCACGCGATTGTGCATCGCGGCGAAGAGATTGCGCACTCCGGCCGCAAGATTACGCCTTCAGTGATGAAAGCCCTCCGTTCCGCAAAGCAGCGTGAAGTCGAGATCGAGAACTCCGAGCTCGATGGCGCAATGACCGCCGCTGATGTGGTGGACACCTCAACTGGCGAAATCTTCCTCGAAGCCAATCAAGAGCTGACTGCTGACAAGCTGCACAAGCTGGCTTCGAACGGCATCACCTCGGTTGAAGTCTTCTTCCCTGAGCGCGATGACGTGGGCAACATCATCACCAATACGCTTCGCCGTGACTCGGTTCGCAAGCCCGAAGAAGCACTGATCGAAATTTACCGCAAGCTCCGTCCGGGCGATCCGCCGACGCTCGACACCGCAACCGCCTTGTTCGAGGGCATGTTCTTCGACCCGCGCAAGTATGACTTCTCGCGCGTGGGCCGTCTTAAGTTCAACATCAAGCTCTACGAGAACGCCGAGGCTTCGCCGCTCGACCATCGCACGCTTACGCCTGAGGATTTCTACGGGACGATCCGTTACCTGCTCAAGCTGCGCAAGAACATCGGCATCGTTGACGACATCGATCACCTCGGCAACCGCCGCGTGCGCGCCGTCGGCGAGTTAATGGAGAACCAGTTCCGCATCGGGCTCGTGCGCATGGAGCGCGCCATCAAGGAAAAGATGAGCGTGTATCAGGAAATGTCGACGGCCATGCCGCACGACCTGATCAACGCCAAGCCTGTCATGGCGGCCATCCGCGAGTTCTTCGGTTCGTCGCAGCTCTCGCAGTTCATGGATCAGACCAACCCGCTGTCGGAGATCACGCACAAGCGCCGTCTCTCCGCACTTGGGCCGGGCGGTCTGTCGCGTGAGCGCGCAGGTTTTGAAGTTCGCGACGTTCACCCCACGCACTATGGTCGTATCTGCCCCATTGAAACGCCTGAAGGCCCGAACATCGGACTTATCAGCTCGCTCTCGTGCTTTGCCCGTATCAACGAGTACGGCTTTATCGAGTCGCCCTACCGTCGCGTGGCAAATGGCCGCGTGCTCGACTACGTACAGATCACCAATGCCGGCGAAAGCGGCCTGCGCGTAGGCGATCACCTCGAGAAGTCCGAGGCAATCAAGCTCAACAACTCTCTTAAGAAGGACAAGAAGCGGCTCATCGAGTTCGATCCTTATTCCTTCTATCTGTCCGCGTGGGAAGAAGACCGTCACACCATCGCGCAGGCCAACATCGACCTCGATGAAAAGGGCAACATCACCGAGGAACTCGTCAACGCACGCCGCCAGGGCAACTTTGTTCTGGTCGACCGCGCTGAGGTGGACTACATCGACGTCAGTCCGAAGCAGCTTGTTTCGGTCGCCGCATCGCTCGTGCCGTTCCTTGAGCACGACGACGCCAACCGCGCGCTGATGGGCGCCAACATGCAACGCCAGTCCGTGCCGCTTCTGGTTTCTGAAGCGCCGCTGGTCGGCACCGGCATGGAAGGCGTCACCGCTCGCGATTCCGGCGCCGTCATCCTTGCCCGCCGCAACGGCATCGTTGACTCGGTCGACTCCGAGCGCATCATCGTGCGCGTGGAAGGCGAGCACCACCCCACGCAGTTGTCGCGCGAAGTCGGTTCGGACATCTACCAGCTCATCAAGTTCAAGCGCTCCAACCAGAACACCTGCATCAACCAGAAGCCGATCGTCCACCAGGGCGACCGTGTGGTGAAGGGGCAGGTAATTGCCGATGGCCCTTGCACTGAGCAGGGCGAGCTTGGCCTCGGCCGCAACGTGCTCGTGGGTTTCATGCCATGGCGCGGTTACAACTTTGAGGACGCGATCCTGATCTCCGAAAAACTCGTGCGCGAGGACTACTACACCTCCGTGCACATTGAGGAGTTCGAGATTGAGGCGCGCGACACCAAGCTGGGGCCGGAAGAAATCACCCGCGACATTCCCAACGTCAGTGAGCATGCGCTGCGCGACCTTGACGAGAGCGGCATCGTTCGCATCGGCGCCAAGGTCCACCACAATGACATCCTCGTTGGCAAGGTGACTCCAAAGGGCGAAACACAATTGACCCCTGAAGAGAAGCTGCTGCGCGCTATCTTCGGCGAAAAGGCCGGCGACGTGCGCGACGCTTCGCTCACCTGCCCTCCGGGAATTGAAGGAACGGTGGTTGACATCCGTATCTTCTCCCGCAAGGGACAGGAGAAGGACGAGCGCGCCAAGCAGATTGAAGCCGATCAGGTGGCGCAGCTTGAAAAGAACCTCGCTGACGAAATTCGAATCCTCACCGACGAGCGGCTCAAGCGCCTTGAGGCGATTCTCGGCAGTAAGGAAGTGCTGGCCGACCTTCACGACGAGCGCACCAACAAGCGCCTTCTCGTCAAGGGAGCAATTCTTGATCGTGATGCCATCGAGCGCATCTCCACCAAGAACCTCAAGCGCATCCGCTATGCCGACAAGGACCCGCGCGTGAACGAGCAGATCGACGAGATCGAAGAGATGACCTCGCGCCAGATCGACGTTCTCCGCAAAATCACGAATGAGAAAATCGGCAAGCTGCAGAAAGGCGACGAACTGGCCCCCGGCGTCATCAAGCTGGTGAAGGTCTACATCGCCATGAAGCGCAAGCTCTCCGTCGGCGACAAGATGGCCGGACGGCACGGCAACAAGGGCGTCATCTCGCGCATTCTGCCCGAAGAAGACATGCCTTATCTGCCCGATGGAACGCCGGTTGAGATCATCCTGAACCCGCTCGGCGTGCCTTCTCGTATGAACGTCGGTCAGATTCTGGAAACGCATCTGGGCTGGGCCTCGCACGAGCTTGGCAAGCAGGTGGCCGAGCTGGTGAAGAAGAACCAGAACGCCCATGCAGTCCGCGAAGTGTTCAAGCAGCGCTTCGCCGGCACGGCAGCCTTGCGGCAGTTGCTCGAGCTCGATGATGACCAGGTGATGCGCGTAGGCCTGGGCATGCAGAAGGGCATCTGGTTCGGCACCGCGGTGTTCGACGGCGCGAAGGAAACAGAGATCAAGGCGCTGCTCGAGAGCGCCGGGCTTCCGACCTCGGGCAAAACGCACCTGTACGACGGCATGACCGGAGATCAGTTCGAGCAGCCTGTAACCGTTGGCTACATTTACATGCTCAAGCTCTCGCACCTGGTCGACGACAAGATTCACGCTCGCTCCATCGGGCCGTACTCGCTTATTACTCAGCAGCCGCTGGGCGGCAAGGCGCAGTTCGGCGGGCAGCGCTTCGGAGAAATGGAAGTCTGGGCGCTTGAAGCCTACGGCGCGGCATACATTCTCCAGGAACTGCTCACCGCCAAGTCCGACGACGTATTTGGCCGTACCAAGATTTACGAGGCCATCGTCAAGGGCGAAGCCGCAATCGAGCCCGGCGTGCCCGAGTCGTTCAACGTGCTCATCCGTGAGCTGCAATCACTCTGCCTTGACGTGGAGCTGATCAAGATGACGGGAAGTGGCGAAGCTAAAAAGCTGCCGCTGCCCACCGTCGCAGCCGCCGATTAACAGCAGCCATTAGCTATTAGCTCTTCGCTTCTAGCTAATGGCCGCGCAAAGGATTTCAGCGGCCCTCCGAAAGTTGAGGGCCGCAAGTAAAGAACCGAAGCAACAACAGCAGGAGCTATCAGCTGAAAGCTGCTAGCTAGAAGCTGAAGGAGGAACACCTTGTACCGTTCCAGCCCATTTGAACTGACGGCACCGATTACCGACTTCGACGCGATCCGCATCCAGCTTGCATCGCCGGAAAAGATCCGCAGCTGGTCCCATGGCGAAGTCACCAAACCCGAAACCATCAACTACCGCACCTTCAAGCCGGAACGCGACGGGCTTTTCTGCGCCCGCATCTTCGGCCCTGTGACGGACTGGGAATGCCTCTGCGGCAAGTACAAGCGCATGAAGCACCGCGGCGTCATCTGCGACAAGTGCGGCGTGGAAGTCACCGTCTCCAAGGTGCGCCGTGAGCGCCTCGGGCACATTGAGCTGGCTTCGCCCTGCTCGCACGTCTGGTTCTTCAAGGGACTGCCCTCGCGCATTGGCCACCTCCTCGATATTTCGCTGCGCGACCTCGAGAGCGTGCTCTACTTCGAGAGCTACGTTGTGGTCGATCCCGGCGACGCGCCCGTGAAGGAGCGCGAAATCATCAAGGACGAGACAAAGTTCCGCGAACTCGACACCGAATACCGCCCCACCGGCTTCAAGGGTATGATGGGCGCGGAAGCCATCAAGGAACTGCTCAAGCGCGTCAGTATCGACGAGCTTTCCGCCGAGCTGCGCGAGCGCATGAAGGCTGAGACCTCGCTACAGAAGCGCCTCAAGTACTCCAAGCGCCTCAAGGTCGTCGAAGCTTTCCGCAAGTCCGGCAACAAGCCGCAGTGGATGATCCTCGACGTCATCCCGGTAATTCCGCCTGAGCTGCGCCCGTTGGTGCCTCTCGACGGCGGACGCTTCGCCACGTCAGACCTCAACGACCTGTATCGCCGCGTGATCAACCGCAACAACCGCCTCAAGAAGCTCATGGACCTCCATGCGCCTGAGGTGATCGTGCGCAATGAAAAGCGCATGCTCCAGGAAGCCGTCGACGCGCTGTTCGACAACGGACGCCGTGGCCGCGTGCTGCGTGGCGCCAACAACCGCCCGCTCAAGTCGCTGTCCGACACGCTCAAGGGCAAGCAGGGCCGCTTCCGCCAGAACCTGCTCGGCAAGCGCGTAGACTACTCCGGCCGTTCCGTCATCGTCGTTGGCCCGGAGCTCAAGCTGCATCAGTGCGGTCTGCCCAAAAAGATGGCGCTCGAGCTGTTCAAGCCGTTCATCTATCACCGGCTCGAGCAGACCGGCCACTGCACCACCATCAAGCAGGCCAAGGAAATGGTGGAAATGCAGGAGCCGATCGTGTGGGACATCCTTGAAGAAGTCATCAAGGACCACCCCGTTCTGCTGAACCGCGCCCCAACCCTGCACCGCCTCGGCATTCAGGCGTTTGAGCCTGTGCTGGTCGAAGGCAAAGCCATCAAGATTCACCCGCTCGTCTGCACCGCGTTCAACGCCGACTTCGACGGTGACCAGATGGCCGTGCACATTCCGCTGTCGCCGGAAGCGCAGGTTGAAGCCAGCGTGCTCATGCTCGCCTCGCACAACATCCTGTCGCCGGCGTCGGGACAGCCCATCACCGTGCCTACGCAGGACATGGTGCTCGGACTCTACTACCTCACTAAGGCCAAGCCGGGAGCCAAGGGCGAAGGCCGCGTCTTCGCGAATATCGAAGAAGTGCTGATGGCGCTCGAAGCGAAGGAAGTCGAGACGCTCACGCCGATCCGCCTGCGCTACTCGGGTCCTGTCCTCGACATGACCACGGCGTACGACGATCAGGACATCACGCACACCGAGCCTGTCGAGTACGACAAGCAGTTCATCTCCACCACCGTTGGCCGCGCCATTCTGAACGATGCGCTGCCCGGTGGCATGCCATACATCAACGGCCTGCTCAAGAAGAAGGGCATTGGTCAGCTGGTGAACTACTGCTACCTGAACCTGGGCCTCGAGATCACGGTCAAGATGCTCGACCACATCAAGGAACTCGGCTTCCAGTACGCAACGCGCTCGGGCCTCTCCGTTGGTCTGGACGACATGGTCATCCCAGAGACGAAGTACCCCGTCGTCCGCGATGCTGAAAAGCAACGCTTCCTCGTTCAGCAGCAGTACCTTGATGGAGCCATCACCAACGGCGAGCGCAACAACAAGGTCATTCAGCTCTGGTCGTCCGTGACGGAAAAGGTCGCCGACGAAATGTTCAACAACATGAAGGCCGCCGATAAAGCCGGCGTCATGAACCCGGTCTACATCATGGCCGACTCCGGTGCTCGCGGATCGAAACAGCAGATTCGTCAGCTCTCCGGCATGCGCGGCCTTATGGCCAAGCCTTCGGGCGAAATCATCGAGACTCCCATCACGGCGAACTTCCGTGAAGGGCTCACCGTGCTCGAATACTTCATCTCGACGCACGGCGCGCGTAAGGGCCTTGCCGATACCGCTCTTAAGACCGCCGACTCCGGCTACCTTACCCGCCGCCTGGTCGATGTGGCGCAGGACGTCATCGTTACCGAGCAGGATTGCAAGACGGTCGAAGGCATCTACGTCACCCCCATCGTCGAGTCCGGCGAAATCATCGAGCCGCTGCGCGACCGCATCGTGGGCCGCGTGTCGCTCGAGCGCCTGAAGGACTTCGAGGGCAACGTCATCGTTGACATCAACCAGGAGATCAACGAGGATCTGGCCTCCGCCATTCAGTCTGCCGGCATTGAGCGCGTCAAGATTCGCTCCGTGCTCACCTGCGAGTCCCGCCGCGGCGTCTGCGTTCTTTGCTACGGACGCAACCTCGGCTCGGGCCGCATGGTTGAACTGGGCGAGGCTGTCGGCGTCATCGGCGCGCAGTCCATCGGCGAACCCGGAACGCAGCTCACCATGCGTACCTTCCACATCGGTGGAACGGCTTCGCGCGTGGCCGAGCAGTCACGCCTCGACGCCCGCAACAACGGGTCCGTGCGCTTCATCAACCTCGCTACCGTGCGCTCCAAGCAGGGTGACCTGGTTGCAATGAACCGCTCCGGAGCCGTGGCTGTCATCGACGAGCGTGGCCGCGAGAAGGAGCGCTACCAGATCGTTTACGGCGCCAAGCTCAAGGTGGAAGAAGGACAGCAGGTGCAGCTTGGTCAGGCTCTGGCCGAGTGGGACCCCTACACCTTCGCCATCCTTACGGAAATCGGCGGAACGGTCCAGTTCAAGGACCTGCAGGAAGGCATCACGCTTAACGAAGAAGTGGACGAAGTCACCGGCCTTTCGCGGCTCGTCGTGGCTGAATCCGCTGACGAAAAGCGCCAGCCCGCCCTCATCATCAAGGGCAGCAAGGGCAACAAGCGTTACCTCATGCCCTCGCGCGCTCACCTCATGGTGCAGGACGGAGACGAAGTCTTCCCCGGCGACATCCTTGCCAAGATCCCGCGCGAAACCACGCGCACCAAGGACATCACCGGCGGTCTGCCCCGCGTCGTCGAGCTCTTCGAAGCCCGCAAGCCGCGCGAAACCGCCATCATCAGCGAGATCGATGGTGTGGTGAAGTTCGGCGAAGTCACCAAGGGTCAGCGCAAAATCTACGTCACCGCCGATAACGGAGAAGAGAAGGAATACTCCGTGCCGCGCGGCGTCCACGTCAACGTGCAGGAGGGCGAACGCCTGAGGGCCGGCGAACCGCTCATGGATGGGCCGCTCAACCCGCATGACATTCTTGCCGTGCTGGGCGAAAAGGAGCTGCAGGCTTACCTGGTGAACGAAATTCAGGAAGTTTACCGCCTCCAGGGCGTGGCCATCTCCGACAAGCACATCGAAACCATCGTGCGGCAGATGCTGCGCTGGGTGAAGATCGAGGAAGTGGGCGACACCAACTTCCTGCTCGAGCAGCAGGTGGACAGGTTCCGCTTCCGCCAGGAGAACGAGCGCGTGATTGCTGAAGGAGGACGCCCGGCCATCGGCCGTCCGCTCCTGCTCGGCATCACCAAGGCGTCGCTCTCCACTGACAGCTTCATCTCGGCAGCCAGCTTCCAGGAGACCACCCGCGTCTTGACCGAAGCCTCCATCAACGGAGCCATCGACAACCTGCGTGGCCTCAAGGAGAACGTCATCGTCGGCCGTCTCATTCCCGCCGGAACCGGCATGGAGTACTACCGCAACATCCAGCTCTCACCAGAGTTGGAAGAAGCGGCCCAGAAGGTCCAACAGGAAGTCCAGACCGCCTACGAAGAAGCCGAGCGCGAACTCGAACTCATGCGCCAGGAAGGCGAAGCCGAAGAAATGGCCGCGTCAGAGTAAGCGTAGTACAGCACAGAAGAAGCCCAGCAATTGCTGGGCTTTCTTCTTGCCGTGTAGTATCAATACCGCCGAAACGTAGGCGCGTGAGATCAAGATGAAAAAAGCAAGCTACTGATTTCTGATTAGGGGAGATATATGCTCGACAACTTGTTTACTCCTTCCCACTTATTGGTGTTTCTCCCGTTCCTGCTCGTTTGGGCCGCCATTTACATATTGCCGGTCATAGTCGCCGTGTTTCGCGGGCATCACAATCGCATGCCGATCATACTTGTGAATATCTTGCTCGGCTGGACGGTAATCGGCTGGATTGTCGCGCTTGTCTGGGCCTTCACATCGCCCGCCCCGATCTCGCAGCCCGGCTAGACGAAGGCACCGCCTATCCTAAGTCCCGTCTCATGTATGAAGTACAACTTTCGCGGAGATTCGATCTAAATCAAATTTGCAACTCTGCTCAGCCACCGTGTTTGCCGGGTTCCCACTCTCACTTTTGAGACGTGAGAACTGATTAAACCATGTACCGCTTTTACCCCTCGCCCAGCACCAGCACTTTCCCCCGATGCGCTCCCGCCATGTGCAGAATCCCCTTGTCCAGCGTGACCAGAACCAACCCCTCGCGCAGCGCGAGCCCGAGCAGGTAGGCATCCGTGATCTGATTGTGACCTTCCAATCGCTTCGAGAACACCTCCGTCAGGGTCTGCCAATCCGCAGTGATTGGCTGGTAGTGATACCCTGGGACGCCCCTGAGCCGCGCCAGCATCGCAATCGCTTCTTCCATATCCATGTTGCCAATTTTGGGGCGGGTCATGTGACGAAGTAGACCAGCTTCCGTAAATGCACACAGCGCCCATTGCAGCCCTGGAGTATGGAACCAATGCACCACAAACTCGTGGTGGAAATGGTCCTCATCAAGAAGTGCCACCAGCACATTCACGTCGAGCAGGTGAACAGGAAAATTACCCAATGTCATCCTCTGAGCTTTCCTTCACCATCTCTGGAGTGATGACCCTGCCCGTCTTGGCTTTCACGAGAAGCCCATGCTCAGTCAGCTTAAGCTTTGACAATCTCGGCTCCGGAGCGTTCTCCGCCCGGCGGAGCAGCTCACTCACCGCCGCCCCCAGCGTGATCCCCCTGGCGTGCGCATAGTAAGAGGCGAACTCGTATGCATCTGTATCAATATTGATACTGGTTCTCATTTCGTAATTATGCACCAATCTCCAAGTTGATGCAATTTCATGGATTGACGTATTCCGCAGAAACCGTCATCCGCCGCACGGCTTCAGAGTCGCAGTTAACCCCCATTTCATGTATGAAGTACAATTTCTGCGGAGACCTCATTGCCCATGAAACTGGCCCCAATCTACAGCCTCGCCCTGCTCGCAGTCCTGCCTCTTTCGGCCCAGACCACCCCCACCCAGCCCGCGTCGGCCGCTCAAACCGCACCGGCCGTCGCGCCCTGTCCGCAGGCAAAGCAGGTCGAGCAGATGCAGGCCAA
>DASZAG010000011.1:0-23820 GCA_035945555.1 Acidobacteriaceae bacterium
GCGGCTTCTTCCAATCCGGAGATCTTATAGCCGTTGGTGTAGCTGCCGGGATATCCGCCGGAGGCCGCCACGACGCAAGCCGACGCGCCGGGTTTCCATCGAAACTCCGCGTCACTCAATCGTCCTTGCACACATGCTTCCAGCGCATCCATCAAGTCGCTCTCAAGACGCACGAGGATCGCCTGGGTCTCCGGATCGCCGAAGCGCGCGTTGTACTCGAGCACCATAGGCCCCTTGGCTGTCATCATGAGTCCGCAGTAGAGCACGCCTGTGAACGGAGTGTCTTCGTCTGCCATGCCGTCGACGGTGGGCTGTGCCACATGGTGCAGGAGCCATTCGCGCATCTTGGAGTCGAGCATCGCGTCGGTCGAGTAGACGCCCATGCCGCCGGTGTTGGGGCCTGTATCGCCTTCACCCAGGCGCTTATGATCTTGCGCCGGAGCCAATGGAGCCACATGCTTTCCGTCAGTGAGGACCAGGAAAGAGAGTTCATCGCCGGTGAGGTGTTCCTCCAGGACGACTGAGGTTTCAGCGTTGCCCAACAGCTTTCCGCTGAACAGGCCGGTGATCGCCTGCTCGGCTTCGGCCTTTGTGTGGCAGATGAGCACACCCTTGCCGGCGGCGAGTCCGTCAGCCTTGATGACCACAGGAAGATGAAAGAGCGCTAATGACTCAAGCGCCTCTCTCTCACGGGTGCAGACGGTGTAGTTTGCTGTAGGAATGTTGTGGCGCTGCATGAAGCGTTTGGCAAATGCCTTGCTTGTCTCCAGCCGTGCTGCTGCCTGGGTTGGACCAAAGACCTCCTCCCCGCGCCGGCGTAACTCGTCAACGAGGCCGAGCGACAGAGGCAGTTCCGGGCCAACGACTGTCAGGTCAGGATTCTCCGTTGCGACCACTCGCAGGAGATCATGCACGTCGTTCAGTTTTGCCGGCACGCACCGCGCAATAGCCGCCATACCGCCGTTGCCCGGCGCGCACACAACTTCAGTCACCCGTGGGGATTTCTTCAGCGCCCACACCAGCGCATGCTCGCGCCCTCCGGCGCCAATTACCAGAACCTTCATCTTTCCGCGCTCTCCGATATTTCAGCGTAGCAGAACCAGCCGGGAGCAATAGCTCGGGGCTGGGGATGGTTACTTCCCTGCCTCGGCTAATTGCTTCTCTGCCCGTGCGAAGGAGTTGAGGCGCTGCTGCTTCTCCGCCTGCAAGCCGGCGGCGTGCAGCGGCGATTTCGCCACACGCGCGGCATACTTATCGAGCCGCTCTGCAAACGTGGGTTCCAAAGCATTCACGGCGGCCTGGGCCTTGTGCAGTTCGTCGGAGAAACGCGCCAGCTCATCTTCGGCGCGCTCGGGGTGGTAACCGAGGCGGTCGCCGGTTTGCATCGCTTCAATCAGCGCGTCTGGCGGAGTGCCAACCGGCCAGCATTGCTGCAGGGCGTCGTATGCGCCGCGCAGGCGGGTCATGGAGCCGGCGAACCCATCGAGTTCTGCACGGCGGGCGGTGAGGCCGGGCGCGCGGCGGATCTCGATGATGACCTTTGAAGCAGTGCTGAAGCTGGGCGTAGGAATGACGGTGGTGAGTGTGTTGCCGATAAAGCTCCAGCCGGGCTTTCCGGGATGGGATTGCGGCACTGGCCTGCCGTTGACCGTAATGGACATGGGTGGCCAGTCTGCGGGAAGGCGCAATTCGTAGGAGCGCGCCTTTAACATTCCCGGGAAGCTGCCCTGGACTGGGCCGATTTCCACTCGGAGGGTGTCTCCTGCTTGCGAAGCGTGAATAGGAGTACGTGTGAAGACTCCGCGCTGATAAAGGACCGAAACGCCCGAATCTGCATAGAGTGAATAGCTTGAACTCGCCCCCGAAGCGAGCGGCCAGACGTTCACGATGAGGGGATTAACGGGCTTTTGGCCGGTGTAGAGCATGGGCGGCTGCATGGGTACGATGGCGCCCGCACGGAGGTAGACAGGGATCTGGTCAATCGAGAAACTGCGATCGACGGTGACGGGCCCGGTGAAGTGCTTGCCGGTAGGCCGCTCGATCCACTCGCCTTTGGGCAGCCATATTTTCTCAGTAGCGAGACCGTTGACGGGATCGGCGGCGGCGGTGACGGGGGCGGCCAGCATCTGGCTACCGAACACGTACTCACTCTTGTTGTCGTAGGCGGCATCGGCCTCGGGCCAGTCGTAATAGAGCGGATGCAGGAAAGCAACGCCGGTGTCGTAGGTGCGGCGGGCCTCTGTATAAAGATAGGGCTGCAATGCGTTACGGAGCTGGAAAGCCGAACGCAGGACCGAGGAATAAGGCTCGGGATAAGCCCAGATGCGGCGTTCGGAATCAGGATTCTTGGTAGTGTGCGTGCGCAGAATTGGGCTGAATACGCCGAACTGCACCCAGCGCGTAAATAGCTCGGGACCAACAGCGCCTGGCATGTGGCCGCCGATGTCGTGGCTCCAGTAGGCGTAGCCCACGTTGGCAGCGGTGGCTGTGAACCAGGGCTGGAAGGCGAGCGATGGCCAGACAGAGAAGGTGTCTCCGGAGAAGCCGATCTGGTAGCGATGGTTGCCGAGGCCACCCCAACGATGGAAAAGCATGGGGCGCTTACCCTCGCGCTGCTGGTCAGTGAAGTGAAGGTAGTTGAGCCACCATGTGTTGTTTACGCCAGGGAGGATAGTATTGGGCGCCTGCTGCCAGTCGAGCCACCAGAAGTCGATGCCCTGCTTTTCAAGCGGATGAAGGACGAGGTTAAAGTAGTTAGTCGCCCAACGCTTATTTGTCGGCTCAAACGGAACATATTTCCTGGTGGGGGGGTCGATGCCCATGGCGCGGGCCATGGCGGGGTAGACCTGCTCCCACGGCTGGATGCCCGAGGCCGGGTGAAGATTGAGTGTGACCTTCAGGCCTTCGTCGTGAATGTGCTTGAGAAAGTCGGTGGGATCCGGAAAGAGCAGCTTATTCCATGTGTAGCCAGACCAGCCGAGTTCTTGTCCGGATTGATCGGTTTCGCCCAGAGCTTTAAGTTGCTCCTCGTTGATGTGCCAGTCCATGTCGATGACCAGCACGTTGAGCGGGGTGTCGTTCTCGTGAAAACCGCGGACCAGTTGATCGAGCTCCTGGTCGCTGTAAGCCCAATATCGCGACCACCAGACCCCGAAGGCGAAACGCGGAGGCACCGGGATGCGACCAGCGACACGAACATAGTCGCCGAGAGCCTGGCGGTAATCATGGCCGTATCCGAAGAAGTACCAATCGGAGTAGGAGCCGGGGCGCTCACTGGCTGGGCGCTCCATGACCCAGGGCCACGGACTCCTTTCGCCTTGAAGGAAGCGGAAGTCAGCGGTGTCGAAGAGCGGGCGGGTAGAGTCGTCCACCATCACCCATCCGGAACGGGAGATGAGGCCCTTACCGATGGGCTCGTCTGTCTTGGAACCGAGAGCACCGTCGAGCGTGCGAGTGGTTCCGAGCAGGTTTTCAGGATTGGCCATGCCCGGATGCCACGTTACTTGTTCACCGCCAACTGTGAGCGTGATGGAGAGGTTCTGCGCGGTGAACTGGCCATCGGTTCCGGAAGGTGCGTACTGAAGCGTCAAAGCGGTGGTGCGGATGGTGAGTTCGCGACCGGCACTCGTGTTGTTGACGGTGTGCTGGAATTTTGGAACAGGGAGACGGCGATTGATGAAGACAAACGAGGCATGGTCTTCAAAGTGATCGGTGGCGGACCACTCCATGCGGATGAGTTGGGGCGTGAGGACGGTGAAGCGGGCATGTCCAAAGGTGACGACGGCACGAGGATCCGCGACCGGATTATTTGCGCTCTGGACGTTCCCATTCTCTACGGTCGTCGCGGGCCTTGCGTGCGGAGAGTCGTCCGCGGCCCTTGCAGGTGTCACGAAAATAAGGCCCAAAATCGCAGCGAATGCTATCGCTTCAAATTTTCTGAAAGACAAACGCACCATCACTCAATTCTCCGTAAATAACTGAGGCGATTGAAACAGCCGCACTCAATCGAGCCCCAAGATTATCACGCCAAACCCAGATGAACAGTTGGCGGCCAATTAATCGCAGGCTAGCCAGTTGCTAACCCACTTTTAGGGAAAATAGTTAACCATGGTTTACACTGTTTTCAGTCATGGCGACCAAGCCCGCGCAATCCGAACGCAGATCACTGCTGCCGCGTCTTCGCAGCTCGGAATTGTGGTCGTACTTCGGGCCTGCGTTTGTTGCAAGCATCGCTTACATTGACCCCGGCAATTTTGCGGCAAATTTTGCCGGAGGGTCAGAGTTCGGCTACAAGCTGCTTTGGGTACTGCTGTGGTCAAATCTGATGGCGATCCTGGTGCAGTACCTCGCTGCCAAATTGGGCATCGCCACGGGCAAAACTCTGCCGCAGAATTGCCGCGATCGCTTCTCACGGCCTACGACTTTGCTTTTGTGGGTAACCGCCGAAGTTTCCGCGATGGCGACCGATTTGGCGGAGTTCCTGGGAGCCGCGCTCGGCTTTTATCTGCTGTTCGGCCCGGCTCTTCTGCGGTACGGCTGGAGCAAGACCGAGATTCTGCTCGCTGCAGCAGTAATCTCTGCAATTTGCGTCTTCGTCATCCTCATGCTGGAGTTGTGGGGCTTTCGCAAACTCGAGCTGGGCATTATGGCGTTTGTCTGCATAATCGGCGTTTGCTACGCAGTGGAAATGCTGATGATCCGGCCACAATGGAGCGCCGTCGCGCTGCATACTCTGATTCCCATGCTGGATGGAAAGAGCGTGTACATTGCGGTTAGCATGCTGGGCGCAACGGTTATGCCGCACGTTGTGTACCTGCATTCGGCGCTGGTGCAGCCGCGAGCTCGCCACGAGCGCAAGGAGACGCCGCACGGGAAATATCTCTATCGGCTGCGCCATCTGCGCTATGAAACGATTGACGTATTCGTCGCGATGAATGGAGCGTGGCTGGTTAACTCCGCCATGGTGGTTGTTGCCGCGGCGGTTTGGGGCGGGCACGCTCTTGCCAATCCCATTGAGGATGCGCACCGAACACTGGGACCGTTGCTTGGCCCTGCCTCGGCCATCATATTTGCTGTTGCGCTGCTGTGCTCCGGACTGTCGTCATCTACGGTGGGAACGATGGCTGGACAGGTGATTATTGAAGGCTTTCTCGATATTCGCTTCAGCATCTTTCTGCGCCGCTTGCTCACGCTGATACCGGCGATTGTGGTCATCGCGGTTGGGCTCGATCCGCTCAGAATTCTCATTCTTTCGCAGGTTGTGCTGAGCTTCGCGCTGCCCTTTGCGCTTGTCCCGCTTCTGCTGCTCACCGGCAATCGAGACCTGATGAAGAAATTCGTAAACAACCGGGCGACACACTGGCTCGGTTGGCTTACGGTCAGTGTTATCACGGTTTTGAACGTATTTCTGCTGTGGCAGGCTCTTGCAGGATGAGCGGGAGGGGCCTTCCCGGCTCCAAGGTAATTTTTGGTTGCTGAGGGCCGGTAATTGCAGGTATTATTAATAAGGAATGCGAATGTCACCTATTTCGGCGTGTTGTTGTTCGGCCATGAGCCGGACTTGTTGCTGATTCCTTAATCAGCCGCACTCGCCGACTCCCACCACTCTTCCGGTGGGTTTTTTATTTCAGAAAACAACTTGATCTCAGCGATCTGAGAGATTTCAGAGAGGGACATGAGCGATACCCCAGCCACATCTGTCAAGGAAACCAAAGCCCAGCGAGCGGAGCGCCTGAAGCGCGAGAAGAACCCCTGGCAGGCCTTTGACGAGGTACGCCAGTTCGCCCGGGAGGGCCGGGCCAGCGTCACTCCTGAGTGGACCAGCTCTTATTTCCGGTGGTGGGGCGTTTATACGCAGGGGGACGGAGTTGGCGCGGTCGGCGGCAAAGGCGGCGAAGGCCTCATGTCGGACTATTTCATGATGCGCATCGGCACTCCGAACGGGTTGCTGAAGGCGTACCAGGTACGCGCGATTGGCGAAATCGTAAAGAAGTACGCGCGCAATCTTGCCGATATCACCACGCGGCAGAATATCCAATTGCATTGGCTCACGATTGAGTCGCTGCCAGAGATCGTAGACACACTCCACAAGATCGGCCTTTCTCCGCGCGGCGCCTGCGGCGACGTGGCGCGTAACGTAACCGGCTGCCCACTGGCGGGCATCGATGCCGAAGAGATTGCCGACGCCTCCTCGCTGGCACTCCAGGTAGCGCGCACAATCATTGGCAATGAAGCTTTTGTTAACCTTCCGCGCAAGTTCAAAGCTTGCGTTACTGGGTGCTCAAGTTGGTGCTGCTATCCCGAGTTGAACGACGCCGCATTCACGGCTGTGCGACGTGGAGATGAGGTTGGCTACACCGTGCGTGTTGGTGGTGGGCTCTCCAAAGAGCCGCATCTCGCGGTCAAGCTCGATGCATTCGTCCCTTCCGAGCGAGTGGTGGATGTGGCTCGGACCATCGCTGAGATTTTCCGCGACCAGCAGGGGCTGCGTGAAAACCGCGATAAAGCGCGCCTGAAGTATCTCTTCATGCGTGAGGGCTGGACGCCGGAACGTTTTCTGGGCGAAATAGAAGCAAGGCTGGGGATCAAGTTCGAACCCGCGCCTGAGGAGCAGGTTCCGGGCGACGTATTGCGTGACCATGTGGGCATCCATGCGCAGAAGCAGACGGGCTTGAGCTACGTTGGAGCGTCTGTGTTGCGCGGGCGCCTGACCGGTGATCAGTTGATTGCGGCGGCGGATCTTGCCGACAAGTACGGAGTGAATGGCGGTGAGTTGCGCACCACTGTGATGCAGAACCTGGTGATTGCCAATATTCCGACAGAACGGACTCTCGATCTCGTGGACGAACTTCACACCATCGGATTCCGAGTCGAAGGCTCTGAGTTCTGGCGTGGCGTAATCGCCTGCACCGGCACCGAATTTTGCAAGCTGGCCATTACCGAGACCAAGGGATTTACCAAGTGGCTGGTTGAGGAACTGGAAGACCGGATGCCGGGATTCGATCAGCAGATCAAGCTCGACGTGACGGGGTGCCCGAACGGCTGCGGCCAGCACTGGATTGCCGACATCGGCCTGGAAGGCAAGAAGGCAAAACACAACGGGCAAATGGTAGACGCCTACAACTTTGTTCTGGGCGGAGCGCTCGGACAGCACGCGGGTGTGGCTCGTGTGACTGGGTTTCGCGCGCCAGCGAGCGAGGTTCCCGAGGCGATTGAGCGTCTGCTCCGGGGTTATCTGGCAGACCGCAACCATGGTGAGAGTCTGCGGTCCTGGTTCGCGCGTCATGACATCGCAGAATTGAAGGTCCTGCTGGAGGGCGAGGCGGTCCTGGCAGCCGTCTAAGATCGAGCTATGGATATCCAGCAGAAGGCTATCCGCACGACCAGCGGGAGTGGCCAAGCGAAGCAGTTGCCTGGACGGCCAGTCCTCTTTCCTGCATTCATCAAACTGGCGCGACGGCACTGCCTGGTAGTGGGTGCGGGCGAGGTTGCCCTGCAAAAAATTCAGGCACTGCTCGCGTGCGAAGCGCAGGTGCGCGTCGTGGCTTTGCGTATTCATCCGGAGATTGCTGCTCTTGGCGCCGCGGAACGAATCGAAATTGCCCAGCGAGCGTTTTCCCCGGACGACCTCAAAGACATATTTCTCGTTATCGCGGCAACGGACGATCCACTGGTAAATGCCGCCGTTTATGAGAGCGCGGTTAAGCGAAACATCCTTTGCAATTCGGTTGATGACCCTCCGCATTGCGATTTTTACTTTGGCTCGCTGGTGTCGAGGGGCGACCTGCAAATCGCGATTTCAACTGCCGGAGAGAGCCCTGCGCTTGCGCAGCGACTGCGCAAGGAAATCGATGCGCAACTGCCGGGTGATCTTGGCGAATGGCTTGCAGAAACTGGTCTCCTGCGGCGCGAGGTGCTGGCTCGTGTTCCCGCTGGCGAGGAACGCAAGCTCCTCCTACATCAATTGGCCAATCGCGAGGTTTGCAGTTCACAGGCGTGCCAGGCGCGTGCAACTGCCTTCGGCGGTGCCGTGCGTGGACGCGTCTACCTGGTTGGGGCAGGCCCGGGTGACCCTGACCTGCTCACGACGCGGGCAGCGCGCCTGCTAGCCACCGCAGATGTAGTGCTCAACGACGACCTGGTGCCGGATGCGGTGCTGAAGCTGGCTAACCCGGAGTCTCTCGCGCAGAATGTGGGAAAGCGCTGCGGCGCCAAGAAGATCACCCAAGCGGAAATCAATGCGCTCATGATCGAGCATGCGCGCGCAGACCGCTCCGTGGTGCGGCTCAAGAGCGGCGATCCACTTGTATTTGGCCGCGCAGGTGAGGAGATTGAAGCGCTCCGGGACGCGAACATTGAGTTTGAAGTGGTTCCCGGCATCACGGCAGCGTTTGCCGCTGCCGCGGCGCTGGGGCTCTCCCTCACTGACCGCCGCGCCTCATCGAGCGTGCACTTCCGCAGCGGTCATCACGCCACTGGAGGGCCGCCGGAGATTCCCGAGCCGACGCGCATTGTCTACATGCCGGGGCGCGAATTTTCCGCTCTCGCCGCGGAGTGGCGCGCCGAAGGCCTGCCGGGAAACACGCCCTGTGCGGCGATTTCGCGGGCGGCGCACTCGGATCAAAGGATCACCAAAACCACACTCGATAAGCTGGACCTGGTTGAACCCGGCCCGGCCCCCGTTCTGGTCATTGCCGGATGGGTGCTGGAACGTGGCATTGGACAGCGGTGACATTCTTAAATAAAAATGACTTTTTAATTAAGAAAATTCATCCGAATCGAGCGGTTTCGCATCAATGACCACAAGACGCGAATTTGTTGTCGGCTCCGCGCTGGCGTTAGGTTCCACTTGCCTTCACGCCAAAGCCGTCTCAGCACCAGAGCCTTACGGAGCGCTGCCGTCACCGCGCCAACTTCGCTGGCAGCAGATGGAATATTACGGCTTTCTCCACTTCACGGTGAACACTTTCACCAACAAGGAGTGGGGAGACGGCGATGAGAACCCAAACATTTTCACCCCTACTGACTTTGATCCGAACGGCATTGTCGCTGCGCTGAAGGGGTGCGGCATGAAGGGCGTCATCCTCACCTGCAAGCATCACGATGGGTTTTGCCTCTGGCCGACGAAAACGACGAAGCACTCCGTCGAGTACAGTTCGTGGAAGAACGGCAAAGGTGACGTGGTGCGCGCGATTTCTGATGCGGCCCGTCGGCATGGGTTGAAATTCGGCGTCTATGTCTCACCGTGGGACCGCAACAATGCGGCTTATGGCACTCCTGCTTATTTGCCTATTTATCGAACGCAATTGACGGAGTTGCTCTCCAACTACGGTCCGGTATTCGAGGTCTGGTTCGATCAGGCGAATGGCGGAACCGGATATTACGGCGGCGCTCGTGAAGCGCGACACATTGATGCACGAACCTACTACGAATGGCCACGCCTGTATGAAATCGTGCGCAGGCTGCAGCCCGAAGCTGTGATCCATGGCGGCGACAAGAAGTCGGACATTCGCTGGGTAGGCAACGAGAACGGTGTGGCTGGCGAAACCTGCTGGTCAACCTTTACGCCAAACGATCTGACAGTAGACTGCGGCACCACTGAGCAATTGATGGATGGCACGCTGCACGGAACGCAGTGGATGCCGGCCGAAGCGGATGTTTCCATTCGCCCGGGATGGTTCTGGCACGAAGCGGAAAACAATAAGGTGAAGACTCCGCAGGAGCTGATGGACCTCTACTTCAAGTCGGTTGGTCGCGGAGCGAGCCTGCTGCTGAATGTTCCGCCGAATCGAATGGGCCAACTCTCGCCCGAGGACGTGAACTCCCTTCAGGGCTTTGAGCAGATCCGAAGCAGCACATTTGCAAACAACGTTGTGAAGCACGCGGAACTTCGCGCGTCCAACGTGCGCGGAAATGAGCGCAGATACCGTCCGGCGAATCTCATTGATGGCAGCTTCGACACTTTCTGGGCAACGGACGACGCGGCAACGACACCGACACTGACCGTTGATTTCCACCACCCGGTGAAGTTCAATGTCATCCGCTTGCGCGAAGCGATTCAGTTGGGCCAGCGCATTGAGGCGTTCGAAGTCGACACATGGCAAAACGGCGCGTGGAGTCCGATTGCAAAAGCAACAAGCATTGGCTCCTGCAGATTGCTCTCGGTCGAAAAGCCGGTTGAAACTACACGACTGCGATTGCGGGTTGCTTCATCGCCCGTATGCATCGCATTGTCGGAATTTGGGGCATATCTCAGCTCTGAATAGCCGCTACTCCCGGCCATCCGGCTTACACTGTTGGCTTACGTTGTGTTGGAGTGTACCGGATGATCCGTTCGGCAGCATTGATTTCTCTTCTTGCCCTGGCGTCCACACTTTTCGCGCAGGGCGCATCTACCAGCAGCTCTGGCCTTGATCGCTTCGTTGGCCAGTATCGTTACGTCGACGAGCCGGACATTGTGCTCTCGGTCTTCCGCACTGGCAAATATCTTACGGTTGAGAGCGCGCGCACCGCGGCAACCGAGCTCTCCGAAGGCAATGCATCATCTACCGAGGCCACCTTTGCCTCTTCCGACGGAGAAGTGCGCTTCACCTTCGCAATCGACAGCAACGGCAGCGTCACCTCCGTGCTGCGCGAAAGCCGAGGCGAGCGATCCGAGGCTAAAAAAATCGGCGACATGCCAGTTCATAATCACTTTCGGCCTTATAGCCGCAGAGTAGTCATGATCCCGATGCGAGACGGGGTGAAGCTGCACGCGATTATTTTGCGACCGACTGACACGAACGAGCCGCTCCCCTTCCTTATGGAACGAACTCCCTACGGCGTGGATGGTGCAACTTCAGACCGCATCAATGAGGGGTACACGGAGCTTGCACAGAGCGGATACATATTCGTGATGGAAGACATTCGCGGGCGATACGAGTCACAGGGACAATTCGTAATGATGCGGCCTATTGCCGCACACCATGACCCAAACTCGCCTGATCCGCGTTACATTGACGAAAGCACTGACACATACGACACCGTTGCATGGCTGCTCAAGAACGTGCCCGACAATAATGGGCGCGTCGGTGTCGTTGGCGTTTCGTATCCCGGATTTCTGGCAGCCGAGGCGGGCATTGATCCACACCCGGCTGTAAAGGCGATTTCGCCGCAGGCTCCTATGACGGATGTCTGGATGGGCGATGACTTCTTTCACAATGGCGCTTTCCGACAGACTTATGGATACGACTACGTTCTCGGCATGGAGTCGAGCAAGAAGAACACATTCGGCGCGCTGAACGAGGATGCCTATACCTACTTTCTGAATGCAGGCTCAGCCGCCGCCGCCGGAGAAAAGGGTGGCCTTACTGACTTGCCAACCTGGAAGGCGTTCCTGGCGAACCCAGCGTATGACAATTTCTGGCGGTCGCGCGCGGTGCAGTATCACCTGACGCGTGTGGCGGTCCCTACGCTGGAGGTGGGCGGCTACTGGGATCAGGAGGACATGTGGGGGCCGCAGGCCGAATACGCTGCGCTTAAGCCGCATGACACGAATCACGAAGTGTTCCTTGTGCTTGGGCCGTGGAACCATGGTGAATGGGTGCAAACTACGCGGCACCTGGGCGAGGTCGATTTCGGGTCCGCTACAGGTGACACGTTCCGCAAGGAGATCGAAGCTCCTTACTTCGCGCATTATCTGAAGGATCAGCCGGGATTCACGCTGAAGGATGTGGCCAGCTTTCAGACCGGAACTAACAAATGGATGCGCTACAGCGCCTGGCCCCCCAAGGATGCAGTGGAGCGGGCTCTGTATCTCGGCGAAAACCACACTCTCACTTTTAGCCCTCCGCGTAATACAAGCGCATTTACCGAATATGCTTCCGATCCGGCGCATCCGGTGAATTATCGCAGGCGGCCCATTGAGGCGACCTATGCTCCGGGCGGATCGGGCTGGTATACGTGGCTGGCGCAGGACCAGCGCCCTTATGACGATCGGGATGATGTGACGGTCTGGGAGACACCGGTGCTGACCAGGAACGTGACCGTTACTGGTGACGTTGAGGCGGACCTTCTGGCGTCCACTACAGGCACGGACAGCGATTGGATTGTGAAGCTGATTGATGTTTATCCGAACAAGATGCCTGAAGCAAACGCGAAGATAGATGGGTATCAACTGATGGTTGCCGAGGAGATATTTCGTGGACGCTATCGGCAAAGCTACGAAAATCCAGAGGCGATTCCGGCAAACAGAATTGAGGAATACAAGTTCAGCCTACATGCCGCGGATCACGTTTTTCTGCCGGGGCATCGGATCATGGTTCAGGTACAAAGCACATGGTTCCCGCTCTACGACCGGAATCCACAGAGGTTTGTGCCGAATATCATGAAGGCAAAGCCGGAAGACTACCTTAAAACCGAGCAGCGAATTTACGCGGGTTCACACCTGGAATTGCCGATTGCTGGACAGCCGGACTGAAGGCTAGTGTGCGTTGAGAGAGGATTGGGGAACCGGCAGCCCATTGTGTTTTCTCGTATCCGGAGAAATCACCGCACGGCCATTCACCGCCTTTCGGACTGACCTTGGCCGCGAAGCAGGCAGCGCTGGCACGGGATGCGTCGCAACATGGGCAGCAGAAGCCGCACCGACGCCTGCCTGAGTTGCGCCGGGTAAATGGATTCCCGGAGCGACGGGAAGCATGTGTCGCGAATGAGTGACGCTGCCCACAATAATGACTGCACCGCCAAGCACCGTTGCCATGACGCCTACAGCAAGTTGCGGAAAGCTGAAAAACCGTTGTGGCGTCGCCTGCGCGCCAGCATCGGCAAGTCTGACGAGAATGCGCTCTTCCATTCCAGCAGTGGGAACCGCCGAGCCGAGAACACGCAGCGTGGAGTCAATCTGCTCGTTGTGATGTTCGGGGGTAGGGGAATTTAGAGTCATTACGAGACTCCTTCTTTCTCAAGCATTGCGGAAAGTTCGCGGCGCGCGCGGAAGATTCGCGAGCGGACGGAGGATTCAGTGGTTTTGAGTACGGAGGCTATCTGGGCGGTCGTGAGTTCTTCAACAGCTGAAAGCAATAGCGCCTGCCGCTCTTTTGCGGGCAGCCTATCAATCAGCGATAGAATGCGCGCGTGCTCCTGGGAAGAGATGATTTCGTCATCGGCGCGGCGGTCGCTTGAGGGCAGAACTCGCGCGTAATCGGCAATGTCATCGTTCTCCGGACGGGTCTTGCTGCGTCGCTTCTTATCGAGCACCACGTTCCACGTGATCCGCACCAGCCACACCCGCAGATCGCGGATTTCGTGGAGCTTATCGCGATGCCTGAGCACCCGCAGAAACGCCTCCTGAACGGCGTCTTCCGCCTCGGCGCTATTTCGCATTACTGAGTAGGCCACGCGATAGAGCGCAGGTGAATACTCGGCGACCAGCGCGGCGATGGTCTCAGTCGAATCCACTGTCATGGCAGGCAAAGGAACAGACACCATCCAACCAGCAAGTTGTCCCGTATAGGAACTCATGCCATAAGGACGGAACTCACCTCATTTTCGCTCACAAATTAGATGTGCGCCCGGTAAGCCGCCTTATAAGGCCCAAAGAGCGCGCTTATTCAGAGTGGGACTGCACCCCCCATCCGGGGCTGTCAAAGTTCCATTGGACTGTGCGAATCTGTAAGGGGATGCTGTAATTCCAACCCTTCCTCAACAATTCTAAGGAGATCCCGATGATCCAGTCTCACGGCTATGCCGCGCAGAAGAACACCACACCGCTGGCGCCCTTCAGCTTTACGCGCCGAGAGCCGAATGAGCACGACGTCGTAATCGAAATCGAGTTCTGCGGCGTGTGTCACTCTGACATTCATATGACTCGCAATGAGTGGGGCAACGCCACCTACCCCATGGTTCCGGGGCATGAGATCGTGGGCCGGGTGACCGCCGTGGGGAGCGGAGTGAAGCGCTTCAAGGCCGGCGACCGCGTCGGAGTTGGGGTGATTGTTGACTCCTGCCGCACCTGTCCGAGCTGCAAAAACAACGAGGAGAACTACTGCGAAAAGGGCACGACGCTGACGTACGCTTCTCGCGACAAGTACGGAGACCTGACCCAGGGCGGCTACTCGAACAACATTGTTGTTGAAGAGCATTTCGTTCATTCAATCTCCTCAAAACTGAACCCCGCCGGAGTTGCGCCGCTGCTATGCGCCGGAATCACCACGTACTCACCGCTGCGCCATTGGAAAGTTGGCCCGGGCAAGAAGGTCGGGGTCGTTGGTCTTGGCGGATTGGGACACATGGCGCTCAAGTTCGCGCACTCTTTCGGCGCCCACGTGGTGCAGTTCACCACGTCGGAATCGAAGGTAAAGGACGCAAAGCGGCTCGGCGCGGATGAGGTTGTCATTTCAAAGAACGCTGATGCCATGAAGAAGGAGGCGAATAGCTTCGACTTCATTCTCGATACCGTGTCGGCGGTGCACGACATCAATGCGTACGTGCCGCTGGTGAAGCGTGACGGAGTCTATTGCCAGGTTGGTCTTCCTGATCGACCTCCAGTGATTGATATGCGGAATTTGCTTTTCAAGCGTCGTGCGTTGAGTGGATCGATTATCGGCGGCATGGCGGAGACACAAGAGATGCTCGATTACTGCGCCGAACACAACATCGTCTCTGACGTTGAGGTGATTCCGATTCAGCAGATCAATGAGGCATTCGAGAGAGTGCTTAAATCGGATGTGAAATATCGCTTCGTGATCGAGATGGCGTCACTCAAAACGCGATAGACGCGACAAAACGAGCACTGCGGGTTGCCGACACCCCCGGCAACCCCGCTGTTTGCAGGCGCGTCCCATCGAGCGTGGAGGAAACGCACGATGGCGACAAAGAAAAAGAGTTCGGCGAAGAAAAGCTCCGCGAAGAAATCTCATGCAAAGAAATCGACCACGAAGAAGAGCTCTGCTAAGAAGAGTTCCGCGAAGAAAAGCTCTGCAAAGAAGTCATCCAGTTCGCGCAAATATAGCCCCGCCGCCGGCAAGTCTGTAGAGCGTGAAATGCACGAGATGAAAGAGGGCAAGCTTAAATCAGGCCGCAGCGGGAAGAAGGTCACCAGTCGGAAGCAGGCCATCGCCATCGGGCTGTCGGAAGCGCGCCGCTCCGGCGCAAAAGTCCCGAAGAAAAAATCCTGACGCCGAGGGAGCCAGTGGGCTGCCCTACTCGCTCTTTGTCGACGATGAGGGAGCTTTAGAGCCAGAACCACCGTCGCTCGACGGTGCTGAGGGCTTGGCTTCAGGAGCGGCTGGTTTGCTTTCAGTGCTGGGATTGTCGGAGGCTTTCGAAGTCTTGGAGCCGCCCTTGCCCGCGTAGTCCGTTACGTACCAGCCCGCTCCTTTGAACTGAATGGCGGGAGCTGAAATCAGCCTCTCCACTGGGCCTTTGCAGACGGGGCACTCCTTCTCGTCCGGAGCGCTGAAGCTCTGGATCTTCTCGAATTGGTGCCCGCACTCTTTGCAGCGATATTCGTACAGCGGCATTTTGATTGTTCCTACAATTCCCTGCTCATTCTACCGGCTCAGGCTTCGCCCCCAGGCTCACAACGCGAACTTCGTGGATCGCATCCACCGCTCGCAGTGTCTTCAAGACCTCCGCTGTGACTTCGCCGTCGACCTGCACGACGGCCAACGCGGTGCCTTGCGGTACGTGGCCCTCGCGGCCCAGCGCAAAGTTGGCGATGTTGATCTTGAAGTCTGCGAGAATTGTGCCGATTCGCCCGATCACGCCGGGAACATCCTGGTTTCGCAGAGTGACCAGCGTGCCCTCGAGCGGAGCTTCAATATCGATGCCGTTCAGACGCAGGAGGCGAGCCGACGAGCCGTGCAACACGGTTCCGCTCGCAGTCACATCACCGTGTCGCGTGTGGATGGTCAGCTTAAGGACGTTGCCCGCACCGCCCGAGACGGGCGCTTTCTTCTCCTCGTGAATGCGAATTCCCCGCTCTTCCGCAACCGATGCCGCATTGATGCGGTTCACGCCTTCCGCGTGACCAAGAATTCCTTCGATTGCACTGTTGCGGACCAGGTCCGTTTTGCCTTCGCCAAGTCGTCCGTTATAGGAAATGTGGACGCTCTCGAAGTTCCCTTCCGCGAACTGCGCCAGGAAGGACCCAAGCCGATCCGCCAGAGTGATATACGGCGCAAGCTGCACGTACTCCTCGTGCGAGAGCGAAGGCAAATTCACTGCGTTCTGCACCACGCCCAGCTTTAGATACTCGCGCACCTGAAGCGCAATCTGCACGCCCACCGCCTCCTGCGCTTCGGCTGTTGAACCGGCGATGTGCGGCGTCAGGATTACATTATCCAGGTCGAAGAATGCCGAATCTTTCAGCGGCTCCTTGTGGAACACGTCCAGCGCCGCGCCAGCGACCTGTCCGCTCTTCAGAGCGTCGGCCAATGCCTCCTCCACAATGAGCTCACCACGTGCGCAGTTCACGATGCGCACGCCCTTTTTCATGGTGGCCAGCGTGTTCGCGTTGATGATGCCTGCAGTCTGCGGCGTCAGTCCCACATGGAGCGTGAGGTAGTCGGCATTGCGGAAGAGCTCGTCTGTGCTCACGAGCGTAATCGCGTTTTCGCGGGCGATGGACGCTGCGACAAAAGGATCGTGCCCGATCACCTCCATGCCAAAGCTCCGAGCGCGACGCGCCACCTCAAGGCCAATTCGCCCCAGGCCCAGCACGCCGAGCTTTTTACCGCGAAGTTCCACGCCCTGCAGTGACTTCTTTTCCCACTTACCCGCATGCATGGTTGCGTTTGCCTTGGGAAGCTGCCGCGCGAGCGCGATCATTACACCTAGCGTCAACTCGGCAACGGCTATGGCGTTCGCGCCTGGAGTGTTCATCACCACAATGCCACGTCGCGTCGCCGACTCGGCGTCGATGTTGTCCACGCCCACGCCCGCCCGGCCAATAACCCGCAGCTTGGGCGCCGCCGCCATCAACGCATCGTCCGCCTGAACAGCGGAACGGACCACGAGACCATCGGCGTCGGCAACCTCGGCCGCCAGGCCATTCTTGATCTGGTCATGCGTGACGATTTGCCAGCCCGGCTCAGCCTGAAACACAGCAAGAGTAGCGGGAGAGACCTTCTCGGCGAGAACGATTTTCATTTTGCTCCTTCGGCAGAAGTTGTTTGATGGCCCGAACAATCACTTTGGTATGGAGATGGGTTGGGCCTCGCAGTGAACGAGGCCCATCAGAAGCAAGAGTTACCGCGAGGCAAGCGCCTCTTCCGGAGCTTCCTTCTTCTTCGCTCCGGTGTGCTCGGCCCCAGCCTTTTCGAAGTAGACCTTTTGGGCGGCAGCCAGGGCCTTGCCGAACTCGAATCCAGGCAGCTTGAGCGCGGAGGCTGCAACCTGCTCCAGTGCACCGATAATCGCGATGGTGTCCATGTAGTCAAACAGGCCAATGTGCGCGATTCGGAAGATCTGTCCCTTCATCTCGCCCTGTCCATTTGTCACTACGGCCGCGAATCTGTTCTTCAACTCCTTCACGATCACGCCGGAGTCAACGCCTTCAGGCGCGTACACCGCCGTGGCCGCCGCAGCGGGCGATCCGGGAGCGAACAGCCTGAGCCCCAGCGCCTCCACTGCTGCGCGCGTCATCGCAGCACATGTTTCGGCGTTATCCACCAGAGCCTTGCGTCCAGCGGCCAGGTCGCCCCCACCCTGCGCAGTAATGAAGTCCAGCGCTGCGCCGAGTGCCGCAATCAGCGAAACCGCGGGTGTATATGAAGACTCGCCCTTCTGCGCGTTCTTGCGCTCCTTGCGCAGATCAAAGTAGTAGCGCGGATTCAGCGAGATCTCAGTTGCCTCCCACGCCCGATCGCTCAGCGACAAGTATGCCAGCCCCGGGGGAATCATCACTGCCTTCTGCGAGCCCCCAATGATCACGTCCACACCCCAGCCGTCCACATCGATATGCGTGGTGCCGAGGCCGGTGATGGCGTCAACAATGAGCAGTGCGCCGCTGTTTTCCTTCTTCAGCAGCTTAGCCACGCCTTCCACGTCGTGCCGCGCCCCTGTCGAGGACTCCGTCGCCTGCATAAGCACTGCGCGCGTCTCAATCTTCAGGGCCTTCCTGACTTCTTCCAGCGAGAAGGTCTGCCCATAGGGAGCGCTCACCACGTCCACCTCGCAGCCGAATGCCTTCGCGATCGCCGTCCAGCGCTCGCCGAATTTTCCCGCCGCCAACACCAGGACGCGATCGCCCGGGGAGGTCAGATTCGAGATGGATGCCTCCATCGCTCCGGTTCCGGAAGACGCCAGCAGCAACACGTCATTCTTGGTCCCTACGAACACCTTTAACTGCTCGAGCACGCGCTGATAGAGCGTCCGGAACTCAACGGTCCGGTGGTGAATGTCTGCCGCGGCCATCGCGAATTGCGCTGCGGGCAGCAGGGGAGTCGGGCCGGGAGTAAAGAGTCGTGTCTTCCGAATCATCGTCAGTTCCTTTGCGCTTGATTGGCTTCAGTCTTCATTCTAGCGATCGGGCAAATATCGCGCTTAATCCATATAATTAGAGGTTTGGGATAACGAACCGGGAGAGATTAAGAAGAAATATGACGGAAGCAGGTGTGGCAGCCCGCATCGATCAAGACATTATTACGGCAATGAAAGCACGTGACGCCGAGCGCACCACCACGCTTCGCATGGTGAAGTCCGCGCTCAAGAGCCGCCAGATCGAAAAGCGCGAACCGCTGACGGAAGCCGAAGCACAACAAGTGCTTACCACCCTCATCAAGCAGCGCCGCGAATCTGTGGAGCAGTTTACGAAGGGCAACCGTCCAGAGCTGGCAGCGAAGGAATCCGCCGAGATCTCGCTCATCGAAACCTACATGCCCAAAGCCGCCGGAGAAGACGAAGTCCGCCAGCACGTGCAGCAGACGATTTCTGAGCTGAGGGCCTCGGGTTCTGCTCTTGGACCAAAAGACATGGGTTCGGTCATGAAGGCCGTTCAAGCCCGCATTCAAGCTGCTGGTGTCCGTGCCGATGGCCGCCTGGTCAGCGAAATCGTCAAGAGCGACCTTGCGAAGTAGCGCGGACAACCGCCGGAAATCTTTGTCCAACCAACTTTGATAGCATCGCCTTCGGAGAAGAACTTATGGAACAGCCCCAAACCGCCCCCAATGCCGCACGCCGCGATGAAGATATTGCTCTCGACCTGTTCAAGTTTGTCGCCTCCACTACCGGAGCGGGACGCGCGGCCTCGCCCGCGACGGGGTTCACTGCTTCCTCCTCAAACAAGCCCGAAGACCACGTGAATCAATTGCTCGACCTCTATACGCGCTGCCTGAAGACCGTTTCCGGTAATGGCCAGTAACGCTGCCGTCTGCGGCGCCGGAGCGTTCGGGCGCAATCACCTGCGCGTTTACCGCGAACTTGAGCGCGAAGGCCGGGCCGCCCGGCTGGCCGCCATCATTGAATCGGACCCCGCGCGCCATTCTGCGCTTCGCGACGAATACGGGGTTCCGGTCTTTACCTCAGTCGATGAAGCGCTGGCCGCGCGCTCGCGCGGCCAGGTCCATATCGACGCCGCCTCCGTCTGCGTACCGACATCCGCACACCATGCAATCGCCGCGCCTCTGCTTCGCTCCGGCGTTGACGTTCTCATCGAAAAGCCCATTAGCGCAACTACTGAGGAGGCCGACGACCTCATTGCCATTGCCCGCGAACACAGCCGCATCCTGCAGGTCGGCCATCTGGAGCGATTCAACCCAGCGATTTTAGCCGTCCAGCCATTCATTAGCCGCCCCATGTTCTTCGAGGCGCACCGCCTGAGCGTGTTTACGCCGCGCTCGCTCGACGTGGATGTGGTTCTGGATCTTATGATTCATGATCTGGATATCGTGCTGGCGTTCGTTCAATCCCCAGTGCGGGAAATCCACGCCGTCGGGTTACCGATCCTGTCGAATAGAGTGGACATCGCCAATGTCCGACTGGAATTCGACTCCGGATGCGTTGCCAATTTCACCGCCAGCCGCGCCAGTACCGAGCAGGTCCGGAAGCTGCGCTTCTTCCAGCCTCGCGAATACATTTCGATTGATTATGCGCGGCGCGACATTCTCATTATCGATGTGAATGGGCAACCTGGATCAGGGCAGGGGGCACCTCCCAGCCTGGCGTTCAAAAAGCCCGAGGTGGAAAAGGCCGAGCCGCTCCGGCTGGAGATTGAATCCTTCCTCGATGCGATTCAGAGCCGCAAAGCACCGCAGGTTTCTGGAGAGGCCGGGCGGTCCGCGCTGACGCTGGCCCTTCAGATCAACAAAGCCATCGCGGAACACGGGCGTCGGGCCGGGCTGGAAGGTTTTTAGGTCCCAGGCGGGATTAGCTGTCCAGCTTCTTGACCACCAACTCGTTCAGCAGCGCCGGATTGGCCTGCCCTTTAGACAGCTTCATGACCTGGCCGACGAAGAACGCGGCAACGGTCTTCTTGCCGCCGCGATACTGTTCCACTTGCTTCGGGTTCGCGGCGATGACCTCATCGATCATCTTCTCGATGGCGGAGGCGTCGCTGATCTGCTGCGGCTTCTCGCGCTCATAGACGGTTCCGAAGTCCTCGCCCTTCTCGAAAGCGATGTCGAAGAGCTGCTTGAGCTGCTTGCTTGAGAGCTTGCCTTCCTCGGCGAGGTCCGCGGCCTGCGCGATGCCCTTCATGGAAATCGGCGACTGGTCTAACTCCAAACCGCCCAACTTTAATCGACTGGTGAGCTCGCCCTGCACGAGGTTGGCGACGCGCTTGGGGCTTTTTGCGGCGCGGGCGGCAGCTTCGAACTGGTCGGCAAACTCACGCGTGGCGGTGAGGGTGGCGACGTCCTGCGCGGTGATTTCGTATTCGGCCATCATTCGGGCGCGGCGTGCCTCAGGCAATTCGGGAAGTTGAGCGCGGATCTCTTGTTGCCGAGCTGTGGAGACGATGAGCGGCGGCAGATCGGGCTCGGGGAAGTAGCGATAGTCGTGGGCCTGCTCCTTCGAGCGCATGGAATAGGTGCGGCCCTCATTCGCGTTCCACAGACGGGTCTCCTGCACCACTCGGCCGCCACCTTCAATGACCTCAATCTGGCGCTCGATTTCATACTCCAGCGCGGCGCGAATGAAGCGGAAGCTGTTCACGTTCTTGACTTCAGCCTTGGTGCCGAACTTCTCCTGCCCGCGCGGACGGACGCTCACATTGGCATCACAGCGGAGCGAGCCTTCCTCCATGTTGCAGTCGCTTACAGCCGTGTAGAGCAGAATCTCTTTCAGACGCGTGAGGTATTCATAGGCTTCGTCCGGAGTGCGGATGTCTGGCTCGCTCACGATTTCGACCAGCGGAGTGCCGCAGCGGTTGAGGTCAACGTAAGTGCGTTTTGCAGAGTCGGGAAAGCCATCATGGAGGCTTTTGCCGGCGTCTTCTTCCATGTGCAGGCGGGTGATGCCGATGCGCTTCGGGCCATTCGGTGTGGGGACTTCAATCCAGCCATGCTCGGCAAGCGGTTTGTCATATTGCGAAATCTGATAGCCCTTGGGAAGGTCGGGATAGAAGTAGTTCTTGCGCGCAAAGATTGACCGATCGCGCACCTGGCAGTTCAGCGCCATGGACGCCAAAGTGGCGAACTCGACGGCACGTTCGTTGAGTACGGGCAAGGCTCCGGGCAGGCCGAGACAGACGGGACACACGTTGGTATTGGGCGCGGAGCCGAAGCGGTTTAGGCAGCCGCAGAAGGCCTTTGTCTCGGTCAGCAGCTGAACGTGAACCTCGAGTCCAATGACGGGTTCGTACTTGGCAAGGATCTCCGGAGAAAGGCTCAAGGCGGTGCTCATCCTGTTCAGTTTAGCAGCGGGGGATTTGCCGCTGAGGCAGCCGCGCTTCACGCCGGGAGCGAAAATGCTCGTCTGCTGAAATGGAAATATGGGGCAAAAAAACCTTTTATAAGTCTGGTTTGGAACAGCTTCTGGGATAGGATTCTATGGGTTGGTCCATTTCGCTTCTGTTTGAGATTGAATGCGGATTTTAGATTTGTTGTTCGGTAAGCCGCTGGCTTCGAGCGAAGAACGCGCGGAGCAGGTCGGCTCAGTAGCTGGCGTAGGAGTGTTTGGCCTGGATGCGCTGAGTTCGGCGGCGTACGGGCCGGAAGCCGCACTGGTGCTGTTGATTCCGCTGGGCGCGAGCGGCGACCATCTGATCCTGCCGATCATGTTGGCCATCATCGTTCTGCTGACGATGGTCTACCTTTCTTACCGGCAGACGATTAGCGCATATCCGCACGGCGGCGGATCGTACACAGTCTCAACAGAGAACCTAGGTACCGGTCCGGGGCTGCTCGCCGCTGCGGCGCTGATGCTCGACTACATCCTGACGGTAGCGGTCAGCATTTCGGCAGGCGTGGAAGCACTGGTTTCCGCCGACCCGGCATTGCAGGCGCACACGCTCATCATCTGCCTGGGCATATTGGCCATCATCACGCTGATCAATATGCGCGGCGTTCGCGATACCGGCATTGCATTTTTGATTCCCACCTACCTGTTTGTACTGACAATTCTGGCAGTGATCGCCATTGGCCTGACGAAAACGGTCATGGCAGGCGGCCATCCCCATCCGGTTTTGGCGGCTCCAGCGCTGGCGGCCCCGACGGAAGTGCTTTCGATCTGGCTGCTGCTCAAGGCCTTCTCAAGCGGCTGCACGGCGATGACCGGCGTAGAGGCGGTGTCGAACGGAGTCATGGCCTTCCGCGAACCAACGGTCCGGAGCGCCCAGCGCACGTTGACCATTATTGTTGTGGTTCTGGCCATCCTGCTGGTCGGCATCGCACTGCTTTGCCGCTTCTACCATATCGGCGCCACGGCTCCGACCGGCTCCGGCTACCAGAGCGTACTGTCGCAATTGACTTTTGCGGTAACGGGTCGAGGGTGGTTCTACTACGTGACGATGGGCTCTGTGCTGGTCGCCCTGTCGCTGGCAGCGAACCCGGCGTTCCAGGATTTTCCGCGGCTGGCAAAGGCCATTGCTTCGCACAATTATTTGCCTCACGTCTTTCTGTTGCGCGGACGGCGCCTGATCCACTCCCACGGCATTTACGCGTTGGTGTTTCTCTCCGCCGTTATTCTGATCATCTTTGGCGGCATCACCGACCGACTGATTCCGCTGTATGCCATTGGCGTCTTCATCGCGTTTACGCTGTCGCAGTTCGGGATGGTGGTGCACTGGCGCAAGCACAAGGGGCCGGGCTGGCAGCGCCGGGCCATCGTGAATGGCGTTGGCGGTGTGGCTACGGGCATTACAACTCTGGTAGTGCTGGTGGCCAAGTTTGTGGACGGCGCATGGCTCACGGTCCTGCTGATTCCTCTAATGATTTTCGCCATGGTAATTGTGCGGCGGCATTATGATCGCGTGGCACAAGAAACGGCCAATTCGTGCCCGCTGCGTGTGGAGAACCTGCGTCCGCCGCTCATTGTGATTCCACTGGACCGCTGGAGCCGCATCACCGAAAAAGCCTTGCGCTTCGCGCTCTGCATGTCGCCGGATATCATCGCCGTTCACGTGGAGAGCGCGGACGCGGAGGGCACAAACATCTGCGACGACTGGGAAACCAAGATTGCGGCGCCATTACGGGCGGCCGGCATGAAGGTTCCGGAACTGGTGAATCTGAAGTCGCCTTATCGATTTATTCTGTCGCCGGTGATGGACTTTGTACTGGAGAAAGAGAAGAAGCTTTCGCCACGACAGGTTGCGGTACTGGTACCGGAACTCATCGTGCGTCACTGGTGGGAGAACCTGTTGCACAACCAGCGGGCGAACCTGCTCAAATTGCTGCTGTTGCT
>DASZAG010000012.1:0-14455 GCA_035945555.1 Acidobacteriaceae bacterium
CAATCGAGGGTGTCGCGTTGCGTCAGCGAGGGTATGCGCGCGCACTGGCCGCTGGCTGGTTCGAAGGCCCAGCCGTGATACTTGCATGTCAGCTCCTGCCCGTCGAACCATCCACAGGAAAGCGGAATGCCGCGATGGGGACAACTATCGCGCATGGCAAAGAGCTTGCCGTCGGCGCGGCGACCGAGCACCATGGGAATGCCCATCAGCATCGTGGTGTCGAGCTTCGTCCCGCGCAGTCGATTGCTGCGCATCGCCGGATACCAGTCGTTATAGATCAGCGTGGTGGCCGGGACCTGAGGAGTCATTGGCATGGAAGGCTCAGTATAAGCGACCGCCGCAGCATTCCACCTCTGGCCGCCTGCCGCTGACAGCTATAATCCTTTCTGATGAACAGCATTCGTACCGCGAAGAGATTCATCTTCCCGCTGCTCGGGTTATGGGTGCTGCTTTATGCGTCGTTCTCGCTCGTTAAGCCGCCCCTGCTTAACGGAACCGACTCCATTCAGGCTGAAGCCGCCCGCGAAATGGCTGTAAGCGGAGATTGGCTCACACCGCGAGTCAATGGTGTGCGCTACCTTGAAGTCTCGCCACTGCTTACCTGGAGCACGGCTGTCAGTTACGATATTTTCGGCGCTGCCGACTGGGCTGCGCGGCTGCCGGTCGCCTTCTATGCGCTGGCGCTGTTTATCGTGACGCTTTCCATCGGAGCGCGCCTGTTTCTCACCCCTGTGGCGGGCTTCTACGCAGCGCTCATCCTGCTCACGTCAATTGGAGTCTTTCTCTTCGCGCATTTGCTGTTTCCTCAAATCCTCGTAACGCTCTGGATGACACTCGCCTTCTATTTCTTCTGGAGGTCCGTGCACCACGGCCATGCTTCGCTTGGCACAGCAGTCGGCTTTGGGGCCGCCTGCGCACTCGGCGCCCTGTCGCAGGGACTGGTGGGAGTGGTTGTCCCGGTCGCGGTGGTGGTGATCTTCCTCGCAATTACAAAAAACCTTCAGCATCTGCTGCGGTGGCACCCCATCGAAGGCGTCGTCGTCTTCTTTCTCATGACGCTGCCGTGGTACATCGCCATGCATCACGTCAACGGGACCGGCGTTCGCATTGTGGATGTTCACGGCGACCCCTGCGCGCCCTGGTTGCTGGTGTGGGCATTTCTGCTGCTCTGGATCATTCCGTGGTGTTTCTTTTCTATCGCCGCGCTGGTTCGGCTGCCCGCGCGCACCGCGCCGCACAGCAAGCAGATGGACCCTTCGCATCAGGCGCGGCTGCTGCTTGTATTGTGGTTCATGGTTGATGCGATTTATATCGCCTTCACTCACCACCACGAGTTTTCAATTCTGCCAGCTCTGCCCTCGCTGGCCCTGCTTGCCGCTGGATGGCTGGCCGCAGACGAAGCCGCACCCTCGCGCCTGGGCCGCGTCTTCGCCTGGATATTCTTTGTGCTGGGCGTAAACCTTGGCCTCGCTTGCATTTTTCTCGCCGTGTTCGCGCCTCTTGCATCTTCAGGTGCGGATATCGCCACCTTGCTTCACCTGCACCCGGGACGGCACCATCTTTTCTTTGGCCACCTCACTGACCTCACATTCGCCTCAATGGGCGCGTTCCGGATTCCGCTGGGCATTGCCGCCGCCGCGCTGCTCGCCGGAGTCATCGGGAACCTCGTCTTCCGGCTCACGCATCAGCCCCGGTTCAAACACAGGTCGCGCATAGCCAACTGCTTCCTGGCTGGAATGATGGTCTTCCTGCTCATTGCAGGGCATATTGCGCTGAATGATTTTTCGCCGGTCGTTTCGTCGGAAGTGCTGGCCGAGGCAATTCATCCGGAGATCAATCCGGGAGACATTATCGTCGTGAATGGTCACTATCGCGACGCGTCTGCGCTGGGCTTTTATCTGGGGGGACAGGTTCATCTGCTGAACGTGCCGGCGAACGAGCTTGGACGATTCTCCTCGGATGCGCCCGCCGATTTTGAGAACGAGTCCGAGCTGGTCCAGCAATGGAACGGGCCGAATCGAGTTTTTCTGTGGACCCCTCAGCAATCTGCGCCGAAGCTCTCCGCTCCTGCGTACGTGATCGCCCAGGACGGAGGGGCAGAGATACTCAGCAACGAGCCGAATAGCGGGGGAGCCTCGTTCTAGTCTTGGGCCCGCACCAGCCTGCCGCGATCAAGAACAAACTTCTCTCCGCGCCATACAACGGAATTGCTGGCAAAGCTCCACGTCCATACCCATAGCGCGCAAAAGTCGCGCAGGGGAAGCAGCCACAAGTCACGAACCACTTGCGTGTCACCGAGTATTCCCACGCCAATTGCGAGTGCCACGAGCACGCGCGCTGCAAGCGCCAGACAGAGCAGTGCGAGGCTGGGCAGGCTGGCGCCGGATGCGATCATATTCAGCACCGCCCACGGCAATCCAAAAGCGATGACGAGCCCGGCATAGCCCAAACGGCGCGAATCGCGCACTGCACGCGCCCACCGCAATTGATGTGCAAAGAACTCCTTAAGCCGGTAAGCAGGAACCGAAGTCGCGACCACTTCGTGACTCAGCACAACAGCAAACCCCGCCTTTGCGATGCGGAACCCAAGCTCGTAGTCATCAGCAAGCGAGCTGACGAGTGCTTCGAATCCCCCTGCGGCGATGAGCGCCGGACGTGTCACGGCAAGCGTCGAACCCAGCCCGAAGCGAATCTCTCCATCGAGCTTCAATGCCGTGAGCACGCCCGGGAAGAAGTCTGTCGCAATTCCCAGAGCTTCCATTTTTGATCCGATAGTCCCATGCGCGATTCCGCGATACGGAGCCGTAACCATGCCCACAGGTTTACCGCGTTGCGGCGCAGAGAATCCGCTCATGATGCGCGCGAGGTATCGGCGCGACACGTGAATGTCACTGTCATTCACGATGAGGTATTCGTAGCGAGCTTCCCGCGCCATCTGCACCAGGTTGCTCACCTTGCCGTTCAGCCCGAGCTTCTCCGGGCAGAGGACGAGCCATATCGCGCGCTCCGGAAACTCGGCGCGAAGGCGTTCCACAGCGGCAACTGCAGGGTCGTCCATGCTCGACACGCCGAACAGCAGCTCGAATTCGCCTGAATATTCCTGTCTGCAATGGCTGGCAAATGCCTCGTACATTCCGGGGTCAAAACCTTTGAGCGGCTTCAAAATGCTTACACCCGGTGCAAAGTCCGCGGCTGCAATCCGGCGACGGAGAAAGCTTCGCCCGCTCCACAGCGCGGCTATGAAGTAGAAGACGGAAGCAAATGTAATGAAGGTCGTGATCGACTCAATGACGGCTGCAAGCATGCAGTCATGAGTGTAGCGAAGATGTGCGTTCAGGCCCTAGTCTGGCTTGTAGGCTCGAATTCGAGCGCAGGCCTCGTCGAGATCGGCATCTTTCTTCGCAAAACAGAAGCGAAGCAGGTTTTCGCCGCCTCCGGGGCGGAAGAATGCTGAGCCCGCGACGGAAGCCACCCCGGTTTCCCTGAGCAGCGCGCGAGCCTTCTCTACTGCAGTTGCGCCCGGAATCCGGCTAGCGTCGGCAAGAATGTAGTATGCGCCGGCCGGAACGTCTGGTGTCAGTCCGGCATCATGCAATGCTGCAACCAGCCGGTCGCGCTTGGCACCAAAATCGTGCGTCAGACCCTCGTAGAACTCCGGCCCAAGCTGCTCCAGCCCTGCTGCCACGCCGTATTGGAAAGCCGACGGGGCGCAGACATAGGTTAGGTCGTGGAAGTAGCTGATCGCTCCCAGCCATTTCGCGTCGGCCACCAGATATCCCATTCGCCATCCCGTGATTGCAAAGGTCTTCGAGAAACCAGAGGTCAGGATCGTGCGCTCGCGCATGCCTTCGAGCATCGCCGGGCTTACGTGCTTCCTGCCGTCGAAAAGAAAGTACTCGTAGATCTCGTCAGTAAAAAGAAAAAGATCGTGTTCCGTGGCGATGGCGGCAATGGACTCGAGCTCCGCGCGAGTGAAGACCTTACCGCAGGGGTTTGCCGGCGTATTCACCAGGATCGCCCGCGTGCGTGGTGTAATGGCCGCCCGTACCTCATCAATATCCAGAGTCCAATTTGGAAAGGCCAACGGAACCACCACCGACTTCACCCGCATGGAGGTCAGCGTGTTGGCGTGGTAGCCGTAGAACGGCTCAAACAGAATCACCTCGTCGCCCGGATTCAGCAGCGCCATGGCCGCAGCGTGCAGTGCTCCGGTGGCTCCGCTTGCCACCATTACCTCGCGGTCGGGGTCGACGTCCAGGCCGCGGTCTTCGCGCAGCTTGGCCGCAATCGCATTTCGCAGGCGCGAAACGCCGTCAAGCCGGGTGTAGATATTGTGTCCGGTGCGGACAGCCTCGATCGCGCCCTCTGCAACTGGAGTGGGAACTCCGGTATCGCACACGCCCTGCGCCAGATTTACCCCGCGCATGCGACTGCACTCCATCGTCATAGCGCGAATCTCCGATTGAAGAACGCGCGGAGCCAACTCACTCACTGAAAGATTGTGCGGAGAAGAAATTGTCTGCGGCATGAGAGCTCACCTCGACCCATCTTACAGCGGCCTATCTTGAATCTCACGCAGCGCCATTAAAGGGAAAATGCTTCACTCCCCGAACCGGAGGGAGGGCCACAAATGTAGGTTTGCCATCGAAGCAGGTGTGCCTGGACGGCCAGTCCCCCTACTGCAATTGCGGGGCTGCGGCCAGCACCTGTTGCGATACGTCGCGTATGTGCGGATTCTCGTCCTCGGTAGCCACCGTATGCAGCACTTCGCGCACGCTGCTGTCAGCTTCTACCGGAACCAACAGCCCAATGGCGGCGGCGCGAATCTGTGCGTCTGCATCACTCATCAACGATTCCAGCACAGCGTCCCGCACCTGCATGTCTTTGCCAACGTAGGGTTGTAGGCCGTCCAAAGCCTTCAACCGCACCGCCGGACTCTTGTCGTAGAGCATGGCCACCATCAGTGCATTGCGGACGGGGCCTTCGGCACACTGTAGTGCCGCGCGGCATTCGTCGGCCAGCAGTCCGACAGAGTCATCGCGCACATCGGGATTCATGCGGTTCTGCGCGCCCAGCAATAAAAGCTGCTTGATTTGCGGGTCATCAACGGGTCCCTGAATCGAGTCGGGAACCAGCCGGTTGTAGTTCACAACTACATTTTTCGAGTCCGGCTCCAGGATGACACTGTTTACGCTGGCAATCTTGGCGTCGGTGTCGTGCTGTTGCGCTGCTTTTAGAATCATCGCCCGCTGTACGGAGTCATGCACATGCGCCCCGACCTTGTAACCGCCGTAACCGCCCGCGAGAAGGCCCATCATGAGAAGCACAGAAGCGGCCAAAGGCGCCGACCGCAACCTTGCCATGCTCAGTGAAAACCGCTGCGACGTCCGCACCAGCCAGTTCTCCCTTGGCAATGCATCCAGCGCCTCTTCCAGCCGCATGCGCGTCCGCGCCAGCAGATTGGGCGAAGGTTCGTCGGCAGGGACCAGCGACATGGCTTTCGCCAGCGCCTGCACTGCTTCCATTTCGGTACTACATGCCTCGCACTCTTTCAGGTGCTGCTCCAGCTGCAGTCGCTGCTCTTCCGGCAACTCTCCCCACGCAGCCAGCGCGATTTGCTCTTGTGCTAATTCGCACTTCATGGCGATACTCCTGCTTCACTTGCCTCAAAAATTTGTCGCTTTGCGGACACGTTCAAGCCGGGGCAGGTTCTCTATGGCCTTCCACCTGTCTCCTCTGAACTTTCTTACCTTACCTGCGCGAGATTCGCTCTCAGCTTTCGTGTGGCGCGGAACAGCGTATTTTTCGCGGTTTCTTCCGTCGTATTCAGCATCTCGCCAATGGCTCTCAGCCGCAGACCCTGATAATGCTTCAACTCAAATACCATGCGTTCCCGTGGAGTAAGCCCGTCCAGCGCCGCCAAAATCCGCTCGCCCAGAAACTTCCTGTTCAGCTCGCGGTCGGGGTTCGCACTTGCTCGATCGTCGGAGACATTATTGAGCAGATCCATCTCCTCGCCGCTTGAGTCGATCATTACCGCCTGGTCTTCCCGCCGGGACTTCCTGCGACGCAGCAGATCAAGACATAAGTTCGTCACAATGCGATAGATCCACGTATAGAACGAGCACTCAAACCGGAAATTTCCCAGATATCGGTATGCCTTGAGAAACGCCTCCTGATGGATATCCTCAGCGTCCTGCTCCGAGCCGGTCAGGTGCAGAGCCAGCCGAAGCACCGCATGATCATATTGACGAACGAGAGTGTCAAAGGCTGTTCGGGAACCCTGCTGCGCCTCTCGAATCATGTCATTTTCGAGGGCGCGGGCGTTCGCGTCGACCTCTTTGGGGCTGTTGGCACGGGGGTGGCTTGCCGGGCGGGAAACCACGGAAGAACGGATGCGCAGTGCATCAATGGGCATCAGAAAGAATCCTCCGGGTGCGTTTCATGGGGAGAAGCGCACCGATCCTTACAAGTGAAGACGCAATTCTAGAGGAATTGTTACTAGAAAAAGTGGAAATTCCCTCAAATCCCAGAAAATGGGGCGGCGTCCCGGCATGCAGAGCCGCATGCCGGGACCGAACCCGAGGAAATCATCAAGACGCCATTTGCACAGCTTCCTGCACCCACTTCTTTGCTTCGGCGGACTTTACCCATTCGCCGGCCACTTGCCTTGTCGGCACATTCAGGCGGTTCCAGACGTTGATGATCGCAATGTTCAGAAGCAGGGCCGCCAATTCCTGCTCGTTATAGTGCCGTGCCGCCTCGCCCCATACCTCATCCGGTACCGGATCCTCCCGATCGCTCAACCGGGTGACCGCTTCGGTCAGCGCCAGGGCGGCGCGCTCAGCATCTGTGAAGTAGGGCGCATCCCGCCACGCCGCAACCGCAAACAGCCTTTCGTCCGTTTCTCCCGAACTCCTCGCCATGCGGGCATGCATGTCAACACACACACTGCACCCGTTGATCTGGCTTGCGCGCAGATGCATCAGATCAATAGTTTTGGCTGGGATCACGCCCTTCCTTATGGCAGAGCCCAGTGCCATCAGGGCCTGCATCGCTTCAGGGTTCAGCATTGCTGGATTTTTCATTCTGGCTTGCATCGTCTTCTCCTCTGCATTTGGGGTTAAACCTTGACGGACCCTCCCCAAAATCGATCTCCTTGTCACATCGGCTGGGTTCTGTCCGTCACAACCATGACGAAACCCAGCGGAGGAATGTGACGAGATGGCCTCGAACGATTTTCTGGCGCAGCAATTCGAGCAGAACAGGGGACACCTGCGCGGTGTCGCGTACAGGATGCTCGGCTCGTTGAACGAAGCCGACGATGCGGTGCAGGAATCGTGGCTGCGGCTAACCCGCTCCGATTCGTCCAGCATTGAAAATCTCGGCGGATGGCTTACGACCGTTGTTTCGCGTGTTTGCCTCGATATGCTGCGCTCCCGCCAGTCGCGGCGCGAAGATGCGTTGGAAGAAGGTGCGCCCGAGCCCGCCGCCACCCCAAAGCCGAAGATGGATCCGGAGCAGGAAGCATTGCTCGCCGACTCCGTTGGAATCGCGCTGCTGGTTGTGCTCGACAGGCTCAATCCAGCCGAGCGGCTCGCGTTCGTGCTGCACGACTTGTTCGACCTTCCCTTTGACGAAATCGCTCCTATTCTCGGCCGCACCTCCGCTGCCGCAAGGCAGCTCGCCAGCCGCGCCCGTCGGGAAGTGCGCGGCGCTCCGGCCCCATCTCATCCGAGCCTTTCGCGGCAGCGCACCGCGGTGCAATCCTTCCTGAATGCCCTGCGCGCTAGAGACATGGAAGGGCTGGTAGCGGTACTCCATCCAGACTTGCTGGTTCACGTCGATGCGGCGGCAGGTGCGGGCGGTAAGGCAGGGGAGGTACATGGGGCCCGGAATTGGGCTGGCCAGGCCATTACCTACGCCCGAGGTGTCCGGTTCGTTGAACCCATGCTCATTGACGGCGCCGCGGGACTCGTACTTGCACCTCACGGCAAAGTGGTGCGTGCGCTTCGTTTTGTCGTTGTGGGAGACAAGATCGCCGAAATCGAGATCATTGGCGACCCGAATCGCCTGCGGGAAATGCATTTTGCCGTGCTTCCCGGCTGACCAGAACCTGAGGTCCCGGTTGGTTACTATCGCGCTCCGTCGGAGACGGAAAAAAGAAGATACACTCAACCCATGCCTCCCCGAGAAAACACGCCGCAGACAGGTTTTCTGTGGTCGGATAGACCCGCGCCGCGGGCCATATCCGTTTCCCCGTCGGGCGCCATTACCGCCTTTTGCGATGGGGGATCTCGCGGCAATCCCGGTCCAGCGGGATTCGGTGTCTACATCGAAGGCTCGAACGGCGAAAAGATCGCCGAACTGAGTGAATATCTTGGCATCCGAACCAATAACTACGCCGAATACTCAGGCCTGCTGGCAGCTCTGGAGTTTGCTCTGCGTTACGATCACCCGCGGTTGCGGGTCATTTCCGACTCAGAGCTGATGGTCAAGCAGATCAAAGGACAGTACAGGGTCAAAAGCCTTGATCTGCGCCCGCTCTATGAAGAGGCCAATCGCCGCATTGCGGGACTTGATTCCTTCCAGATCCAGCACGTGCTCCGCAATAAAAACGCGGAGGCCGACCGTTTGGCGAATGAGGCCATGGACAAGGGAATGGGGAAGAGAAGCACCATGCCGGCCAGCCGGTAAACTTGTGTCAATGCGCCCTCGCCTTATCGCTATCGATATTGACGGCACTCTGCTCCCATCCGCCGGAACCCTTATCAGCGCGCGCAATCGAAGAGCGCTTCGAGAGGCGGAAGCCGCGGGAATCCAGGTCGTCATAGCCACTGGACGCCGCCAGGCCTATGCTGCCCCGCTGCTGCATCCGGTGGGCCTCAGCCCGGAAACTGTCCTGATCACCTCAAACGGAACCATCATCCGGACGCTCGGTGGGCGTCCCATCGACCGCTTCTTCCTGCCGGTTGAGACTGCCCGCGCATTATGTCCGGAGCTGCGCCGGTTTGGCGGGACCACTGTATTTACCTTTGATCGTGAGGGCCCCGGCGAGCTGGTAATCGAGTCCTATGATCAACTCCACAGCCGCATCGCAGCTTGGGTGGAGGCCAACCGCCCCTGGATCGCTGAAATTGCCCCGCTGGAACGGGCCTTCGACTCAGACGAGCCCCCAGTGCAAGGCATGGTCTGCGGAACCGTCTCGCACATGCGGGAGGCCGAAAAGTGGCTTACCTCCGGCGAGCTCTCGCGCAAGATTGAAGTGCACCGCACCGAGTATCCCGTTCGCGATTTAACCATCCTCGACATCCTGCCTCCCGGTTGTTCCAAGGGAGTGGCCCTGCGCCGTCTGGCCCAGTCGCTCGCAGTTGAGCCTGCGGACATCATGGCAATTGGCGACAATTTCAACGACCTGGAAATGCTTGAATTTGCAGGGAATCCTGTCGTAATGGCCAACGCGGCACCAGATCTGGTGCATCTTGCACGTAAGCGGGGATGGCGGATAGCCCCGGTCAATGATGACGACGGAGTGGCCCACATTCTCGAATCCCTGCTGGAGAGCGCGAACGGGGCCGACCACGTCAAGTCACCAGGGATGCAGCAATTAAAGGAACGCGAGTATTGAAGAACGGTGGTAGAGTTGGCCCTGTGAAGGGCCGTCTGGTCACGTCCGGATTTCGGGCCGCAATCGCGCTTGCTGTGGCGACGTGCTTCGCCGTGTCCGCACAGGCAGCCGAACGCATAACTCTGACCAACGGATTCAACCTCATCTGCGACCACCGCGCTCCTGCCGGCACGCCAACCGGAAGCCGGATCCGGCTTTTCATGGATTCCGGCAGCGATAACTTCATCGAAGTTGACCCGGCACAGATTGCATCAAGCGAGCAGTTAATCTCGCCTGCGACACAGCCTTCACAACCCGCCGCGCCGAAGACCGAAGAAAAGCTCACTTCTGCCGACCTGAACCAACTCCTGGAGCGCGCTGGAGCCGCACACAACCTCAATGCCGACCTGCTAGCCAGCGTTGTCCGCGAGGAGAGTGCCGGCCATCCGCAGGCGGTAAGCCGCGCCGGAGCCGAGGGCCTGATGCAGCTTATGCCCGGCACCGCTGCCGAGCTTGGAGTCGCCAACGCCTTCGCGCCCGGCGACAACATCCGAGGCGGAACGGCCTACCTTGACAGCCTGCTCCACCGCTATCATGACAACCTGGCACTCGCGCTTGCCGCTTACAACGCCGGTCCTGCCGCCGTCGACCGCTGGCATGGGATTCCCCCCTACCGCGAAACACGGCTCTACGTGGCGCGCGTGATTCATGAATTCAACCGCAGAGTCGCCCAGCAGAAGGCGCATAATCTCACTCAAGTCGCCACCGCGGTTCGCTAGTTCAAGGCCATACAATCAAGTGATGGAGATTGCAGTTTGAAGAAGAGGGCCTGGATTCTCTATCTTGTGCTGGCCGCCGCGCTGCTTGCGGTGGTGGTATTTGCGCGTGGCAGAATCCACTTTAACTGGGGCGTGTTTGTTCAGCAGTTAAAGCTGGCGAATTGGTCGCTCATTGGCTTCGGCGCCGCGCTCATCTTCCTGGGCTACTTCGTGCGCGCCGTTCGATGGGTCGTGTTCCTCAAGCCCGCCTGCAAAATCCCAGTATTCAGCCGCAATTGGTTCGGCGTGCTTGGTGCACAGATCATCGGCTATACCGGAGTGGCGCTCCTCGGCCGTCCAGCCGATCTGGTGCGACCATATCTGGTTGCGCGCCGGGTCAAGCTTCCTCTCAGCTCTCAGCTCGCCGTCTACGTCGTCGAACGCATGTTCGATATGGGCGCGATGGCCCTCATCTTTTCCACCGCACTTTATTTCGCACCCGATCGCGCGACCCTGCCGCATCCAGAAGCATTGCGACATATTGCACTGGTTGGTTTGGCCGGAACAGCGGCTCTCGCCGTTCTCGCGACGGCCATCCGGGTGAGCGGCGAAGCAGTCGCTTCGCTTTCTGAAAGAATCCTCGGCAAGCTCTCGAAGACCCTGGCCCGCTCAGTATCAGAGAAGATAAGCGCGTTTCGCAGCGGACTGGACATGCTGGGGTCCATGCGGGATGTGGTCTCCGCACTGCTGCTATCCCTGCTCATGTGGGGCATGATCACCGTGGCCTACCTTGAGACGATCCGGGCCTTCGTTGATTCGCCGCCCCTGCACAACATCACCCTGGCGCGCTGCCTGGTGCTGATGGCCGCAGGCATGGCCTCGAGTGTAGTTCAGTTGCCGGTGGTGGGCTGGTTCACCCAAATTGGCGTGCTGGCCATTGCCATGGGAGAGCTTTTCGGTGCGGCGAAGGAGCCGGCGCTAGGGTGCGCAGCCGTCCTCCTCATAGTGACGTTTCTATGCGTCATCCCAGTGGGACTTGTGTGGGCTCGCATCGATCAAGTCTCGCTGCGCAAGCTTTCTGAAGAGAGCGGTGCGGAAGGTGCTCACCCGCTCGCGGCGGCTGAACCAGCCTCCCAGCCTCAAGTCTGACTCCAGACCAGCGAAAGGGCCGTACCGGGAAGCCACAAGGATCATGCGTCTGCTAGACTGTTGAGCAAATTTTGCTAGTGAGGTGATCTATGCGTCTCCGGTATGTTTGCACCGCTTTGATTCTAGGAGGCTGTACGCTGGTGGGCTCTGCGCAAACGGGTTCAAGTAGTGCGAAGGTGGCGGCCAGCACCCAAATGTCACCGGTGCAGGCGCAGGATGAGTTGCTGAATCTCTTCGAGCATGACTTTATGGGAGTCGCGCAGGCAATGCCTGCGGAAAAATATGGCTTTGCGCCTACTGCGGCAATTTTTACGCCCTCGCAGGGAACCAAGTATGACGGGGTTCGCACGTTCGCGCAGGAAATATCGCATGTCACGTTGGCGAACTACTACTTCGCTTCGAAGATTCTCGGGGAAAAGATGCCGGTTGACCCGAAACGCATTCAGGGCCTGACGACGAAGGAGGAACTCCTGAAGGCAGCGTCGGATTCTTTCGCCTATGCACACAAGGCGATCGCGTCGATTACTCCCGAGAATGCCTACACGGCTTTTGACGGTGTCGACGGTATGCACACGCGGTCGGTCGTCGCATCTTTCATTTCTGCTCATGGATTTGACCACTATGGGCAGATGGTCGAGTATCTGCGTATGAACGGCGGTGTGCCTCCGGGTTCGAAGTAAACCCATCTGGATCTCTGCCGATGCAAGCTTTTGTCCTGTGGCTGGGGCCTAGTCCAGGGCGCTTCTTATCCCGCGCCGAACCGCATCCGTAAAGATGCCGTAGACGGCGTGGGTGACCCATTCGCTGATCCGTTCCTGCGCCGGCTGTTCTTCCTTGGGCCTGGCGAGGCCCAGCTTTGGCAGCAGCATTTCGTGGGTGTACTTATTCAGCGTGATGCCAAAGGCCGCGCCCTTCCACGCTCCGAGCGAAGGTTCGACCTCAACCGCCGCTCCATAAATCGCCCCCGCCACTGCGCCAAACCCCCAGTGGATCCCGTGCTTTGCGGCCTGCTTCTGGTCTGCAGGCAGAGTGTGTCCGGCCATTTGCTCGGCAAAGGCCACTGGCGGATCCTTTTGCCCATTCGAGCGCGGAGGCACGATCTGCTCCGCCAGCATCTTCGCTCCTGCCCCAGCCAGTCCGCCGATAAGCCCCGCAATTGCGCCCTTCAGAATGGAGCGCTCCGGTCTATTAAGCTTCGCCATAGCTCAATAGGATGCTCCCGCCACAGTCAAACTAACAAGTTTGCGCTGGCGGGAAATGCAAGGCATACCTGTGACCGCGTGAAAATCAACCTGCAGCCCAAGGGCGAACGTGCGCCCCAAAAGACATCCCGGACAAACCAATTTGTCATCAATCAGATTGAGCTCTGTTCAACGTCTTCCACAACTTTCCCCCTGGAGGAAACACGATGAAACGCATTCTCGCAGTCGTTTGCAGCGTCGCACTTTGCGCTGCTCCCGGATTTGCTCAGCACCACCACAAGGCCGCGGCAGCCGCAAGCGCGACCATGAGCGATCAGGATTTTGTCAACGCTGCCGCCCAGATTGACATGGTCGAGGCGAACCTCGGCCAGCTCGCGCAGTCAGCCTCCTCCAATGACCAGGTAAAAGACTTCGGCCAGATGCTGACCACCGACCACACCAACGACTTCGCCCAGCTGCACGCCGCTGCTCAGCAGGCCAGTCTTACAGTGCCGGATTCAATCGACTCAGCGCACAACAAAATGATGATCACTCCGTTCGAGAAACTGCACGGCGCGGCGTTTGACCACAAGTTCATCACTGACATGATTGCGGGCCACGAAAAGGCAATATCGCTTTATAAGAAAGAGGCAGCAGATGCCCAGAACCCGGGCATCAAGACCTACGCCGAGGCAGCCCTCCCCACGCTCGAAAAACACCTCGACCAGGCCAAGCAGCTATCGAAATCCGGAGGCAAGAAGAAGTAGGCCTCCGGCCACATCAACGAACGACTGCTGAGAACAGGAAGGGACTGCATCGCGCAGTCCCTTCTTTTTTTGATTCCCATCCCGAGGCAGGTGCCGACTGCGATGAGTTCAGGCGACTGGAGCGCCAGCGGCTCGGTAAATTGCCTCAATGGCAAGCAGATCCTTAAGGCCCTCCTCGCCGGGAGTAGCCGGTTGGGTGTTATTCCGGACGCAGTCTGCGAAATGGTCCGCCTCCAGAACGAATTGGAAGGGAAGCTGGTGAGGGCTTACCTGATTGACTGATCCATGAACCGTATTGCCGTGAAACTGCAGCCCGTCATATAAGAACGCCGGTTCAACCCAGAGATTTCCATTCGAGCCGTCAACGCTGATATATGAACCCCCGCTTTCGCCGTATGACGACCCGCTGGACGCGAGCAGGCCGGAAGGGAACTTCATCGTGAACTCGACGCTCTCTTCGACGCTCGCAAAGCGAGGGCCGGGCGAGCGGGTTCCTACCTGAGCCGTGAACCATGTGGGCTCTTCACCGGCGATCCAGCGGATCGTGTTCAGCGGATAGATTCCCAGGTCGAACAGCGATCCGCCGCCTGCGAGCTTGCGGTCGAGCCGCCAACCCTTTGTGCCGGAGCCGTAGAAGCCCCCTTGAAAGCCCTGCAACTGGCCGATGTCTCCGTTCCGCGCCATGTTCCGAATCTGCTGAAACATGGGGTCGTAATGAACGCGGTACGCGATCATGAGCTTTACGTTGTGCTCGCGGCACGCGTCGATCATCTGCCGGCACTCGGCTGAAGAAATGGCCATCGGCTTTTCGCAGAGCACATGTTTGCCCGCGCGAGCGGCGCGAATGGTGTACTCGGCGTGCATGCTGTTGGGCAAGCCGATGTAGACCGCATCGATGTCAGGATTGTGCGCGATCTCGTCGTAGTTCTCGTAGTTGTAGACATTCTTCGGCGAGATGCCATAGAGAGCTTCATACTTCGGAGCCTTTTCGGC
>DASZAG010000013.1:0-30595 GCA_035945555.1 Acidobacteriaceae bacterium
CGGCAGCACGAACAAAATGGCCAGCAGCGTCGTCACCATTCCCCCAACCACAACCCGCGCCAGCGGTTGCTGCGTCTGGGAGCCGATCTCCGTGGCAATAGCCGCCGGAAGCAGCCCAAAGCCCGCAGCCATGCAGGCCATCAGCACCGGACGCATTTCGTCGAGGCAGCCCTTTTCCAGCCCGTGCACCGGCCCCTCTTCACGCTGCGCTCTGCGAATCCCCGCCAGGAAAACAACCGCGCACAGCGTCGCAACTCCGGTTAGCGAAGTAAACCCTACTGCTGCGGATATGCTGAACGGCGTCCCCGTGATCCAAAGCGCGGCAACGCCCCCGATGGCCGCGAACGGCAGCGTGGCAATAATGATCAGCGCGTCTTTCCATGACCGGAATTGAATGTAGAGCAGCACCAGAATGAGTGCTACGCTCACCGGAACAATCAGCGCAAGCCGGCGTTGCTCTTTACGCAGGCTGTCGAACTCACCCGCCCAGGTGTAGTTGTATCCATTAGGCAGCTTGATCTTCGCGTCCAGTTGCTGCTGCAGATCGCTAATGGCGGAAGCCAGGTCGCGTCCGCGCACGCTGAACTTGATCGGAATATACCGTCGTCCGCCCTCGTGGTAAATCATGAACGCGCCGTTCCTCAATGTGACATCTGCAATCGCGCTTAGAGGCACCTGATTCCCGTCAGGCGTTGGCACCAGAATCCGCTCAATCTCCTCCGGCGTCTCGCGAAACTGCGGCGCATAGCGCACGGCAAAGTCGAATCGCCGGTCGCCCTGGATGATTTGCGTCACAGGTGCGCCGCCGACTGCGGCCTGCACAATATTGTTCACATCCTGCGGCTGCAATCCGTACCGCGCGGCTTTCGTCCGATCAATCGAAACCATAAGGCTAGGCTGCCCCGCGACATTAAAAACTCCAACGTCGGTGATTCCGGGAACAGACTTCATCACGGCCGCAATCTGATCAGCAAGCTTCGTGAGCATCTCAAAGTCATCGCCGAAAAGCTTCAGCGAGTTCTCGCCTTTCACGCCCGACATGGCCTCTTCTACGTTGTCCTGAATATTCTGCGAAAAGTTAAAATCTACGCCCGGAAATTGACGGAAACTTTTCTGCATCGCCGCGATAAGTTCATCTTTGCTCCCATGAAACTGTGGACGCCACTGCGACGCAGGCTTCAGATCGGCCAGAAATTCCGAGTTATTAAACGTGCTCACGTCGGTGCCGTCATCCGGACGCCCCATTTGCGAAACAACCTGCGTCACCTCTGGAAATGAAGCCATCACAACGCGCATCTTGTTCGTGAGTTCCTCCGATTGCTGGAAGGAGATGTCCTGCTGCATCGTGGCTCGAATCCACAAGTTTCCCTCTTCCAACGCCGGCATGAATTCTCCGCCCACAAAATGGAACAGGATGACCGCACCAACTAAGCACGCAAACGCTGCAACCCATGTCACCTTGCCGAAACGCAGCACTCTCTGAAGAACTGAATCGTAATGCCGCCGAAAAAAGCGGCTCAGCCACGTGTCGGTATTCTCTTTCACCTGCTTCGGAACAGCGTAGGACCCGAGCACAGGTGCAAACACGAGCGCAAAAATCAGCGCACCGGTAAGTGCAAATCCATAGGTGATGGACATGGGCGCGAAGATCTTCCCAGGCACGCCCTGCATGGTGAACAGCGGCAAAAACGCAACCAGAATAATAATGGTCGCGAACAATACAGGGCGTGCGGCTTCCGCTACACCCTCCATGATCAGCTCGCCCACATCTTCGCCTTCAACGCGGCGCGAAACCTTTCGGTAGACGTTCTCAAGTACGACGATGGATGCATCTACCAGAATTCCCAAATCAATCGCGCCAATCGAAATGAGGTTGGCAGAGTGGTCCGTGAGCACCATCAACGCAAACGCAAACAGCACGGCAAACGGAATGGTTACAGCTGCAATAGCAGTGATTCGCAGGTCTCCGAGCATACTCAAGAGCACCAGCGTCACCAGGATCAAGCCGAACAGAATAATGTGCTGCACCGTGTGCGTTGTGAGCTTGATGAGATTTGTCCGGTCGTAGATTGTCGAAATGTGCATGCCCGGCGGCAGCAGGTTCCCGGTGTTCAGGGCGTGTATCCTCGCTTTCAGCGCCGAAAGTGCGGGCAGCGATTCGGCGCCCTTCTGCAGCAGAACGATGGCCTCTACGATGTCAGGGTGATCTACGTGATTGACGTCGCGCCCGACAATGCCCAGCCGCGTTTGATGACCTTCCAGCACCGTCGCCACATCGCTCAGCAGCACCGGCGTACCGTTGCGTTCGGCCACGACAATATTCCGCATGTCGCCCAGCGAGTGCAGAAGCCCGATTCCGCGCACGTTCACACTCTGGCTGCCGATGGTCATGTAGTTGCCGCCGACATTGGCATTGCTCGCTGTCACGGCGTTGACTACCTGCGTCATCGTCACGCCCATTGCGAGCAGCTTGTTCGGGTCCACCTCGGCTTGATACTGCCGGGTAGTGCCACCGAAAGTTGCCACGTCAATGATTCCGGGGACCTGCTTGACCTCGCGTGTCACAAGCCAGTCCTGTGTTGCCTTCAGCTCATTCAGCGAGTAGTTCGGTCCCGTAAGTTGATAACGGAAAATTTCGCCAACCGGCGACTCAGGTGAAAGTTGCGCCTGCAGTCCGTTTGGCAAATTCACCTGTTGCAGCCGGTTCAATGCCTCCTGCCGATCCACAAAGTAGTCGCTGTCGAACGCGAAATACAACTTCACGTCGCTCAGCCCAAAAATGCTGATTGAGCGAATTTGCTCAAGTTTCGGGGTGCCGAAGAGTCCCGTTTCCAGTGGAACTGTGACTTGCCGCTCCATCTCTTCAGCCGACCAAGCAGGATTCTGCGTGATAAATTCCACCATCGGCGGTGAAGGGTCGGGATATGCCTCGATGTCAAGCCGGGTGAAGGCGAAAATGCCAATCGCGAGGGACGCCAGGAAAATAATTAACACTACATTGCGGAAGCGGAGAAGCGTGCGGATAAAGTTATGCATTACTGGCTCTCCGCTTCGCGTAACAATTCCGCGCCGCTGGAGACCACGCGATCCCCGTCCTGTAGACCATGCGTAACCTGGTCCGTCGCATCACTGGTTTCGCCTAATGTCACATTGCGCCGAACTGGCTTGTTATCCGCGCCCATAACGAACACGAATGCCTGATACCCGTTGCGAATAACAGCGGTCGAAGGCACCACGATCGCGCTTTGTTTCTGATTGGACACCGCGATCGTTGCGTACATGGCCGGCTTTAGCTTGTGGGCCGGGTTGGGCAGCACCACACGCACCTTCAGCGTGAGCGACACAGGATCGACGGAATCGGAAATATTGTTGATCAAGCCGTGCAGCACCATTCCCGGATACCCGGTCACGCTCACATCGACCTGCTCTCCGACCTTCACCGAACCAAGATCCCGGGGATATAGATCCCCGACCACCCATATGGAATTGATATCCGCGATCGTGGCAATTGCCGTTGCGTTGTCGAGCGAGCGCTGCAACTCGCCCACAGCCGTACCTACATCGAGCACGACGCCTGAAATCGGCGCGCGCAGCGGAACCGTATCAGTTGCCGAGTTGGCGCTCAATCCGAGTATGGCAAGCGCCTGCGCGGCGCGCTGCAGATCGGCGTGGTCCGAATCATCCAGCGCCTTCAGGTCATCATAGTCACGCTGCGCCATCACCTGGTGCTGCAGCAGATCCTTGCCGCGTTGAAGTTGCAGGTCGGCCCGTGCGGCTTCAATCTTCGCTTTTTCGTAATCGGATCGCGCCTGCGCCGCATCGCTGCTCTGCAGCGTTGCGATCTCCTGGTTCTTGCGAACCTCCTGGCCAGGCAACACCTTCAGCGCAACCACGCGCCCGCTGATCGGCGGATAAACGTGAACCACGTCAGTCGGGTTCGCCATCACTTTGGCGGACAGAACGAGTTGATTGCTCACTGACTGCCGATGGACCGTGACCGTTTCAATCACGTTCTGTTCAACAGTCTCGCTCTTGGCTGGCTGCTGAGGTCCGCGGCATCCCAATCCCAGCAGCAGGGCACCAGAAATCGTGGCGATACCCAAATAATCTCTCTTGCAAAATGTCATGGCAGAATCTCCGTGGCAGCGGCATAGCTGAGTTGGTCAAGACCGGTCCAGACCTGCTGGTCTGCATTGAGTGCATCAAGATTTATTTGCCGATAATCGCGCAGCGCGTCTAAATAATCGAGCAATGAAGCTCCACCGTGACGATAGCTGTATTCAAGGTTGTCGCGCACGTGCGTTGCTTCATCCAGGTAATGTCCGTGGTATCGCCTCGCCTGGTTCAGCGCCGCCTCATACCCAGCCCACGCTTGATCCACATCGCTGATCACCTGATTGCGCGCGCTGATTTCCGCAGACCGACTCGACTCCGCTGCGTACTTTGCACTCTGCTTCGCGCCCTGGTTGCGGTCGAATATCCGAAGCGGAATCGAGAGCTGGAATCCGGCTGAATTGTAGGTTCCCGACCGCTCATACTCGCCGCCCAGCGTCGGATCCACTGTTCCGTTCGCATAAGCCATCTTTATGTTCGCGTCAGCCAGCTGCACCGACTGCACTGCGGCCAAATAGTCCGGACGCGCTGTCAGTGCATCCTGCTCCAGCTGCGACTGCGTGATGGTAAGGCTCGGCGGCGTTAGGTTACCCGTAATATCAAACTGCGCCGACGGCTTCGGAATCCCGAGCAGCACCTGAAGCTGATCGCTCGCCTGCGTCACATTCAGCTTCGCCGTCTCATAGTCTGACTCGAACTCCGCCTGCTGCAGGTCGATACGCTCAAAATCCGTCTCGCTGATGTCTCCCGCATTCAGGCGCACGTGGGTAAGGTCAACCGTTTTGCGATAGCTCGTGAGATTGTCGCCCGAGATCTGCAGCGCGGCCTTCGCCGCCAGCATGTTCGTGAACGATTCCCGGACCTGCAGAATCGTTTGCCGTTCCGTGTCCTTATATTGGCTCTGCGTAACTGCCGTGGTGTCCCGCGCAATGTCCAGTCGCCAGCGCCGCTTCTGCCCGCGCTCGAATAGCCTTGAGACATTCGTGGAATAGGAGTATGGGCTGGCAGGATTGTCCGCGGGCAGCGAAACATCTGAGCCCGACAGCGTGAAGTCCGGGTTCTGTCGCAGACCGGCTGTTATCTCCTGCGCCTTTGTGGCTAAAACATTCTGCCGGGCCGCGATCAGGCTGGGATTATTCGCGAGCGCCATCGCGACCGCCTGTTGCATCGTCAAAGGCGGGGTCGCTTGCGCCGTGGCACACATCCCGGCGGCAAAGAGCGTCACAAGCAGAAAGCCGAAGCTTCCAAACTTAATTCTGATCATCAAAAACCACTCCTTAAATGGGCGGTTCAACTTCAAATACCGTAGGTATCAACATGCAAGAAAGTCATAAACGCGACATAAAGAAGGCATAAAAGCCATATGCGCGGACATCATTTACAAAAGGGGAAAATCGCTTAAACGGCAGGGGGTGGCCGGGTGCCCAGAATGCGCAGGTATCCCGCGCAAGACGCCGCTTTGTTCGCAGGAAAGGAGAGCCAGGCGAGAGTCCGGCTCCGCGGCGAGATATCCAGCAGCGTGACGGCGGCAATCGCAACTGAAACCAGGTGCAATGCGACATCGCCAGCTGCCTGCAAATCGCCCCGCCGCCAGACGTGATCCGTTTCCGCCAGCAACTGGGAGGCGTGCAGGTCATCCGTCAACGAGACTACGGGCAGCAGAATCACAATCAGAAGCGCGAGCGCTACTAGCTGCACTCCAATGCTGTGGCGCACGGGATCGACCCCCCGCGCAGTGCGCAGGAGCCAAATTCCGACTACCAGGGCTGAAATCGCCAGCCACAACAAATTGAAGAATAGTTCCACGGAGCTTTACTGAATTGTACGTGAGACGCAGCTCGTTATTATTATTTTTCAGCTCTAGTCACTCTTCGAGCACAGGCAACAGCGGTAATGGAAAGTTGGGAGTGGCAATAGTTATTTGTACTACTTGACCGGCTTCGCCTGTCCGACCTGCTGCCCAGTTGCGTTGTACAAGCGGCAGTCGCTCGTCGTCTCTTTGAATCGGAAATAAGGATGAAAGAAGAGCGCAGCACGCGCATCTCCTGAGCCCTCCGCGAGGTCCGACAGCCAAACGCCGTCGGGCTGGGCATGATCGTGCAGATGCACCCAGAACCCTTTGTGCAGATTCGCAAGCAATCCGCCACCAATCTTAAGATCCTGGGTTGATCTGATATCGACGTCTATCGGCTCCCCAGTCTTCTCATCCACCGAGATTTTTCCCAGCATGACCTGCGCGAAGCGCTGGTTCAAGTTCGTCGCCTTGAAGTCCGGATTCGGCACGATGTCGTAGAACAGCACACTTCGTCCGTTCACCACTTCGCGATGCCCGTTTTTAAGTTGCATCGCAAGCATAATCTCCTCGAGCTGCCTGTCCTGCTTTTCTCTCTCCTTCTTCGCTGTCGCCGGATCGTTGTACTTCATCGTTCGCTTCATCACCCTGTCATCTTCCTTTTTTGTCTCGTCCGGGGTGAGAGCAATTCCATTTTTCGCCAGGGTGCGGTCTACTTCCACGCCGTTTACGAAGAATTCCTCCTTCAATTCCGTCTTGGTTTTCTTCACGTGACCCTTGCTGTCCAGTTCGGTCGTCTCGTCGTTCACGCGACACTCATAGCGCTCCCGTTCGGCCGCCAGCTTTGTTTCGTTCGCAATCGCCCGTTGCAGCAAATCACTGGGATTCGGCAGCGGAGCATTCTCCTTAGCCGTCTGTGCCATTCCCGCGCCGTTGCCGGCCAGTACCAACACCATGCAGCCTATGCACGCACCCTTCCAGACTTTCATCCTTATTCCCTACGCATTCGCTCAATACCGAGTTCCCAAGCCTAAACGGCCAACGCGTAGACCTCCCCAGCCCCTGCTCGGGCGTTTTGGGCTAGAATGGGGGCCAGCTTTATGTCGCAAAGAAAAACATTTCAGGATAGAATTGATGCAATCAAAACCCCGGGGGGCCTCCATTTTCCCCCGGCTCAAAGGCCTTTCGAACATTGCCAAATCAGTCCAGTCCATCCATTCAGGATCGAGTGTTGAAAGTTATCGCGACTTCTAAGCACATCCCACTCGAGAGCGTTCAGCCAGACAGCAGCTTCGAATCTCTTACCATTGATTCGCTTGACCGTCTTAACATCCTGTTTGATCTTGAGAGCGAATTCGACATCGAGATCAACGACGAGGAAGCGAAGCAGGTGAAAGACATTCGCGAGATGATCGAAGGCGTAACCAAGCTCGTGGAAGCGAAAAACGCCTCCGGGCAGGCTGAATAGCGATGCGTCGCGTCGCCATCACCGGAATCGGCGTAGTGAGCCCGCTGGGCTTCGATACGAATAGTTTTTGGCAAAGTCTGCTGGACGCAAAGTCGGGCATTTCCGAGATTCAAAGCATTGATCCTGCCCAGATCCGCTTCAAGTACGGGGCGGAGATCAAAAATTACGTCTCCGAAGATCATCTGGACGCAAAAGACGCCTCCTTCATGGAACGGTTCACGCAATTCGCCGTCATCGCAGCCCAGGAAGCAGTAGCCGGCGCTGGTATCGAATGGACGCCCGCGCTGCGCGACTGTGCGGCTGTGGTTACCGGGTCATGCCTCGGCGGCAGACCGGTTGAAGAGGCCGGCTACTGGGAACTCTTTCACAACGGCAGGAGCCGGGTTCAGCCGCTCACCATACCGCTCAGCATGAACAACGCGGGCGCCAGCCACATCTGCATGCGATATGGCATTCAAGGCCCGGCATTTACGGTCTCGACGGCTTGCGCTTCTTCTACGCACGCAATCGGTCACGCCTTCTGGATGGTTCGCTCGGGCGGCGCCCCTATAGCCATCGCGGGCGGCAGTGAAGCGCCTTTTTTTCTTGGGAATCTAAAGGCATGGGAGGCGATGCGAGTCATCAGCAAGGACACGTGCCGGCCCTTCTCAAAGGAGCGCAGCGGCATGGTCCTGGGAGAAGGCGCCGCCATGCTCGTGCTCGAGCCGCTCGACGCCGCGCTCGCCCGAGGGGCGCAGCCACTGGCTGAGATTGTCGGCTTCGGAATGTCCGCTGACGCCGGTCACATTACGCAACCGGTCGTTACGGGACCCGCCCACGCTATGCGCAGCGCGTTACGCGATGCTGGACTCGCCCCGGAGCAGATCGGCTATATCAACGCGCACGGAACCGCAACGGAAGCGAATGATCGCACCGAAACCGCGGCAATCCGATGCGTATTCGATCGCCACGCCGACAAGCTCGCGGTCAGCTCAACCAAATCCATGCATGGGCATGCCCTTGGCGCGTCCGGCGCGCTGGAGGCGGTTGCCAGCGTTCTATCTCTGAAACACGGCAAGCTCCCTCCGACTGCGAATTTTATCAGCCCCGATCCCGCGTGCGACCTGGATGTGATTCCCAATCAGGCGCGCAATGCGCAGGTGGAAGCCTGCCTGTCGAACTCCTTCGCCTTCGGCGGATTGAACGCCGTGCTCGCGTTCAAAGCCCTTCTCTAGCTTCCTACGATCGGCCAGGCGCGCTCTTCAGCCAAGCCACCGAGCGGGCAATGCCCTCGTCCACCGAAACCTTAGGCGCGAAATCCAGTTCCGTGCGCGCCTTGTCGGCGGGAAATTCCTGATCGCGCCCCAACAGAAATACAGCGTGTCGGGTCAGCGCCGGCCGCCCCGGCATCGCCAGGTAGCGAAAAGGAGCCTCCATTGCCCGCGCGATTCCCATCGCCACCCCAAAAGGCAGATCAATCCACGGGAGCTTGCACCCCAACTCGCGGGCTAATCCGCTGACGTAGTCCTTCCAGGTAGTTCCGCTTCCGTCAGACAGGTTATACGCTCGCCCTTCCGCAACTGGACTCTGGGCCGCTGCAATCATCGCATCCACCGCATCATCGACATAAATCAATCCGGCAGCGGCACGGCCGCCATCAATGTAGATCATCTGTCGCTTGCGCAGTAACGCCGCAATGTCGGACACAAATGCCTTTCCGCGAGGTCCATAGATCGTAGCGGGCCGGACCACCGTCACGGGCAGACCATTCTGCTGCACTTCCCGCCAAACCGCTTTTTCTGCAAGGATTTTGGTCCGGTTATACGGGAGACCTGCGTCCTTCAGCGCGGCTGTTTCAGCGCATGGGACGAACGGATAGCCGTAAACATCCGTGGTGCTGACGTGAACGAATCGCCGCAGCCCGGTTGCATGCCGCGCTGCCTCGAGCAGCATTTGAGTTCCGCTTACATTGCTTTCCGAGTAGACCGACATCCGCGCCCAGTCAGTGGAAGCCGCCGCGCAGTGAAAGATGACGGTTGCGTCCCGAACAGCCTCGAGCAGCGAAGCGCTCTCCGTCAGGGCCCCGGATACGACCCGGATTGGGCCGCCGATGAACTCTGATAAATGGCGAAGATCGGAGGTGGGGCGTGCGAGCACCGTTACCCGCTCTCCCTGACCGACGAGAACCTGTGCGAGCCGTCCGCCAAGGAAGCCGCTCGCCCCAGTCACCAGCACAGACACCGGCTAGTGGCCTCGCAGTTTGGCAAATACGTCCAGCGCAAACTCGAGATGTTCTTTGGTATGAGCGGCGGTCACGCACAGGCGCAGCCGCGCCGCTCCCTGGGTGACTGCGGGAAATAGCACCGGCGAGACCAACACTCCGTAGTCGCGCATCTTCCTGGCAAAAAGAGCGGTCTTTGCATCGTCATACATAATCACCGGAATGACCGTCGTCTGCGACATCCCGGTATCGTACCCCAGGCTTCGCAATCCTTCGCGCAGAAACGCTGCATTCGCCTTCATGCGGGCGACCCGCTCCGGCTCTTCTTTCAAAATCTGCAAAGTCCTCAGAACCGCTGCCGCCGCCGGTGCCGCCATAGCACCCGAAAAAATAAAGGGAGCAGCCGCATGCTGCAGGAAGATGGAGAGCCGCTTGGAAACAGCGACGAATCCGCCATTGGAGGGTATCGCCTTCGCAAGCGATCCGGTCCAGATGTCGACCTCGTCTGTGGGCACGCCGAAGTGTTCGTCGGTTCCGCGCCCGTGTTTGCCCAGCACCCCGGTTGCATGCGCTTCGTCCACCAGTAGAAAACAGCCGTACTGCTTCTTCAGCTTGATCAGATCGGGCAGGCACCCGATATCGCCATCCATCGAGAACACGCCGTCGGAAATAATCAGAGTGCGGTTGGCCTGCGGCCCGTTCACGATTTCCTGACGCAGCGATTCGGGATTGTTGTGCTCAAATCTCTGCAGCTGGACCCCGGCCAGGCGACAGGCATCCATCAGGCTCCTATGCGAAAGCGAATCGGCAATCACCCGATCGGCGGGTCCGAAAAGCGCGCTGATGACTGCCAGATTGGCCGCGTAGCCGGACGTGAACGTAATGGCCGCATCAGTTCCTTTGAACTCAGCCAGAGCCTGCTCCATCTCCCGGTGCAGGTCCAGCGTCCCGGTAAGCAGCCGAACCCCGCCGGTCCCCGTCCCATATTTTCGAACTGCGTCGATGGCGGCCTCATCCACACGTGGGTCGCCGATCAATCCGAGATAGTCATAGGACGAGAGCAGCAGCATCCGGTGGCCATCCACCTCGACAACCGGCCCGGACCGGGTGCTGAGCGGCGGCTGAAAGGGATACGCATCTTTGGAGCAGGCCAGCTCGGCCGTCTCAAAAAGCCTTCGCGCCCGGGCGTCGATAAGCTCGTGCTTTTTATAGGTTTCCCCGCGCTTCGCCGAGAAGTAACCCTCAAACATCTGTCCCGACGACGATGGAAACTTCTTCTTCTCCCCGCCGCCGATTTCCCTGATCACCACTTCATCACTCATGCCGTTCCCACTATATCGTGCTGCCGCCGGTAATTTCGGCCAAGCGATGCTTTTGACCTTGTAATTTGCTGATTCTGATGGGGCTAAGCGATGGCGTGAGGCTTGGCGGGCGAGGCCTGCGGCATCGCTCATTGACCCTGAAAATGCTTCGATCAAATTGCAAGCGACACATCGGGCCGACGTCAGGACCGCGATGCCGCTGACGGCAATCCGTAGCCTCTGCTCTGCGGGTGGCCGCGTGCAATTCATGGCATAACGCATTAGCGTGTGGAGATGGGATTTCGAAAGTCTGGTAGAAATCGGCGTGCAGTAGCCCCGATCGCATTTGCTCTTGCCCTGATGGTTTCTTCCTTTGGAAGGCCAGCACTGGGCGCCAACCCGCCGCAATCTGCAGACACACGCGCGCAGCCAAAGGCCATTACCGGCAACCCCAGGGTCGACAAGCTGCTCAGCGAGATGACCTTTGCCGAAAAAGTCGCTATGCTCCACGGTTCTGACGAAAATCCAGCCACCTTTCAGGGACAGGCCGGATATCTCGCAGGGGTGCCGCGACTCGGCATTCCATCGATGCGCTTCGCCGATGGCCCTCCAGGTGTGTTAACTCGCGTGCCTTCCACGGCCCTCACTGCCACGATGGGTCTGGCTGCGACGTTCAGCAGGGAAGACGCGCGCCGAAACGGAGTCGTCATCGCGCGCGATGCCCGGTCTCTCGGAATCGATGTGGTCCTCCAACCATTCATCAACATGGACCGCGACCTGACGTTCGAGCGCGCCTACAACACGTTCGGAGAGGACCCGCTACTCTCCGGAGATATGGCCGCTGCGGAGATAGAGGGCATACAAAACCAGGGGATCATGGCGCAGGCCAAGCATTTCGTCGGATACGACGGCGGGACCGATGTGTTCATCGGGCCGCAGGCGCTGCATGAAATTTATGTTGCGCCGTTCGCAGCCGCGGTTCGCGCCGGCGTGTCATCGATCATGTGTTCGTATAACAAAATCAATGGCGCCTATGCATGCAACAACCCCGACACGCTCATCACTATCCTGCGCGACCAGGTGGGGTTTCGCGGTTTCGTCACTTCTGACTGGGGTGCCAATCATACTCCGGATTTTGTGAAGGACGGCACGGATCTGGAAATGCCCGGGCCGATAGCAAAGAATTTCGAGCAGACGTTGCATAATGCCGTCGCTTCAGGCACCGAGAGCGAGGCGGCCATCGACCGCGCCGTGGGCCGCATTCTTTGCCAGATGGACCGCTTCGGTCTCCTCGATGGCAAATCGAAGCACACGATCACACCAATCGACACAGCCGCTGATGCTCCTGTTGTCGAGAAAACGGGTGAAGATGCAGCGGTACTGCTCAGGAATAGCGATCGCGCGCTTCCTCTTACGCAAGATGATCTGCAATCGCTTGCCCTCATCGGTCCTGGAGCGGGCCAGACCATGGCCATCGGGATCCCCGATGAGAAGGCGGTCGGCATCCCCGCACGCCAAATTGGCCCACTCTCCGCGCTCCAGAAGCTAACAGCCGGGGACTCACTCGTTCATCTTCGCTACGCAGTTGCCGACGATATGACGGGCACGCCGATTCCGGCAGAGTTTTTCATGCATGACGGGCAGCCCGGCCTCGAGCGCGCCGCGCGTCAGCACGCGCCCACCGCCGACATAGCTCCGCAGATAGACAAGCAGATCAACTTTGCAGCTTCCAGCGGACACGCTCTCCCCGCAAACTCCGCTTATACCTGGACTGGAGTGCTTAACGTCCCGACGGCGGGTTCCTATTGGCTGTACCTGCAAAATCTCGGCTGCTTCGCCTCTCTCACACTCGACGGCAAGAAGCTTGCCTCCAATGAAGAAATGGTTGGGCACGGGATTGTGACGCAGGCCGGCCAGGATAACGTTCTGCCAACGACCGACGGACTCGATGACCTCCGCGTGAAGATTCAGCTCACGGCTGGTAATCATCCCGTCGTTGTATCCATACAGCCTGACTCATCCAACCGACCGACGCAAGTTCGGCTCAGTTGGGTCACTCCGGAGCAGCAACAAGCCAATCATGACGCCGCCGTAGCGGCTGCGAAAAGCTCCCGCATGGCCATCGTCTTCGCGTGGAGCGCCGATAATCCAGCCTTCCAGCTCCCCGACAATCAGGATCAGCTCATTGCCGATGTGGCGGCGGTAAATCCGAATACTGTAGTGGTCCTCAACGCGAGCCAGCCTGTGGCCGTGCCATGGTTATCGAAGGTGAAGGGCGTTCTGCTGATGTGGTTCCCCGGCGACGAAGGCGGATGGGCCACTGCCAATCTGCTGCTCGGTAAAGCAAGCCCGGCGGGCAGGCTGCCATTCACCTGGCCACAGCGGCTCGAACAGGGGCTGGCCAACGACCCCTCTCATCCCGAGCGCGTATCCCATGCAAAAGAGGGCGAGGGGAAAACCACCTATTCGGAGGGAATATTCATGGGCTATCGCTGGTATGACCAGCAAAAGCTCCAGCCGCTGTTTCCCTTCGGGTACGGCCTTTCTTATACACACTTTGCTTATTCGCACCTTCACGTTGCACATGCCGACGACGGCGGGCTGGATGTGCGCTTTGACCTGCGCAATATCGGCGCTGTAGCCGGCGATGAGGTTCCTCAGGTGTATCTGGACGCGCCACAGCGTCTGCCCCGCGACAAAGCACAGTTTGCCGTTCACGCATTGGCGGCCTTTGATCGAATACATCTGGCTGCAGGAGAGAACCGCGAAGTCTCGCTGCATGTTCCTCTTCGTTCATTACAGTACTGGTCAGCGAGCGCAAACAAATGGATGCTTGCTGCTGGTCCGCGAACGGTAAGGGTCGGAGCCTCCTCGCGCGATCTGCGCCTGGCGCAGAAGACAACCATCTCGCCATTGGCGGGTGCGCGATGATGCGAAGCATTCTTGCCTATTTCCGTCTTCTCGCTGCTTCACTCTGCCTCGGTGGCCTTGCATGCCTGCCGGCGTGCGCCTCCAGCCTTGTAACCGGCAATGGTTTCGGGTTCGCGGTGGTCTCTCCGCAGACAGCAGTGACAAAGTTCTACGCGCACCCCTATGCCTTTACGCGTCCCGACCCGACTAAACCCCTCAGCGAAGGCTTCCCCACCACCAATTTCATCCAAAACTTGAGCTGGGGAACTGGAGCCGCAAAAAATTCCTCGGTGGACTATCAGGACGATTCGCAAGTCATCCATGCCAGCAACAGCGCAGGCGATGGGACCTTCTTCATGCCCTTTGGTCTTCGCCAGACAGCCTTAATCATTAGCTGGCACCCTACAGTCGGCAACGCAGCAGGCAGCGGCTGGAGCGTCACATGGAGCCACCCTGTTCGCTCACAGCGAGCGATGCATGTGGCAGGCTCCGACGTTGAGCTGCTGCAATTTGACGGGATCGGTGAATCCCTCCTCCTCGTTCCACTCACTTCTTCGCGGGTGCAGCCGGTGCCCGGACAAAAGATGCTTGCGGGCAGCAAGTCCTGGGCTCTTATCTCGCTTGAGCCCGATGCCAATATCGAGCAGACCCTCCGCGACTTCAACCATTGGCGGGCAGGTCTTGCGCCACCCGCATTGACCCGTCGCGAGATAGCCGAGTTGGAGCAATGGCGTGTGAAGCCGACGGTTCATTTTAGAAGCGACAAGGAGCGGCACCTGTGGCGCCAGAGCGAGGTCTTGCTGCGCATGGCACAGAGTCGGGAGCCAAATCGGCCGGGACGTTACAACAACGGCCTCGTCGTTGCCAGCCTCCCCGAAGGAGCGTGGTTCACCCCCTGGGTTCGTGACATGGCGTTCGCAACCGTAGCCTTCGCGCGCATGGGACATCGCAATGAAGCCCGCGCCGCGCTCCTGGCGTACTTCAACGCGCGGCCTACCGGCAAGATGCGCGCGGAAACAGCCGGCGCGGATTATCAAATCTCGGTCGTGCGCTACTTCGGCGATGGCTCCGAGGAGCCCTTCTTCACCGAGGAAGGCAGCACCAATATCGAATTCGACAACTGGGGACTTGTGCTGTGGGTCCTCGGCCAATATTTGCAGCAGACTCACGATACCGCGGTGCTCCAAACCTCAACTTACCGCGGCTCGCTGTATGAGAGCGCCAGAGACTTCATCGTGAAGCCTCTGTTGGCCAACCTGGAGAGCTATGGTGGTGGCCAAATCGTCTCAGCCGACACATCGATCTGGGAGGAGCGCGAGAAGGACAAGAAACACTTTGCATTCTCAACCGCCGCCGCCATCGTGGGTCTGCAGAACTTCGCCAATGTCGCACAAATGGCCGGAGATGAAGCCACACGGGCCAACGTGGTGAACCACATAGCACTGCTGAAGAAAGGCTTCAACGCTGCATTTATACGAAACGGCGAGCTGCACGGGACTCTGGAACCGGGAGTGAAGAACGACATCGACGGCGCACTGCTTTCCGTGATCAACTTCGGCGTAGTCACCGACCCAGCGATAGTGCGCAACACAATAGAACGGATGGCATTGCTGAAAGTTGCTTCCGGCGGATACCGACGCGTCCGCAGCACCTACACCGATCCTTCCATCTACGAGTACTGGTACGAGCGGCAGGAGTTCCTTTTCGTGGACTTCAGCCTGGCTGAAGTAGACCGCCGTTTGGGAAACAAGGCTACGTCCGACGCAATTCTGAAACGCATCGTGGACAAATCCGCCGCTGACCACAACATCATCCCGGAAATGTATGTAGCCGTCCCCTGTCCACTCTTTCCGGGCAAAATCGGCGACCCCACTGGAGCGCTGCCCATCGTCGGCTACGGTTCGGGTGAATATATCCTGCATCTCCTGGATCGGTCAGCGATCGACCGGTTTCCATCCGCGCCGGGAAACACGCTGTAGGTTGCTGCCGTCCACGATCTATCGCGCCAACGCCCTACAGAAGGCCCCGCGCCAACCAGGTACGAGCCGACTTCACCTTAAGCGCTTCACCCCAACGCGAGCTGCGTTTGTTACCTATTGGTTCATCCACTCGATGAGTGAGGCCAATCGCTGCCAGGCCGCCCGGTTGGGGCCAGACCCAGCATGATAATGCCCCAGACGCCGAGTATGCATACAGCACTTAAATGCCACCTCTTGCCGGGCGGTAGCGCCCGAGACTCCGGATGTCCGAAAATTTTGCCTTGACGCAAACAGGAATTGATCCGTAGACTTCTTCCTGCAATGTGGCTGAACCAATATAAGCCTCTCGCCAGACAACTGGGAGAGCCGCAGATCATCCACGACGAGAAGGGTCGGGCTATTTGAATGAACGAACCGTCGCTCGGTTTCGCCTTAGTTTTCGTCGCAGCTATTTCGGGCGGAGCACTCGCCGTTCCGCTAAAGAAACGCCGGCAATTCGAGCTGGAAAATATCTACATCCCTGCCACGCTCATCATGATGCTTGCCCTTCCTCTGTCCATGGCAGCATTGGTTCTGCCGCACTGGACCACTGCCGTGCGCGCCGCAGGCGCTGGGACGGTGTGGGCGGGAGCAGCGTATGGCTTCGGATGGGGAATTGGATCCATTCTTTTTGGATATGGCGTAACACTGGCCGGGATGTCGGTCGGCTTCGCCATCATCATGGGAATCAATACCGCGGTCGGGTCCATTCTTCCCTTCGTGGTGAAATCGCGTGCGGAATTGCTGACTCCGGGAGGTGGCTTCATCCTGGCTGGAATCGCCGGATGTGTGATTGGAGTTGCCATTTGCGGCAGGGCAGGAGCGCTGCGCGAGCAAAAGCTGGGGAGCGGCACCGAGCCCCGGCGATTCGGGCTGGCGCTGTTGGTTTGCGTCGCATCGGGAGTATTGAGCGCATGCGCCAATCTTGGATTCGCATTCACGGGCCGCGTAGGTGAGGAGGCTTTGAAGTTGGGAGCCAGCCCCGTTTTTTCTACATTGGCGACCTGGATTCCGGTGTTCTGGGGAGCGACGGCTTCCCTGCTGGTGTGGTTTGGCGGCCTTCAGATTCGGCGCGGAACGTGGCGAAAGAACGTGGGTCCAGATGCTGCCCATGACTGGTGGATGGGCATCGCGATGGGTGTGATTTGGTTTGTCGCAACCATACCTTACGGGATGGGCGCCTACTACCTGGGACGCCTGGGCACTTCGGTGGGCTGGGCGGTGAACATTGCGTTTTCCTTGGTTGTGGCGAATGCCTTCGGCTTTCTCACACGAGAATGGACAGGAGCGCCGGCGCGGTCTTTGCGCGCGCTGTGGACCGGACTGGCGGTTCTGATTGCGTCGATCGTGTTACTAGCGGTGGGAAGTTCGATGACCGCGACCTAGAGACACACGCATGCTGATTCCCGATTACAAATGCGGCTCCGGCAGGTTGCATGAGGGTGGTGAGTATTCATGAAATATAGCTTGCTAGGCAAAACAGGACTGAAGGTTTCGCGACTCAGTTTCGGTGCATCGTCACTTGGCGCGGTCTTTCATCCTGTAGAAGAATCGGCGGCACTTGCCGCAGTGCATGCAGCACTCGACTGCGGCATCAACTACTTCGACGTCGCGCCAGCATACGGAGCAACTCTCTCTGAGTCCAGGCTAGGCAAGGCGCTCAAGGGCGTCTCCCGCGACCGCTATTTTCTTTCAACCAAAGTAGGGAAATATACCAAACCGGGCAGCTACGGTGATGACACGCTGGATTATTCCCGACGGCGCATCAGGGCCTCGCTGGAGGAGAGCGCCGCGCGGCTGGGAACGGAATACTTCGACATCATTCATATCCACGATATTGAGTACCAGAACCGCGCTCATACCGAGTGGGCACTCACAGAGGGATATGAGTCAGTTCAGGAGTTGAAGCGGGAAGGGCGCATTGGTGGAGTAAGCTTCGGAATCTACCCCATCGACCTTTGGAAACGCATCTTTACTTCGCTCGAGATCGATGCGGCATTGGTCCACAATCACTATTGTCTGAACGACACACAATTGGTTGACCTTTTTCCGGTGGCGCGCGAAAAGAAAATTGGCATCATCAACGGCTCGCCATTTGCATCGGGGCTTCTGACCGATCGCGGACCGGCGGACTGGCATCCTGCCAACCCCGAGGCTCGCGCGCTCTTCCGCCAGGCCGCGGATTTTTGCCGAAGTCAGGGCACTTCAATCAGTCGACTTGCTCTGCAATTCTCCAGTCAAAACCAGGAGATTCCAACGACGCTCTTCAGCACGGCAGATGCAAAAACAGTGCTGCGCAATGTCACTGATCATGAACAGCCTTGCGACATGAACTTGGTGGCTGAAGTCCAGAAGATTCTGCTCCCGGTCCTCAACCGCGAATGGAGCTATTAAGTTGCTCATCGACGCTCATCATCATCTGTGGAAATACAACGACACAGACTACGTGTGGATGACGGGCGCGATGACATCGCTGCGGAGGCATTTTCTCATTCCGGAGCTTGAGGCTACTCTCCATGACTGCGGTGTCGAGGGAACAGTGGCGGTGCAGGCGCGACAGAGCCTCGAAGAGACGGACTGGTTGCTCGACTTGGCTTCGCGCAATCCGTTGCTGCTGGGCGTGGTGGGGTGGGTTCCTCTGAATAATGCCAATGTGGCAGACCATCTTGACCGATACCGCGGCGAACGCAAGCTCAGGGGGGTGAGGCACGTACTTCATGACGAAGCAGATGATTTCTACATGCTCCGCGAGGACTTCAATCGCGGGATCGCACTGCTGAAGGATCGCGGACTTGCTTACGACATTCTGATTTTTGAACGTCATTTGCCTCAGACCATCACGTTCGTGGACCGGCATCCCAAACAGGTGTTCGTAGTGGATCACATCGCGAAGCCAAAAATCCGAGAGGGGCAGATGCAACCGTGGAAGGACCGCATCGGCGAATTAGCCAAGCGCAACAACGTCTACTGCAAGGTTTCCGGGATGGTGACAGAGGCAGACTGGACGTCATGGACTGCGGATCACCTGCGGCCCTACTTCGATGTGGTGCTTTCGGCGTTTGGACCGGAACGGTTGATGTTTGGTTCTGACTGGCCGGTGCTGACTTTGGCCGGTACCTATCGGCGATGGGTAGAAACGTTTGATTCGTTGGTGGCGGAACTGTCTCCGGAGGAAAAGAACGCGATTTCTCGCGACACTGCACGGAGAGCCTACGGGCTGTGACGAGGTCAACGAAACCCAGATGAATAAGAGAATACGCAACGCACACAGGGAGCCATGAAGAGACGGAATTTCTTGAAGTTGACGGGCGGCGCTGCGGTGATGGCGGTTGTACCCCTGCAAGGCATCGACCTCGCAAATGCGGAGCCGGAATCGCATGTCTCCCGGGACACCACGGTGTTTTTTGTATCCACGCACGGGGATGACCGAAATCCAGGAACGGAGACTCGACCGTTTGCATCGCCGGCGCGTGCGCGGCGGGCAGTGAGGCAGGTGGAGCGCGTTCACCCAATCCAGGTCTGGTTGCAAGACGGTACGTATTATCTGGAATCGCCGTTGAAGTTCGAGCCGCAGGACTCTGGAACGGATGCAGCTCCGGTCACCTGGGCTGCCGCTCCGGGCGCGCGGGTCACTCTCAGCGGCGGTCAGCAACTCTTGTGCCGATGGACTGCTCACGGCAATGGCATCATGAAAACACAGGTGCCCGCCGGGGTGAATTTCACGCAGCTCTTTGTCAATGGCAAGCGCCAGACCCGCGCACGATTCCCAAACTACGATGCAACGAAGCCGGGGAGAAGCGGATACCTGACGGCCGCCGGACCCATTCCTGCCGATGTGCCAGACCCGTTGCCCGGGGCAAACGAAGATATGACATTTTCCGGGTCCGCTCCCCGTGGTGTTCGCTACGATCCATCGACGTTCAGCAACCGGCATTGGGCCCACGCGGAGGACGCCGAAATTAACATCTTCCAACAGGCCTATTGGGGCAACCTGAACTGGCGGATCAAAAGCATTGAGCGTAATTCACACACTATCTGGTTTGGCGAGGGCGGCCAGCAAATGGGTGCAAAGTGGAGCCGCAACCCAGCGGTCGTTGGCAACCATTCGCGATTCTTCATCGACAATGTGTTTGAGGAACTAGATGCGCCGGGAGAATGGTTCCTCGACACACGCGCAAACACACTCTACTACTATCCACCGGACGGGACTGATCTCCACAATGCGCTTGTGGAGACTCCGCGCCACGAATGCGCGATTCACTTCGCGGGCACACAAGACGATCCGGTGCGATATATCACTATTCGAGGTGTGCGTTTCGCTCACACACAGGCGACCTATTTGTCACGCTATGACGTTCCATCACTCAGCGACTGGTCCATTCATCGCGGTGGAACCATATTGGCCGAGGGTACCCGGCAATGCTCGGTCGAGGACTGCTGGCTCGACGCGGTCGGAGGCAATGGAGTTTTCATCAATCGGCACAATCGCAGTTTCAATGTCAGTGGCTGCAAATTCACCGAAACCGGCGACAGCGCCATGTGTTTTGTCGGAGACCTTGAGCAGACGAACGGCACCCAGCGCGCATTTCCTTTCGAGTGCACGGCCCGCAACAACCTGGTCCACGACTGCGGCTACTTCGGGAAGCAGATCGCTGCTGTGTATGTTTCCCGCGCACGCCGGATCACAGTGAGCCACAACCTGATTTACAACATGCCCCGCGCCGCCATTTGTCTGGGCGACAGTACCTGGGGTGGTCACATTATCGAATACAACCGGACCCACGATACTGTGCGTGAGACCAGCGATCACGGGCCCTTCAACGCCTGGGGCCGCGACCGCGCGTGGAGTCTGGCCCAGTCGCATGGCCCGTATACGACGGACCGCAGCATCGATGCCTGGGATGTTCTCGTGGACGCCATGGAACCGGTGATCGTGCGCAATAACTTATTCGACGAAACTTCAGGATGGGGCATTGACTTAGACGATGGTGCCTCGAGTTACAAGATTTATAACAACGTCACCATAGGTGGTGTTAGCTTCAAGTGGCGCGAAGGAGCCTGGCGAGAGGTTTATAACAATATCTGGTACAAGTCGCGAGTTGCTCCATGCTTTCATGTAGGCAATAACGACAACCACGACCGCTACTATAACAACATCACGGTAATGGACGCCGGAAGCACACAGTGGCCCGAGGGTTGGCCTTGGTGGCCGCAGATGTTTCATTCCGTGATAGCCCCACCCGCAGTTGGACCATGGTTCGAAGAGGTGAATCGCAACGTGTTCTGGTGCGAACACGGAGAGTTCCAGGCGATTGTGGACCAACTCCGCTCTGAGGACGGGCACCGCAAACCACGCCGCTACAACCTGGCAGAATGGCAAGCATTAGGGTGGGACCGAGATTCAGTCTTTGCCGATCCACTCTTTCTTGATCCTGATCGCTTGGACTTTCGGGTTCATTCGAATTCGCCAGCGCTGAAACTAGGATTCGCAAATTTCGAAATGGGCGGCTGGGGACTGACGCAGGACTTCCCTAAGCTTTGGCTCAAGGTCAAAATCGCAGCCGACGGGAGAAGCGAACTATGAATGATGAACGGGGACATGCAAAACGAGTAGGCATGGTGATAGGAATGCGCCCTGATCGCATCAGTGCATATGAAGCACTGCATGCCGCGTCCAATGCCGGGGTGCGTGATCTGCTGAACAAATACCATATGCATAATTTCTCGATCTACCTTCATAAGTTGGATCACGACCGATACTATCTTTTCGGCTACTTCGAGTACACGGGTCGGGATTATGAAGGAGACATGGCGAAACTAGCCGCAGAGCCGCGTAATTCGAAGTGGCTCCATTCAACCGACCCGATGCAGATTCCATTGCCCGGGGAGAAGTCCTGGTCGATGATGCGCGAGGTGTACTACAACCCATAGGTGCGTCCTGAAGTAATTGCTTGAGTTCATCCATCAACTGCCATTTTGAGGAGGATCAGTTTATGTCCTGGAATCGACGTGATCTGCTAAAGACCGGTTTGACCATTTCCGCAGGCGCGGGGATTCGCCCGCTGGCCGGCGCGGCAAAACACAGCGCCGGTGGGACTGCTGACACCAGACGCTATGAGCCCACCTGGAACTCTCTGCGAAACATTCCGGTTCCGGCCTGGTTGCGTGACGGCAAATTTGGAATCTACACACACTGGGGCATCTACTCTGTTCCAGCGTTCGGCCAGAACGGCACCTGGTACGCGCACAATATGTACACGAAACCGGACTCCGAAGACGCGAAGCATCAGATCGCCACCTATGGGCCGCTTACGAAATTTGGATATAAGGATTTCATTCCCATGTTTAACGGCAGCCATTTCGATGCGGATGAATGGGCCGAACTCTTCAAGGACGCCGGCGCGCGATTTGCCGGTCCGGTAGCGGAACACCATGACGGCTTTGCAATGTGGGGCACGAAATACTCAAAATGGAACGCTGCGAACATGGGCCCAAAGCGAGATGTCGTGGGCGAGCTAGCAAAGGCATACAAGGGTCACGGCCTCAAATTCATGACGGCTTTTCATCATGGCGCTCATTGGTTTTACTTCCCTACTTGGGATAATCGCTACGATGTCGGCGATCCACGCTATTCCGGGCTATACGGCGAGATCCATGCGCCGGGAGCACTACCCAATGAGAAGTTCCTTGACGAGTGGAAGGGCAAGCTGGTTGAAGTCGTGGACAAATACGATCCGGACCTTGTGTGGTTTGACTTTGGAATCAAGCTTATCCAGCAGTCTTACAAAGAGGAGTTTGCAGCATATTACTTCAACAAGGCGGCGACCAGGGGTAAGGACGTCACAATCACCTATAAGAACCACAGCATGACGCCAGGCGTCGGCATCAATGATCTCGAGCTAGGTCAGGAACTAGAGATGACCTACTCGGAGTGGATCACGGATACAACAATCGATGCGGGGAGCGCATGGGGATACGTTAGCGATATCGGCTTTAAGTCAGTGAATGAGCTGGTCACGGGCCTGGTGGATCGCGTGAGCAAGAATGGATTTCTGCTGCTGAACGTCGGTCCGAAGCCCGACGGGACCATCCCGGAGCCAGCCAAAGAGCGCCTGCATGCCATGGGTGCGTGGTTGCGTATGAACGGAGAGGCCATTTACGGCACCAGCCCTTGGCTCGTAGCTGCGGAGGGCCCAACGCAACTGAAAAAGGGTGGTTCGTTCAACGAAGATAACTCACTTAGCTATACCCCGCAGGACATTCGCTTTACCTATAAAAACGACACTCTATATGCGACCGTGCTGGCGTGGCCGGGAGAGTATGCAAGAATCACCAGCCTGGTACCGAAGGGCCAAACGTGGGCGGGACTCTATCCGTCAGAGATCAAGTCAATTCGAATGCTGGGCAGCAGCGAACCTATCCAGTGGAAGTTCACGAAGGAAGCTCTGGTGCTTACGACTCCAAAGGTGAAGCCATGCAACGACGCATTCGTCTACAGGATTGATTTGAAAAAGCCGTTCTAGCCTTCAGTGAAGGGCGACGCGGACGGGCGATGCCGCGCCGCTGCGCGCTGAAGCTAGTGAACGTCCACGATGGCCTTAATGAGCGTCTCTCGCCCGGGCAGAGACTGAAATTTTGACGACACATCAGAAAGCCTCATGCGGTCCGTCACCCAGAGCGAGGTATCGATCTTTCCCGTCTCAATGAGATGAATAATGTGAGGGAACAGGCCGAAACTATTGCGGCTGGCGAGTATGCTGACTTCCTTGCGGTGGAAAGTCGAATCATCGAGACAGATGGGATCGCGGGTAAGTCCGACAAAGACCAGACGCCCGCCCGCAGCAACCAGGTTCAGGCTCGCGGCCATGGCTGCGGCATTGCCAGTCGCATCGAAAACCACTTCGGCATTCCGACCATCCGCGGAGTGAGATGACGTGAATCCCATGCGCTCGACAAACGATCTGCGCCACTCAACCGTCTCCACGATGTGAACGCGAGCGCCGGCGGCCGCGGCGAACTGCGCTACGCCTATGCCAATTGGCCCGGCGCCAACGACGATCGCCTCCTGGCCGGGTTGCACGTCGCTGCGGCCCACTGCATGGGCGCCGATGCCCAGTGTTTCGATCAGAGCAAGCTGATCAAGTGAGAGATGCGAGGAAGGATGCAGGAGTTCCACCGGTACGGAGAGGTATTCCTGCATGCCTCCGTCGATGTGAATGCCGAGTAAGCGCAGATGCTCGCAGCAATTATTCCGCCTCTGCAGACAGGTTCGACACCGCCCGCAGCTCAAGTAGGGCTCGATCGCGCAGTAATCTCCGACCTTAATTCCCTTAGCGTTCGACGGCACTTCAGCGACAATCCCGGAAAGCTCATGGCCGATGACGCGCGGATAAGTATAGATAGGGTGACGCCCCGCGAAGGCATGGAAGTCACTACCGCAGACTCCTACCTTCTCAATGCGAACCAATGCACAGCCGGATTGGGCCGCGGGGATCACGGCTTCGCGCTCCACGAATTTCCCAGGCGCCTCAAGAACGATTTGCTTCATCTCTACCGCTCAGCTCTCGGCCAATATGGTTCAGCCATTCTCTCGATGCGATTCTAGCGTGACTTCTGCGCCCCGTCAATAAACTTTGCTGTTCAGAGGCGGCTTCGTGATCTGTGGCTACAAGCAAATGATGTACCACTCAATCGCCGCCGAGTTCACGGATAGACCCCGCCACTCACGCTTTGAGCAGCGCTAGGAATGGCCGGCGCAGATCCGCGCGAGCGGCTCTAGCCGCATATTTGGCGACGATTTGGGATAGCTGGCGACGCAAAGATGGATCGCCAGCGTTGTCGGCAAACAAGGAGTCAACTGCGGCCCGATTACATGCCGATGCATGTCATTGGACGAATCAAGAGGATCCATTTTTGTTGGTTTGAAGACCACAAGTGCTCGCATGCTAAGCATATACGTATTGCGTAAAGTGTCTATTTTCCTTATATAAAATGGTCTTGACAATAAAAAGAAACGAGTGCTAGCATGTGGTTCGCAATTGGTTCAGCCTATCCTCGCTAAGCGCTACCATCGCGGCGCCATTTACAAAAATCAAGGCGATGGCGTCGTGAAGCTTGAAGGTTTGCTCCCGGGAATGAATGCGAGGTCGCTGCGCGCTGACAAGTTCTTCTTTCAAGATTTTTGGCAGGGAGACGCATATGAATTCGCTCAGACACTTGGTTCCGGCTGTTGTGATTCTGGTAATTTCCTCAGCCGCTGCATTTGGACAGGAGTTCACCGGCCACGTGAAAGACACTACGGGCGCGGTAATTCCGGGGGCAACAATCATCGTGCATAACCAGCTCACCAACCAGGACCTAAAGACGAATACCACAGCGGCAGGAGACTATTCCGTGCCGTATTTAACTGCGGGACAGTATTCGCTGACAGCAGAGAAGCAAGGATTCCAGAAGGAGGTTCGCACCAACATCACCCTGCCGGCAGACAGCACGGTCGCTGTGGACTTCGTATTGAAGGTAGGTTCTGTTGTGGAGTCGGTGACCGTGAAAGCTAACGAGCTAATGCTGGACACGGAGAATGCAAACCGCAACGAGACCTTTTCCAGCGAGACAGTCACTGAGGTGCCAAACAACGGCCGCGACGTCAACATGATGGCCGCGCTGAGTACGAGTGTCAATTTCTTTGACGTGAACGACGGATCGGTGACGGGCACTGAATACGGCTCCGCAAATTTCGGAGGCGGATGGTTCACGATGTCAGTGAATGGCGGGCAGTATGGCGGCGCTTTCACCCTCATGGACGGGCTGCCGAACGATTCAGTGGCGGGCAGTGGACCACAACTGGCCCAGACCCTGACGACTGCCCCCATGGAGTCTGTTGAAGACTTTAAAGTCATAGCGAATTCTTACGACGCTCGCTACGGAAACGGGTCGGGCGGTGGCTTTGACACGGTAATCAAAACCGGAACCAACGAGCTCCATGGAAATGTCTACGACATTGTGCGCCGCACCTGGATGAATGCGAATCCGTGGATCAGCGATTACTACGCAAATACCCCGAGCGCCGCGGCCAATCCCGCCCCGAAAAGCAGTGAGGACTTTTACGGATTCGCGCTCGATGGCCCCGTTGTGATTCCGCATATCTACAATGGCAAGAACAAGACATTCTTTTTCCTTCAATACGACTATAGAGACCAGAAGACGCCGGGAACCTCCACCGATTCAGTCCCTGATTGCACTACCTGGAATTCCACGGGACAGCCCTGCGACTTTACGAATCCTGCCACGATTGGCGACTTCAGCAACCTCTACGCGCTCGGCTCCGATGGATCGCCTGTACCTATAGTCCTTTACGATCCGCTGAGCGGCACGCCTACCAACCGCAATCCATTCCCGAATAATATGATCCCGGCGTGCGTCGGTAACACACAGCTCGGCCCTACGGGAGGTGCCTGCATTAATCCCGTCGCGATGAAGATTCTTTCCTACTTCCCTGCGCCTAACGTGGCTGCGCCTGCCGGCACGAATCCCTATAACAGCAACTACTTCGCACCGTGGACTTCAGATGCCGTGGTCAGAAATATCATGGGCAAATTCGATCACGCCTTCGGTTCAAAGGATCGCTTCAGTTTGCGTGGCACCCTGTCTCTGCAACGCAACGGATTTGCGAATCTCTTCGGCGGAACCTTTTTCCCAGGCCCGGCCGGTACCGGAGAGGGCGGCGACAATCGAGGCTGGTCGATTGAACCGGACTGGACTCATGTTTTCAGCCCCACGCTCGTGCTCGACGTAAAGGCGAGCGGTGGATATGCTGACACGGAACAACACTACACCCCGCAGAACTTCGATCCATCGGTCTTAGGCGGTGGCTGGGCGAGTGGGATTGTTCCCGAACTAGGAACCTTTGGAACTCTGTTTCCTCAAGTCAATTTCACAGCCGATGGATTCTCCAGCTTGGGGGCGACTCTCCCCGCAAACATATTAAGCGGCACCTCCATTAACATCTTTCCCAGCCTCACCTGGGTTAAAGGAGAACACACATTCCACATCGGCCTGGACTACCGCTACCGGATGGAGGGATACATTGGCGTACCGGGAGGACAAGGCTTCCAGGCACCGAATTTCCAGGTGGGCAATGGTTGGACTCAACAGAATTATCAAAATAGCGGGTTGGCATTCCAGGGCTTCGACCTGGCGTCTTTCCTCATCGGTTATGCCGATTATGGCAACGCCAACATAGTCGTTAATCGTACCTACTCAAATTCCTATTACGCACCCTACATTCAGGACGATTGGAAAATCAGCCGGAAGTTAACCCTAAATCTTGGCTTGCGATACGACTACTCTCCTTCACCGGTGGTTCGTCGAAACGAGCAAAATTATGCGTTCAATACCACCACTGTAAATCCCGTTGACTCTCAGATCGACCATTCCCTGCTTCTAAACGGAGGGCAAATCCTGGGAGGGTTTACCTTTGCAGGAGTTGGGGGCAACCCGACACAGGCAATTCACACGGCCAAGACGGGCTTTCAGCCGCGCGTGGGGTTTGCCTACCTCGTTACTCCTAAAACAGTCGTGCGCGGCGGCTTTGAAGAGATGCTGACCGGACCACTGCTTACTTATTCGAGCTTGGTTCAAGATGGGTTGGTAGGATTTTCTGCGGATACGGCGTACATTCCCAGCCTCGACAATTTCCAGACCCCTAACCCAAATGCAAACGTCGGAAACCCCTTCCCAAATGGAATCACACCCATAAGCGGATCCTCGTTGGGCTTGCTGACAGCCCTCGGCCAAAACGCGACTTTCTACGACCCGCATTTCAAGTCGCAGAACTACTGGGGGTACTCTCTCGGAGTTCAGCAACAGCTCACCAGTCACGATATCCTCGACATTAGCTATGTAGGAAGCCGTATCTACAATCTGGCCCAATACAACGTCAATGGAACTCTGGGAACCAACCTGAATCAGATTAGCCCTTCCTGGCAGCGCCAATGTGACCAAGGCTATGGTGGAGATCCAACAATCTGTAACAACGACCTGGTAACAAGTCCCTTCTATAACATCTCAGCATTCAATGATGCGACTGCCTTTTCAAATGCGGCATCAACCATCTCGTACGGACAACTGACGCGGCCTCTGCCAGCCTTCGGCGACATTCATGAAGTCGTCAATAATGGTCGGTCCTGGTATAACTCGCTGCAAACAACTGTGCGCCATAGCTGGGCTAATTCTCTGACTCTACAAGGTGGCTGGACGTGGCAGAAAACGATGGATGCTGGAGGATGGGCTGATCAGAGATATGGCCTTCGGGAGCGAATCCTGGACTCGCTGGATATGACACACAAGGTAGCGCTTCTTGGCGTTTACTACCTCCCTGTTGGCCGCGGCCGCACGTTTCTGGGCAATGCTAACCGGCTCGCTGACGGAGTTATCGGAGGTTGGGAGTTTGGCAGTCAGTATACGTTTATCAGCGGCATGCCGGTAACAATCTCCGGAGTAGACATGAACAGCTACGCCAAGGTCCCCCTTCAAAACGAGGATCCGATCTACACCCGGGCATTCGCGCCGTGCACCAATCAATGGATACAGGACTCCAGCGGAGCCTGGTCTCTGCAGCCTGTGGGCGGATACATATATTCAGGAACATGTAACCAGTCCAACTTCACTCTTCAGCCTCAGTACGGCGTGACTCCGAATCTTGAATACACAGGCATCCGTTCACGGCCAACCGATTTGTTTGATGTGAATTTGTCTAAGTTCTTCCAGATCAAAGAACGCTTCAAGCTGCAGTTTCGCATTAACGCGTTCAACGTGCTCAACCACCCTCAATTCGGTACCGTACCTTACGAATTTGACACCGGTGCGACGGATCCGACGTTTGGCACTTACAGCAAGCTGGCGGGCTCCAATAATTCCCGGAACATGGAACTGCAGTTCAGGCTTTTGTGGTGACATAACTTGGAAGGGCTAAGTGGCATTCCAGGCAGAAACGCTGTCCTCTTTCGTGACGGAGGCTCGGGAGAAACATTAAGCGTTGGCTGCTTGAACGAGATCACGGTGCTTGTTGACCGCTCCGAAACGAACCTGACGGAAGTAGCCATGAATTTCTGGCGACAGGGGCTGACCGGACCGCCGCATAGTCACGATAAAAAGGAGCAGGTGTTCTTTGTTACCGACGGGAGCGGCGTCGTTAACGTCGGAAAAGAGTCACATCAGGTAAGACCCGGCTCGTTGCTGTACATCCCTGCAGGAATCATCCACCAGAGTGTTACGACCGGCAGCTCGTTGACATACCTCCTCTTCAATGCGTTCCTCGAACCGACGAAGGAGGGATGTTCAAGCTATCGAGAGCATATCCATCAGGTGAAGGCGATCCGACAGCAGCAAGCCGCAGCAGCCGCAAACAAAGCTTGGTTTGACCCGAGCGAGTCCGAGGCGATATCTGCAAAGAAGCCGAGCGCGACAACTGATCCCGGCGGTTTCACTTCTGCCGTGCTATTGGCAAGAGGCCAGACTGAAGCTTGCGAGGTAGAGCGTATCGGATTATCACAAGGCGAACATCAGATTACGCACTATTCCGACCGTGAACAAACACTCTTTGTCCTTTCAGGAAGCGGAACGATGGTCGCAGATGGTCAGACCGTACCGATCAAGCCCGGCGCAGTAATTTTCATTCCGACTAATTTCTCGCTATCTCTGACTGCCGGCATCGACGGCCTGGCGTACTTGAGCTTGAGCACATTCGCATCCTAGGAGGCGCAGATGTCGCAAGATGTTCAGAGCCAACCTTATTGGATGCGCCAATGCGGGAGTCTTCCTGGCTCTACCTGCTCACACCCAAAGCTGATCCGCAGATAGCGCTTCGCTTCAGCCATCAATGAGTGCGAAGGCAGCCCCAGCCAGACTCGCACGATTGCTGGAAATTGCTGTACCAATCGATCGAAGGGCTTCTCCAACCGGAGTATCATTGAATGAGAATTGAGTCACCTGTCATCTCGGTCCCAATCAGGCAAACTTCCATGAGCCCCACCGCAATATCACCCCGCGAAAAGTCAGATTCCCGAGTCACTGCCAAACTGATCTCTCGAATTAAGCGCATGATCGCCAGCGGCGCAATTGCGCCCGGTTCGAAGTTTCCGCCTGAGCGTGAACTGGCCAAGGAATTCGGCGTCAACCGCGCTTCGGTGAGGCAGGTTCTCAAGGTGTTAGAGATCATGGGCGTCTTAACGCAGAGGGTTGGCGATGGGACCTACCTCAGCGACAGCGCAGAATCCATCCTCAATCAACCGTTGGATTTTCTTGTGTTGCTGGACGATCTCTCCCACCACGAACTCTTCGAGACACGCCTGATCGTTGAGCCGGAACTCGCAGCTCGCGCGGCAGAGAGGGCAACCGCGGAAGACATGGCCGCGCTGCGTAACGCCATTTTCGCGATGGAGCGCAGCAAGAGTAACCGCGAACGTCTCGACGCCGACCTTTCGTTTCACGAGGCCGTTTTCCGTGCGAGCGGCAACCGCATCTGCCACCTCTTATTCAAGGAGATACATCGCTCGCTACTCGCCAGCATGAGCCATCTTTCCGATCGCGTCTCTCTCGATCAGCCTCTGAAATTTCATCGCAGGATTTATGCGGCGATTCGTGAACACAAGGGTGACGAGGCCCGCCGTGCAATGTTTGAGCACCTGACGGACGCGCGATCTTTGCTGATACGCTCAGACACTAATCACAACGGGGGCGCTTTTTCTCAACGCAACAGCTAAGTGCGGGCGTGAGTGAGAAATATCTGCACGTCGT
>DASZAG010000014.1:0-14839 GCA_035945555.1 Acidobacteriaceae bacterium
CACAATAGCGCCGGCATAGAGCGAAATATCCGTATCAATAGGCCCGTTGTCATGGGCGCCCCGCTGGAGCATCGGGGAAAAGACCATCTCATGGTCTTTCCACTGCACGGCATTATAGGTCGTATCGTCGACAACGCCGACAATCTGAAATTCCAGGGGGTCCTTCGGGCCGGCGAACCCAATGCGCTTGCCGATGGGATTCGTGCCCGCGGGAAATTCATCCTTCACCAGGGTCTGATTAACGATCACCACGTTGGGCGAACCCGGCGCGTCCTGCTCTGTAAAGGCGCGGCCTAGAAGAACCCGTGTGCCGACCGAATCGAAATACTCCGGCGAAACGCGAACGGTCGACGCGCCAAAATTCTTGCTTGTTTGTCCTTCAACCTTGAAACCTGAGCTCCAGTTATCGTCCTCCATCGGCGTATAGGTCGCCCAGGATACGTGGACAACTCCCGGTATGGCATGGAAGCGATCATTGAACGCCTGATAGAGCGGGGCAAGTTTGGAAGGCATATAGCCAGCCGCCTGCGGATTGATGTGGATGATATAGCGGTTCCGCGCGTCGAGCTTTAAGTCGGAACTTTGCAGCTTGCCAAGGCTTTGCGCGAACAGGCCCGCTCCGATCAGCAGCACGAGCGAGAGCCCGGCCTGCAGAACCACCAGCGACCGCTGCAACAACGAGATTTTAGCCGTAGCGGTGCGCGTTGAAGCACGAAGGGCGTCCGCAGGTTGGGTGTGCGCGGCAATCCAGGCAGGCGCAATCCCAAATAGAACACCCGTCACCAGGCAAAGCCCGCACGCAAAAAGCAGCACAGCCACCGACGGGCTGGCGTTGATGGGAACGTTCTGATCACTGGGAAACGCCATCGCCAGCAGAGCATGTGACCCGAGCCAGGCAATCAGCAGTCCGGCAACGCCGCTGATCCCGGCAAGCAAAATACTTTCGGTGAGCAACTGGCGGATGATACGAGGACGCGCAGCTCCCAGCGCGACCCGGAGAGACATTTCCGCCTTGCGGTTCATGCCGCGCACCAGCAGCAGATTGGCAATGTTGGCACAGGCAATAAGGAGAACCAGCGCCGAAATCCACATAAGCATGCGGAGGTTCGATTTGTATTGCTTCTGGAGGCTCTGGATACCCGCGCCCGCCGGGGCCAGAGCGATGTGTGCTCGCGTAAGGGCAGCTTTCCCCTTTTCGCCGGTGTACTGCGGGTCGGAGGCTACGATGTGGCGAAACAGGCCGCTGATCTTCTCCTGAAGCGGGGCAAGCGCCACACCGGGTTTAATCCGGCCAATGATATAGACCCATTGCGTATTGGGATCGGGGACATAATCCACGCCAAGGATGACTCCCATTGTCTGGATCGGCATGTAGTAATCGGGCGGCGTGGAAGTGAGCCGGTCTCCATAAAATCCCTTCGGAGCGATTCCCACTATCTGGACGGGTTTCGTGTTCACCCAAAACGTCGATCCCACAACAGACGGGTCGCTTGCGTAATTGTCATGCCAGTTCTGGTAGCTCAGGACCGCGACCATAGGCGCGCCCTGCTTGTCGTCAGAGTCAACAAACAGCCGTCCGGCTTCAGGACGCAGGCCAAACGTCCGAAAGTAGTTCCCTGAAACGAACTCGTCCATTGAGGAGCGCGCAGTGTCCTGCGTCCCATTGCGGCGAACGGTAACCGGACGGTAGGTGAATCCCGCCTCCATCGCGGCAAGCTCCTGAAACTCCGGAAGATTCTTGCGAAGTTGCTGCCATGTATCGGTAGAGAAGAGAGAGTAGGTGTCGTTGTCAGGAATATAGCCGCCACTAACGCAGCAATCATTTGTGTTGCCGAGCCGCACCAGAGTGGCGGGATCTGCAACAGGCAAATTGCGCATCAGCACAGCGTTTACGAGCGTGAAAATGGCGGCGTTGGCGCCAATTCCCAGCGCCAGGATCAGCACCACTACAATTGTGAACCCCGGCGACTTCCGCAGAATTCGCATTGCATAACGCAGGTCATGGCCAACCGTCTCGATCAGCGAGACGCCGCGCGCATCGTGGCAATCGTCTTTCACCTGGCCAACGCCGCCAAAGTCCAGCCGGACCTGCCGTTGCGCCTGATCGCGAGTCATACCGGCGCGCATGTATTTCTCCGCTTGCTTCTCCATGTGGAAACGCAGCTCATCATCGAGTTCTTCCTCGACCTTCGCGCGGCGAAGCAGTGAACGAACACGAATATATAGGTCGCTCAACATCACACACCTCCTACATTGCCCGCAACACTTGAGCCACGGCGGCTGTCAGCTTCTCCCAGGCGTCCTGCTCGGTCGCAAGCTGTTTCTGGCCCGATTTCGTCAGCTCGTAATATTTGGCCCGTCGATTATTGTCCGACGTGCCCCACTTCGCTTTAATCCATCCGCGGCGCTCCAGGCGATGGAGAGCCGGATAAAGTGAGCCCTGCTGAATCCTGAGAACGTCGTCGGATATTTGCAGAACTCGCTCCGCAATCGCCCATCCATGCTGCGGGCCCAAAGACAAAGTTCTGAGAATCAGGAGGTCAAGAGTGCCTTGCGGAAGATCAATGCGTTCCGGCATTGCTTCTCCTTTCGCTTCTACAGGAAGAATGTACACCGATCTCCTGTAGAAGCGCAAAGGGGGGGGACAGATCCAGCGGTGCAAAAACAGGCTGCCCCATGAAGGCACAGGTAGGTTCAACGCTGGCGGACGAACGCGCTCGTGCCCAACTCGCCGGAGGCTTCAGCATCCTCGCACTGATGCTCGCCAGCATCGGCATCTGCGGCATCATGGCTTATGCCGCGAATACTCGCACAATGGAAATCGGCTTGCGCATCGCTCTCGGAGCCCAGCCAGGTTCTCTCCCGCGTATTGCGTGATGGCTTTTGGCTCCCCATCTTCCGCATTTCGCCCGGAATGCCCCGGCACGACCATCACGCGTCACTCCTGCAACAGAAGCTTCAAATAGATCCCATTCGCTGGCTCCGGCAGATGGAACCCGGAGATAATCACGTCGTCACGTAATCGCGCTGTGGGCTGGTACTGTGTAAACCGCATGGGCGTGCCCTCGCAAAGGCTCCATCTCTCCTGCTCTGATTGGGGGTAATTGGTCCTTGGGAACTCCAGGTTCACTTGCGCATTCCACACGGAGGTAATTCCGAACTCAGCGGGTCCCGGGTTGAGTTCGCCAACCCAGACTTGGGTCGTCGCATGGTTCTGGTCCTCAGCCGCTCCCGCATTGCAGCCGCCCTGCGTCCACAGCGCGGAAACATAGGTCAGCTGCGGCTGGTTCATCGCCGACCGGCAGTCAATTCCCATCATCTCGTCCGGCCTCAAATTCCAGCGCCTCGGCTGGCAAATCCCGATTTCCGGGACCGCGAACTCTGCGCCCGGTAGCGAAATGACAGACTCACGCGCCTTGCGCGCCATAGTCACGGCGAAGGAAACGCGCAACGTTACAGGCATCGACTTGAACTGCTCGTACACGCTTCGCCGCATATGGAGGCGGATCCAGGTGGTCTGCACGCCGGGCAGTACGCGTCCCGTCGCCGATCCCTGCCACGGCGACTCCCACTTCGCTCCGGTCGCGTTCGTCAAAATGACTTTTTGCGCCTCTGTGATCGCCACGTAGCCGTCCTGGACGCCGGACGCCAGCATGGGAATCTCAATATCGACCGCACGCTTGTCATCCGTAATGGTCGCCACAGGCTGGTTCTTTCCCTGGGCCCCATACGCGAACGTAACCGGAGCGGTGGAACCGGAGCTGAGTTCTGGATAACGGCGATTCATCAGCGCCGCGTCGAGATCGAAGAAGACCGTCGAACACATCACAAGCGTAAGTGCGACCAAAAGCAGCCACGCTGTCTTCGCGCTACGCCGTGCATACATGACAATGGTCGCTGCCAGACAGCCACAGAAAATTACACCCAGCGCGAGATTCCCGCTCACGATGTCGGGCAAACTGCTCGTTGCATGGGATGGCATCGCGGACCCAGCTACCGCGGCTGCAATGATCGCCAGAGCCACGCCCAGCAAAACGAGCACCAGGCGTCCGAATCCCGTCGTGATAGCGGAGAGCGCCACGAGCGGCAACACACCGACTACAGTGAGCAGCAGCAGGTTGAATAGCAAGCCGCCCAGGTGGTGAAACGGATGAAATCCGCCTTCGTGCAACAGCACGCACTGCGCGACGAAAAACGGCGCGTACAAACATGCCGCAAGATACAGCAGTTTGGAGCCGAGCAGCTTGCGCCAGTCGTACGGGCGCGTCAGCCAGAACTGCGTATCCCCCACCAGCCGCTCGCAATGAATCACGCGGGCAATGAGCACCAGCCAGGCGATGGGGATCAGCACCACCAGCGAGCCTGCTAGCAGTCCCGTCGGCCCTTCGCCGCCGAAAAATCGGAAATCGACCCCGTCCAATCCCGCCATGCGCCATGTCGCCGGATACACCAGCACCAGCCCGATCAGCAAGGCAACACAAATCAGGATCTCCAGCCAGAAGCGCCGCGCGTCCTTGGCAAATATGGCAATTATCTGTCTCACGCTCCCACCTCCAGGCTCGGACTGGCTTTGAATTCTGACTGCTCTACGCGGCGGTTGCTCTTTGCAATGGCCAGGAAAATCTCGCGTAGGCTCATCGCATCCACCCGAATGTCGCGCGCGGCGGGGAAGAATCCCGCCAGTTCAGCCGCGCTCTCATCTTCGTGATAGTTGCTGTGCACAAATCGCAGCACCGAATCCACCGCCTCGACCTGCAGCCACGAAGAAGGCACTCCCGCAGGTGCCGTTGCCGGACCATCCATCGTCACCGTCACCTCGCGGAAACGGGCAGTAAGTGATGCCATCTCCTCCTGGAACAACAACCGGCCCTTTTCCAGAAATCCCACATGGCTCGAGAAACCCTCGATTTCGGATAGGTCATGGGAGGACAGGAAAACCGTAGTTTCCGGCGCGCGGTCCAGCAGTCCTTCGATCAGCTCATCGCGAACCAGCGGATCGAGGCCGGAAAGAGGTTCATCCAGCACGATCAGGCGTGGTCGGTACGCTAGCGCGCTGGCGAACGCCGCCTTCATCCGCATCCCGCGCGACAGATGCTTGAGCTTGCGATCGAGCGGCAGGTCGAATTGACGAACCAGCTGCGTCTCCAGCTCAAGATCCCAGTTGGGATAGAAGTTCCGGTAATAGCGCAGCATCTCGCCCACTCGCATCCAGTCGGGCGCCTCTTGGTTCTCAGAGACGTACCCAATCTCGCAGAAAACACCAGCAGCCACGCGCCTCGAATCCACACCCAGCACAGTCGCCGACCCTGCGCTCGGCCGAATGATATTCATCAGCAGCTTGATCAGCGTCGTTTTGCCGGCTCCATTCGGACCTACCAGAGCGTAGATTGCCCCTTCCGGCACCTCTACATTCACATCATTCAGCGCAACAGTGCTCCCGAACCTCCTGCCCAGGTGTTCCGTCCGAATCGCGAAGGTCATCTCTGTTCCCAGCCCCCTTTCCCGCCGGCTTTACTACCCTTTGCGCCCGTACTCAATCGGTTCCAGTGTGCGGAAAGAGCCTCCTGCGCCTCGCCCAGCCCGACGCCAAGCCGCTTCGCCTCGACTACAAGCCCTTCGATCTCCCGGCCCAGGAGTTGCGTACGCTCCTCTTTGCTGGAATTGGGCGGCCTTGACACCACCGTTCCAATCCCCGGCCGTGTCTCCAGCAGCCCTTCATTGATCAAGTGCCCTACAACCTTATGCGCAGTATTGGGATTGATCTTCAGCTCCCGGCTCAATGTGCGAACAGAAGGAAAGGGATCGCCGGGGCGGAGTTGTCCCGCTATCATCGCCTTCTTTGAGGCGTATACGACCTGCTCAAAGAGCGAGGCGCCGGATTGGAAGCTGACCCGGAACGGTATCACGGCTGTACTGTAACAAGTAGTACAGCGCTTGTAAATAAATTCTTCCCGCATAGCCTGAGGGCGTCCCTCTTTAGGCCATTGCGACTTCCAACGACTTTCTTAGCACTTCCGTACAACTTGGCAACGCACTTTTTAGGGCAATCCGTCCGAGCTGCGCGTTGAGCATTCCTATGACATTCTCTCTTTGACGATACGAAGCAACTCCTATGGACAATCCAAAGGACTGGTGATACCTTTGGATTGTCCAAAGGAGCGAGCCATGGGCACAGAGAAATCGGAAGTCCTGCAAGGCACCCTTGATCTGATGATCCTCAAAACCCTCCACGCGCTGGGCCCACAGCATGGATTTGGAATCGCGAGGCGCATTGAACAGGTCAGCGAGGACGTGCTGACGCTCAACGAAGGCACCGTGTATACGTCGCTTTTACGCCTGCAGCAGCAAGGCTGGATATCCGCAAAATGGGGCGTCTCGGAGAACAAGCGAAAAGCAAGGTACTACTCGATCACCCGGTCCGGCCTCAAGCAGCTCGCAATCGAGACTGAGAACTGGGAGCGGATATCTGGCGTCATCGCCCGCGTGCTCAGGCTTCAGGGAGAGCAATAGCCATGGCTATCTGGATTCGCGTATTCACGGCAAAAGTCCGCGCGCTGTTTGGCCAGCGACGGTCAAATCGCGAACTCGACGACGAGATCCAACTCCACATCCAAATGCTGAAAGACCGCTTCATCTCTCAGGGAATGCACCCTCGCGATGCAGAAGCGGCAGCGCAGCGGCAATTTGGGAACGCGACGCTGCTCAAAGAGCACCAGCTGGAGCAGCGCACCTTCTCCATATACACCACCCTGATGCGCGATCTGCGCTTCGGCCTGCGTCAATTGCAGCGAAACCCCACCCTCACCTGTGTAGCCATTGCCTCGCTGGCTCTTGGCATCGGTGCAAATACAGCCATCTTCGCTGCCGCCAAGCACGTCCTGTTCGATACGCTCCCGGTCTCGCAACCCCACGAACTTCGCATGCTGACCTGGGTCAGCGGTCTTGAACAGCCCGTTCCACCGGTGTGGGGAGATGTCGGCCCGAACGAAGCCGGCGGCCTCACCGGTAACGGTTTTTCTTATCCCGTGCTTGAAGAGCTGCGCAAGAGAACGGAAGCAGTCCAGTCTCTCATTGCTTTCAAAGACGCTCCCATAAACGCAACCATCGATGGACACGCGCAGATGATCAATGGAGAACTGATCAGCGGCAATGCGTTTCAATCGCTCGGAGTAAAAGCGGAGTTGGGCCGCACATTGAGCGCGAACGACGATCTCGCGCCGGGCAGCGGCCCCGTCGTTGTCATCAGCGATGGGTTCTGGACGCAGCAATTCGCGCGCTCTCCTTCGGTACTCGGAAAAGCCATTTCGTTGAATGGCGTCCCGGTAACAATCGTTGGCGTCAGCAGTGGACGTTTTGCAGGCCTGCAAATGGGAACCCCCATGCAGGTTTTCGTCCCGCTCACAATGCAGCCGCTCATTCTGCCGAGGGCGCAGAATGGGAGCATTTCACTCCTCGACAACCCTCAATCGTGGTGGGTGCAAATCCTCGCTCGCTTGCGGCAGGATATCCCGGAGATCCGGGCTGAGGCCGAGCTTGACGCGGTATTGCGACAGGCCGCAATGCCCGCTCTAAGGCACACAGACGACCTCGACCGATTTCATCTGCAGTTCCAGCCGGGCGAGCGCGGGCTGGACTATCTGCGAGGGGCATACGCGCAGCCGTCTTATGTGCTGCTCGCGCTGTCAGGTTTAGTCCTGCTGCTCGCGTGTCTCAACCTTGCGAATCTACTCCTTGCGCGCTCGGCCACCAGGAAACGTGAGCTGAGCACGCGAATGGCGCTCGGCGCAAGCCGCGGAAGCATCCTGCGCCAATTGCTGACCGAGAGCCTTTTGCTGTCTGGCTTCGGAGGAGCGGCAGGTTTGCTGCTCGGCTATCTCGGTCGCAACATCGTCCTCAGGCTCTTAACAAATTCATCTCAGATGGAACAGATACAAGTGCAATTCGACTGGCGCGTGCTTCTGTTCACCCTGGCAATCTCTCTCGCCACCGGCATCCTCTTCGGACTCGCGCCCGCTTGGCAGGCAACACGAATTGCTGCGCACGAAGGGCTGAAGGAATCGGGCGGAGCCACAGCCAATCGCCATAGGCTCTGGATCGACAAAGCTCTCGTGATTGCCCAGATCGCAATCTCGGCGACCCTGCTCATAGGTGCAGGACTCTTCGTGCACACGCTGGTGAATCTCAATCGCATTCCGCTGGGATTTGAATCGAACCACATCCTGCTCTTCCGCCTCAACCTCCCGCGCGCTCGCTACAGCGATGCACAAATGACCACCTTCTTTCAGCATCTCGAGGAGAAGCTCGCATCTCTTCCCGGCGTCCGCTCCGTCACCGTCAGCGACATCGGCATCATCGGCGATGGGCATTCGGGCTCGACCTTCCGTGCCTTGGGCCAGCAGCAGGAAATGGCGCCGGTCCGCGTTCAGGTAAACGGCGTAGGCGCGGATTTCTTTCAGACGCTCGGTATCACGATTCTGCAAGGGCGCGCATTCAATCGTCATGACTCCGCGGCCTCACCTAAAGTTGCCGTCGTCAATCGCGCGCTCGCAGAGAAGTTCTTCCCCAACCAGAATCCGATTGGAAAAACCTTCGAAACAGATCCGGAAGACGTGAAGGGACCAATTCAGATCGTAGGCGTCGCTGCGGACACGCGCTATGCCAATTTGCGCAGCAACACCCCGCCCACCTTTTACGTTCCCTACGTGCAACAGGTGAATGGACCCGGTCGCATGATGATCGAACTCCGCACGATCGCAGACCCCGGCAGCGTTCTCGTAGAAACGCGGGCAGCGCTCGAGTCTCTCGATCGCGATCTGCCCATGATCGACGTGCGCACAATGAAAGAACAGGTAGGTTCAACTCTGGCGAACGAACGTGCCCTTGCACAGCTCGCCGGAGGCTTCAGCATCCTCGCACTGATGCTCGCCAGCATCGGCATCTACGGCATCATGGCTTACGCCGTGAATACTCGCACAATGGAAATCGGCTTGCGCATCGCTCTGGGAGCTCAACCGAAACAGGTTCTCTCCCGCGTATTGCGCGAAGCATTCTGGTTGACGAGCGCAGGCATAGTCCTTGGCTTAGTCGCAGCTCTGTGGCTAACGCGAATCATTCGAGTCATGCTCTACGGAATTGGAAGTACCGACACGCTCACCGTCGCCAGCACAGCCTTGCTCCTCATATCCGTAGCGCTCGTCGCCGCCTTCGCACCCGCCCGCCGCGCCGCAAAAATCGACCCAATCCGCACCCTGCGACACGACTAGAACGTCACGCCCCCAGGCACTGGAAACGTCGTCGAGGGTGGCATAGCACGCAGAGAACCACCAACCCTCATCCCCCCTAAATAAAGTCCAGCGAACTCGGAGGATATTCTCCCTTCATCGCGCTCAGCGTAGCCACCACTTCTTGCATCGAGAGATAGCCGGGCGTGGGATTTTTCTGGAACGCCGAAGCGGCGATATCAAAGGACAGCTTTTCACTCCGCTTCTCCATCGCCGCCGGACGCGCCGCAGCGGCCTGCGCGAACGCAGAGACGAACGGCTCTTCATGCTTCGACTTAGGCTGCGGGCGCTCCATAGGAGTAGCATCCGCCCCACTCGCCGCCTCGCCATCCTTCGCTTGCTCCCGCGCCATCTTGCCCATATTCACCGCCATCGCATGCAGCAGCCGGAACATCATCTGCGCCATGCGCGGCTCAATGCGCTGCTCGCTCATCGCCCGCAGCAGCAGAAAATAATTGATCTGCACCGACTCGCGATCTTCCGGGAAAACGAACGGCAGCGGCGAGTACTCTCCCGGCTCCGATGAAGGCCTCGCCTTGCCCAGCGCCGACTTCACCGCCGAGTGGTGAAAGCACAACTCAGTCCCTTTCACAGCCGGAGAACCGCAGCGGGTTCCGTTCATCTTCGTGTGTGTGCAAAGCGGCGCGGGCGACGAATTCATAATTGCCTCCAAAAGCAAAAGGCGCAGCTCATTTGGCTGCGCCTTCGCGAGAGTTTTTCCTCTCTATTTCAGAATACCAATTCCACAAAACTCACCGGACATCCACAATCCATTCACCATCAACAACTTACCGCGATCGCCTCTTGACAGCATCGAGCCTGTGGAAAACTCGAGCGCTGCAAAATCCATGCTAAACCCAGCATTTTCTATATTTTACCGATTCTCCCCTTTATTTTCTATATTTTACGGAAATCGTCACGCTTTGCCGCCACCCGCCCCATAGCGAACCGCCCTTTAGCGAACCCCAGCTACCCGCTACTCAGCCGCCTCCGGTACTCTCACCCTATGGACACCCCGCGCATCATGGGACTCGACGTCGGCGACCGCCGCATCGGAGTCGCCGTCTCCGACCCCCTCGGACTCACCGCGCAGCCCGTCCTCACCCTCAGCCGCACCAACCGCCGCCAGGACCTCAAGTCCCTCCAGCGCCTCATCCGCAAGTACCAGTGCGCGGCCATCGTCGTCGGCAACCCTCTATATATGTCCGGAGACCAGAGCCCCCAGGCCGCTAAAGCCCAGGCCTTTGCCCAGCTCCTCCGCGACGAAACCGGACTCCCCGTCCACCTGTGGGACGAGCGCCTCACCACCACCGAGGCCCACCGCCACCTCCACGCCGCCGGCCGCCCCGGCTCCGGCCACAAAGCCGTAGTCGACCAGGTAGCCGCCGTCCTGATCCTCGAAAGCTACCTCGCCGCCAAATCCGCATCAGGGGCGACAAAAGTCACACCCTGAGCCCCTCCGCTCTTGTTACGATTCATGCTTCAGTAGCTTCTTCCTTCAAGGAGCCCCTGCATGAACGCCACCGCCGCCGCAACCGGGAAACGCCCCTTGCTAATCGCCAACGGCTGGATCCAGGCCGCCGGCATCGTTCTCATCATCGGCTTCCTCATCATGGGCATCCTCGCCTACTACACCTACAACGACGAGCCGCCCATCCCCACCGTCGTGACCGACTCGCATGGCGCGGTCCTGTTCACCGGAGCCGACATTACGGCTGGACAGAAGGTCTTTCTCGGCAACGGACTCATGGAGTACGGCTCCATCTTCGGCCACGGAGCATACCTCGGCCCGGACTTCACCGCCGAGTATCTCCACAAGGCCGCGCTCGACAGCATCGAGTTCTACGGAGGCCCAGCGTCAGACAAAGCGCGTGCGAACACTATCAAGGACTTCAAGACCGACCGCTACGATTCCTCCAGCGGAACGCTCGTCATGTCCGACTCGCAGGTGTACGCCTTCCAGCAGAACCTCGCCTACTACACGGCCTTCTTCGGCAATCCCACCACGCGCTTCGGCCTGCGGCCACATGACATCCGCGATCCGGACCAGGTTCGGCAGCTCACGGCATTCTTCTGCTGGACGGCGTGGGCGGCATCGACCGCTCGCCCCGGCCACTCCTACTCATACACCAACAACTGGCCGCCTGAGCCGCTCGTCGCCAACCATGCGACTGCCGACTCCATCGTGTGGAGCATGCTCTCGCTCGCCGCGCTGCTCGGCGGAACCGGGCTGCTGTTTGCGGCCTTCGGCCGATGGAACCTGCTCGGCTGGCATGGCCGCGAGCAGCAGAAGATGTCCTTCCGCGCACCCGACCTGGTTCTACTAACCCCCGCACAGAAGGCCTGCGCCTGGTTCTTCTTCATCATGGCGGCTCTATTCCTCATACAGACGCTCTGCGGCGGGGCGTCCGAGCATTACCGGGCGGATATCCAGAGCTTCTTCGGCTTCGACCTAGGACGCATCCTGCCCTACAACATCGTGCGTACCTGGCACATTCAGCTCTCCATCTTCTGGGTAGCCACGTCGTATCTTGCCGCAGGGATCTTTCTGGTCCCAATGATTTCTGGCCGCGAACCGCGCGGACAAAAGCTCCTGACCTATGGCCTGCTCGGCGCGCTGGTTGTCGTAGTGGTGGGCAGCCTGGTCGGCGAGTTCAGCGGCATCCAGGGCTTCATTCACAACTCCAGAGTTAACGCGTGGTTCGGCGAACAGGGCTTCGAATACCTCGATCTGGGACGACTGTGGCAAATCCTGCTCATCATTGGGCTGTGCCTGTGGGTGGTGATCTTGTTCCGCGGCCTGCACGGGCGACTGATCGCCGAACACACCGGCAACATGCCCTGGCTGTTCTTCTTCTCCGCGCTGTCCATTCCCGCGTTCTACGCTGTAGGGCTGCTGGCTACTCCAGGCGGGCACTTCACCACGACCGACTTCTGGCGCTTCTGGGTCGTCCACCTCTGGGTTGAGGACTTCCTCGAGCTGTTCACCACGGTCCTCGTCGCCTACATCTTCGTGCTGCTTGGCGTGGTGCACGAGCGAACGGCGCTCCGCGTGATCTACCTGGACGTGATCCTGTACTCAGCGGGCGGCATCGTTGGAACAATGCACCACGTCTACTTCTCCGGCGAGCCGGCGCTGCACATGGCGCTTGGAGCCTTCTTCTCTGCCGGCGAGGTCATCCCGCTCACTTTTCTAACGCTGGAGGCCTGGAGCTTCCTGCAGCTTGGAACCGTTCAGGGTGAGCGCGCCACAACCCCATTCCCGCATTACTGGGCGGTGATGTTCCTGGCTGCCGTCGGCTTCTGGAACTTCCTCGGAGCGGGCGTCTTCGGCTTCCTGATCAATCTGCCGATCGTGTCCTATTACGAGATTGGCACCGCACTCACGGCGAACCATGCCCATGCTTCAATGATGGGCGTCTATGGAATGCTCTCGGTCGGCCTTGCGCTGTTCTGCCTACGCTATATAGTTCCGGAGAAGGATTGGTCAGATAAGGCTGCGCGAATCAGCTTCTGGTCGCTCAACCTTGGACTTGCGTGGATGGTATTCGCCACTCTCTTCCCGCTCGGCATCATGCAGCTCTACCACTCCATCAGTGTGAGCTATTACGACGCGCGGACACTCAATTACATCGGCAGTCGCGCCAACTCGATTCTTGAATGGATGCGTATGCCGGGAGACGTCGTTTTCATCCTGGGAGGGGTCCTGCCACTGCTCTACATCTGCATACAGGGCATCCGGTACTTGCCACACAGCGAAGCCACAAGAAAGCCCGAATCCGTTCTGTTTACCGATGTGGTTGCCCAGCCGGAGCAACGCTGAACTATGCTCCGGCTGCCTGCCCTGCCGCTTGAATGTGTGCTGATGTTCGGCTACGCGATTGCGCTTGCCCTTATTGCGTTGGTGCTGGAGATGGCCGCACGCCATGCGCATCGACGCTCGCTTGAAACGGCGACCGTCGGCTTCACCTATCACCCCGACCGAGACGTCTGGAAATGCCCTCGCGACCAGCACCTGTTTCCGGTCTTTTCCGACCACGCCAAGGGAGTTGTCGTCTACCGTGCTCCCGCATCGGCATGCAACTCGTGCCGCAGCAAGGCCGCCTGCACTGATTCGGACAGCGGGCGTGAAATCGAGCGCCGAATCCCAAATGGACTTGAATACGGGATGCAGCGCTTCCATCGAGCCATGTCGCTCACGCTGCTCGTGCTCGCCAGCTTAATCCTCGCGGTCGAACTCTTCCGCGCTCCCGGCATCTACCTGCGTCTGGCGATATTCATCGTTTTCATATTGTTCTGCCTGGTCATCAGGCAGCTGGCGGTTGATTTGCGCCCGAAAGTTGATCCCGCCTGGGAAGCCGCTCAGATGAAACAGAATTAACGCGGCTCGGAAATGCACAGACGTAAGCTGCCAAAGCTCTTTATTATCTGGCTACTCCCCAACAGAATAGGCAAAGAAAGCCGGTGCTTTCTGGCTCCTTAATCGATATCCTCCGTCCAACCTCTAACCCAGTAACCAGGAAAATCACCAGTTGAGCAGGATACGGAGACGATTTCTCGCGCTGTCGCCGGGGTGGACTGTTGTTGCAGGTTTGCTTGCGGTCATCTTGACGTTGCACGTGATCCTGCGTGCACCACTGGAGTGGTCGTCTGCGCGGCCGCTGCTGTTGAGCATACTGAGGGTCACGGGACTGTATGTGATTATCGCAGTATGGCTGTGGATCGTACTGAGAGCCGGACTTCGCCTCGGAAACCGCCAAGCGCTGCTTCGTTCTCTGGCCCAGCACGCAGGCGATGGCTTCTGCTTTGCGAGCGCCATCTTCCTCTGCTTGTACCTCAAGCTCATGGTTCCGCTCGTTCGAGCCTCCACCTTTGATCGCGCTTACGAAGCGATCGACAGAAGGTTCTTCGCATGGATGGATCCCCTGATTGCCTGGCGCGCCCATGCGCTCCAGTTCAACTGGATCGACTCCATGTACTTGTTCGCGTTCTTCGGGATGTTCTGCCTGTCGTTCATCATCCACAACTTGCGTGGTCGGGCCGAGTTTCGCCGCGTGTTCCTAGCCACAGTGCTTGTGCAGGGAGCAGGAGCGGTTCTCTATATGGTTGCGCCAGCCGTGGGGCCTTTCCTTTTTCACCAGAGCGCAAACGCACTGGCAGTCGGAACGCAGCACTCCTTCTATCTTCTCCGCCAAAAAGAATTGGCCGCAGGAGGGGTCCTCTGGTTCAGCGCTCATGCCGGCGAATTCGTGTTGTGCGGACTGGCGGCAATGCCATCGCTTCACGTCGCGGCTTCATTTGTTTTCCTCTGCTATGCCTGGCGATACGTGCGTTGGCTGGGATATGTTTATGCGCTCATATTTGGCTGGATACTCTTCGGGGCAATGGCCACGCGCTGGCATTATGGAATCGACCTGATTGCTGGGGTTGCACTGGCTTACGCCTGCATTGCGCTCTCGAACTGGTGGATTGAAGCGTATGAAGAGGCGCTCGAGCGCGGGGTCGAAGAGAAGGTTCCGCTGTGTGTGCCGGAAGAGCAGCCAGCGTTGGCATGAGCC
>DASZAG010000015.1:0-8480 GCA_035945555.1 Acidobacteriaceae bacterium
GGAACTTGTTGTTCGGGTTGTGCTTCGACAACACCTTCGTGATCGCCGCCGTCAACGTCGTCTTCCCGTGATCAATATGCCCTATCGTCCCCACGTTCACGTGCGGCTTCGACCGGTCAAACTTCTCCTTCGCCATGTTCCTATACCTCTCTCGTTCCTTCGTTACTCTCGCGGCATTCGCCGCGTAAACTACGCCTACTTGCCTTGGTTCCGGCTGATGATCTCCTCCGAGATCATCCGCGGAGCCTCTTCGTATCTTGCAAACTGCATCGAGTACGACGCGCGTCCCTGCGTGGAAGACCGAATATCGTTCACGTATCCGAACATCTCCTTCAGCGGAACCATCGCCTTGATTACCTGCGAACCCGCCGCGTGCTCCATGCCTTCAATGCGTCCGCGCCGCGAATTGATGTCGCCGATGATCGTGCCCATGTGCTCTTCCGGAACCGTGACTTCAACTGCCATCACCGGCTCCAGCAACACTGGACTTGCCTTCCGCGCCGCTTCCTTGAACGCCATCGACCCCGCAATCTTGAAGGCCATTTCGTTCGAGTCCACGTCGTGATAGCTGCCGTCGTATAGCGTTGCCTTGAAGTCCACCATCTCGTAGCCGGCCAGAACACCATTCAGCAGCGCTTCCTTAATTCCCTGCTCTGTCGGCTTGATGTATTCCTTCGGAACCACGCCGCCCTTGATCGCATCGACAAACTCGAAGCCCTTGCCCGGTTCGTTTGGCTCCAGGCGAATCTTGACGTGCCCGTAGTTACCCGAGCCGCCCGTCTGCCGGATGTATTTACCCTCGGCCTCTGAAGTCTTACGAATCGTCTCGCGGAAGGCCACGCGCGGCTCGCCCACATTCGCCTCGACCTTGTGCTCACGCTTCATGCGGTCCACAAGGATCTCAAGGTGGAGCTCGCCCATGCCGCTGATGATCGTCTGGCCCGACTCCTCGTCGGTGCGAACCTTGAACGTTGGATCCTCGTCCGCCAGCCGCGCCAGCGCCATGCCCATCTTTTCCTGGTCGCCCTTGGTCTTCGGCTCGACGGCGACCGAAATCACAGGCTCCGGGAAATCAATCGCGCTCAGCGCGATCGGATGCTGCGGCGCACACAACGTATCGCCCGTCTTCAATTCCTTCAGGCCAACGCACGCGCAAATGTCGCCCGCGTAAATCTCGGTGATGTCCTCGCGTTTGTTGGCGTGCATCTTCACCAGACGACCTACGCGCTCGGTCTTCCCGGTCCGCGGATTCAGCACCGTGTCGCCAGTCTTCAGAACACCCGAGTACACGCGGATAAAGCCCAGCTTGCCGTATTGATCGTTGATCAGTTTGAAACCCAGCGCGGAAAACGGCGCGTCGTCGTTCGCCTCGCGCGTCAACACCACTGACGTATCGTCAGGATCGATGCCTTCAACCGGCGGAACATCCAGCGGGCTGGGCAGGTAGTCCACCACCGCATCCAGCAGCGTCTGCACGCCCTTGTTCTTGAAGGCCGAACCGCACAGCACCGGGAACACCTTCATCCCAATGGTCGCGCCGCGCAACGCCTTCTTTAGCTCCTCAGCCGTCGGCGTTTCACCCTCGAGGAACTTGTGCAGCATCTCGTCATCATGCTCGGCAACCGTCTCGATCAACTGCATCCGGAAGGCCTCAGCCTTCTTCTGCAAGTCCGCAGGAACCGCCTCAACATCGTACTTCGCGCCCATGGTCTCGTCGTGCCACACAATCGCGCGCATCTCGATCAGATCGATGACGCCCTTAAAGCCCGCCTCAGCTCCAATCGGAATCTGAATCGCAACAGGTCGCGCGCCAAGACGCTTGCGGATCGTATCAATGACGTGCTCGAAGTCCGCGCCAGCCTTGTCCATCTTGTTCACAAAGCAAATGCGCGGAACCTTATACTTATCGCCCTGCCGCCACACCGTCTCAGTCTGCGGCTGCACGCCAGACACGGAATCGAACAGCGCCACCGCGCCGTCCAGCACGCGCAGCGACCGCTCCACCTCGGCCGTGAAATCCACGTGGCCCGGTGTATCGATAATGTTGATGCGAATGTTGTTCCACGTACAAGTTGTCGCAGCAGACGTAATCGTAATGCCGCGCTCCTGCTCCTGCTCCATGTAGTCCATCGTCGCCGTGCCTTCATGCACTTCGCCGATGCGGTGCGTAATGCCCGTATAGAACAGAATGCGTTCGGTCGCCGTCGTCTTTCCGGCGTCGATATGCGCCATGATTCCGATGTTCCGGCAACGATTTAATGGTACCTGGCGAGCCACGTTATTCCCTCAATCCCTTATGCGAGCCAATGCCCGCAGCTGACTTGCTAATTCCAAACCCTGCCTTACCAGCGATAGTGCGCGAACGCCTTGTTCGCCTCAGCCATGCGGTGCACGTCTTCCTTCTTCTTCATCGCTGCGCCGCGACCGTTCGCCGCATCCAGCAGCTCCGCCGACAGCTTCTCGATCATGCCCTTCTCGCCGCGCGCCCGGCCATAGCTCACCAGCCAGCGAATCGCCAGCGAAGTGCGCCGCTCCGGATTCACTTCAATCGGAACCTGGTAGTTCGCGCCGCCCACACGCCGCGTCTTCACTTCCAGCAGCGGCTTGCAATTCTCGACCGCTTTCTTGAACAGCGTCAGCGCATCCGCGCCGCCCTTCTGCTCAAGGTTCGTCATTGCGGTGTAGAAGATCCCCTGCGCGGTTGACTTCTTCCCGCCCCACATCATCGAGTTCACAAACTTTGTGACCAGCGTTGAGTTGTAGACCGGGTCGGCAGCGACCTCACGCTTGGCGATATGACCTTTTCTCGGCATAATTCCTAATCTCTCTTACAACCAAACTTGAATCTCATCCGGCGGCAACGCCGCCGCTACTATCGTCCGCCAAGCGAGGGCGCCGGAGGCGCGTCTGCCTGGACGCCTAATCCTTATTTTTTCTTGGCCGGAGCCGCGCCGCCCTTGGCGCGCTTCGCGCCATACTTCGACCGGCTCTGCGTCCGCTTCACCACGCCGACTGAATCCAGCGTCCCGCGCACAATGTGATAGCGCACGCCCGGCAGATCCTTCACACGCCCCCCGCGGATCAGCACAATCGAGTGCTCCTGCAGGTTGTGTCCCTCGCCGGGAATGTACGACGTGACCTCAATGCCGTTCGTCAGGCGCACACGAGCAACCTTGCGAAGCGCCGAGTTTGGCTTCTTTGGCGTCTGCGTATAGACGCGGGTGCAAACTCCGCGACGCTGCGGCGAGCCCTGCAATGCGGGAGAAGCCGTCTTATACCGCGGTGCGGTCCGGCCTTTCCGTACGAGTTGACTGAATGTAGGCAAACCTGACTCCTTACCTAAAACCCTTCTTATATCCAGCGCGACACCGGAACCTGCTCCGCACGCCCACAAAAGCGCACCACGCGCTCGCGTGCGAAGTCACATGATTCCTGCTTCGCGTCTGCCTTACTCATTCCCAGACGAGAACCCCGACGGTGGCCGCGCGCAATTTCAACGCCCGCCTTTACGGCAGGCTGTCTTAAATTGGCCGACTCCGTTTCGCTGGTTCCGGCCCGCATAGTTCGCCAAGGTGGCGAATGTCGCGGACTCCGATGCGATTCATCCCCGCCCTCACCGGGCGGAGATTTCACAGACCCATTTCAACCGCGCCCGCCGTTCTTTAAGCTAACGTCCGCGCCGGCCGTTCTGTGATTGGTTGTTCCCGAAAAGCTTGCTTCCCGAATTATACCTGCTTACACCCGCACCGGGCAGACACTTTCGGCGAACCTTCTAAGATTAGCAAGACCCTCGCGGCCCGTCAAACAGCGACTGCGAATAGCCGGGATCACGATCCTTCCACGACATTTCCACCGGTAACGGCAAGATTCATCTGTCATTATCCTCCCCGTCAAGCCGGAGTAATCTTCGCCCTCTAGCGTGGGCACGTTGCCTACGTTGCTTCTTCCGCGCAACAGCGGCAGCAAAGCCCTCCGGAGGACCCCTCCAATGCTACAGCTCACATCCAATTCCAGAAATTGGACGCTGAAAGGCGGCGCGCTGCTACTTTCCGCGCTGCAAGTGTTCGCAAGCAGCACCATGGTTGCGGACGCGCAAGACAACGATGCTTCCATTCACACCCGAACGCCAATCAAGCACGTCATCGTCATCATCGGTGAAAACCGAACCTTCGATAATGTTTTCGCAACCTACGTGCCGAAAAAAGGTCAGACGGTTCATAACTTGCTTTCCGAAGGCATTGTCAATGCCGACGGAACCCCGGGCCGGAACTACTCGCTGGCAGAGCAATACTCCGCCGTCGATTCACACCGGGAGGGCTATGAAACAGCTCCCATGTACAAGTCGCTCTATCCATTGCTGCCGCTGCCCCTGGCGGGCGGTCCCGCCACGCCAGCCATATCCACGGTCGCGGAAGCAGACCAGGTCGAAAATGGCCTGGCCCCCGGATATGACCTGTATTTGACAACGGGCGGTACTGGCCTAAAGAGCGGCACACCGGACACCCGCATCCCGAACTACAACAGCCTGCCCCCGGGGCCTTTTCAGTTGACCCCTGGCGTCGCTTATGACGACTATGCAGCGAGTCCTGTACACCGCTTCTATCAAATGTGGCAGCAGTTGGACTGCGGCGCGGCGTATTCCACGCAGTGGAATCCAAGCGGTTGCAAGGCTGACCTGTTCCCCTGGGTGGAAACCACCATCGGTGCGGGATCGAACGGCAACGCCCGGCCAAAGCCGTTTACTGAAGAGTCCACGAAAGAGGGCTCGGCTGCCATGGGCTTCTATAACGTTCAGCAGGGCGACGCGCCTTACCTGAAATATCTGGCCGACCACTATGCCATGAGCGATAACTATCACCAGGCGGTGATGGGTGGAACCGGCGCCAACCACATTATGATGGGCACCGGAGATGCAATTTGGTATAGCGACGGACACGGACATGCCGTTGCGCCGCCACATAACCAATTAGTGGCCGCCGGAACTGCTAACGCCGGCGTCGTCGATGAAGTGGAAAACCCAAACGCCGCTTCTGGGACAAATAACTGGTACTCCGAAGACGGCTACGGCGGCGGCTCTTATGGCTCGCCATCTTATGGCGGAGGAAGCTACTCGAACTGCTCCGACTCCGATGCGCCGGGTGTCACTGCAGTCCTCACCTATTTGAGCTCGCTGCCGAATAGGGTTGATCCCAACTGCGTCCCCGGCCATTACTATCTGCTGAACAACTACAACCCTGGCTACTTCGGAAACGGCCAGGTAGCTTCAACCGACCCGAACCCGAACAATACGGTATTCACCGTGCCGCCTTCGACAGTGCGAAACATAGGCGATGCGCTGCTTGATAAGGGCATCTCCTGGGCATATTTCGGCGACCAGTGGAACATCTACAAGAACGATCCATATGATCTGCTGCCGAGCGATGAGTACTGCAACATCTGCAATTTCTTCCAATACTCGACGTCGATCATGACAAACCCAGCGGTGCGAAACGCTCACTTGAAGGACACCGTCGATCTGTATGCCGACATCCAGAACGGCACACTTCCGGCCGTGTCCTACGTCAAGCCCAGCGGCTTCGTCGACGGGCATCCAGCCTCGTCCAAACTCGATCTCTTTGAAGGGTTCGTCAAAAAGATCGTGGATGGCGTGCATGCGAATCCCGAACTCTGGAAAAACACCGTCATCCTCGTGACCTTCGATGAGGGCGGCGGCTACTATGACTCTGGATACATCCAGCCGCTCGATTTCTTTGGCGACGGCACTCGCATTCCCATGATCGCAATCTCGCGCTTCACAAAGCCGGGACACATCTCGCACGCGTACACCGACCACGTTTCGATCCTCAAGTTCATTGAGGCGAACTGGTACCTCGATCCACTCACGGATCGCAGTCGCGACAATCTGCCCAATCCCATTCAGAACGGCGTCAACCCGTATGCACCAACAAACGGTCCCGCCATTGGAGACTTGATGCAGCTGTTCGATTTCAACTAACTGCGCGGTAAAAAATCTGCCAGACCACAACAACTGCACCGGCGAGAGCGACCCTCCGCCGGTGTCGTTTCTTTTCTCTTTTCCGTTGCCCCTTTTCCCTGCGCTTTGCCCCTTTCCCATCACCGCGAGTACTCTGTTCCGTTATGACAAATCGCTTCCTGCCCGCTATTCTTGCGGTCGCCACTATTGCCGTCCCGGCCTTCGCACAGTCGTCAAACCCCGTATCAACCGACCAGCGCATCCCCGCCATCATCCATTCCCTCCAGCAGGTCCGCGGCGTTCGGGAAACTCAGATCTCGCCCGACGGCAATCTCGTCGTGTGGCTCGTACCGGGCCAGGGCATTTCCTTCGCTCCCGTCGCCGAGCCCGCCGACGTCCACCACATCGACACCTGCGCACGAGATGCGGACAGCCACGAGGGCGGGCACGACAACAGCCTCGCCTGGTCGCCCGACTCTAAGACTCTCGCGTTCTTCTCCAACTGCGGCGCCAGCCACAATACCGCCATCTTCACTGACGATGTCTCCTCCTCCGCAGCGCCACACCTACTTGCGCCTCTCAACGGATACGCCAAACATCTCAAATACTCACCCAGCGGAAAATTCCTCAGCTTCCTCTACGTCGAGGGGGCCACCCGTCCCTCCGGCGCGCTCGCCCCCATGCCAGCGCCGGCGGGCGTCATAGGAGTCGAGCATATCGAGGTGCAGCGCGTCGCCACAGTTGACGTCTCAACCGGCAACCTCGTCCAGATCACACCCGCCCATCTCTACGTCTACGAATATTCCTGGTCCGGCGACTCGAGCCGCCTCGCCTACACCGCCGCGACGCCTCCTGGCGAAGACAACTGGTGGACAGCTAAGCTCTACACGCAGTCATTGCTGCCATCAGATAAAAAATGCCTGCCGAACCGTCCGTGCGGCCCGGAGCAGGTCGTCTTTGACCCCAACACCACTTCAGGTCCGCTCCACGGACTCCAAATCGCCGTCCCACGCTTCTCGCCCGACGGCTCAAAGATCGCTTTCATCGGCGGACTCATGTCCGACCAGGGCGTTACAGGCGGCGACATCTACCTCATCCCCTCCAGCGGAGGCGACGCAACCAACATCACCCCGAACCGCGCCGCGACCCCCGAGTGGTTCGAGTGGATTGACGAAAGCACTCTCGGCATCGCCGAGAACAAAGGCGCGCAGTCGCACCTCTTCGTCTACAACATCGACTCGCAGCAGGAGTCTCCCGACTACAACCTCACCCTCCCGGATAGCGTCAGCGCAGGTGGCCTCATGATGCGCATCGCCACCTCCACCACCGATAACATCGCCTTCATCCGCTCATCCTTCTCTCAGCCTCCTGAGGTCTGGGCGGGCCCCCTGGATAATCTCCAGCAAATCACCCACCTCAACGATTCGCTCAAGCCATCATGGGGCAAGTCCGAACCCATTCACTGGACCAACGAGGGTTTCAACATCGACGGATGGCTCCTGTACCCGGCCAACTACGACCCAGCCAAGAAATACCCGCTCATCGTCTACGTCCACGGCGGCCCCTCTGCCGCAAACCTCGCCCGCTGGCCTTCCGCGGGATTCGGCCCAACACCCTTCTCTGCTCTCGGCTACTTCGTCCTGATGCCCAACCCGCGCGGCAGCTTCGGCGAGGGTGAAAAATTCAGCCAGGCCAACCGCAAGGATTTCGGCTATGGCGATCTCCGCGACATCCTCGCCGGAGTGGATGCCGTCATCGCCCAGACTCACGCCGTCGACCCCAATCGCGTCGGCATCACCGGATGGAGCTACGGCGGATTCATGACCATGTTCGCCATCACGCAGACTCACCGCTTCCATGCCGCGGTCGCCGGCGCGGGAATCTCAGACTGGAAAAGCTACTACGGCGAGAACTCCATCGATGAGTGGATGATCCCCTTCTTCGGCGCATCCGTCTACAACGACCCCGACGTCTATGCCAAGAGCTCAGCCATTAACTACATCAAGAACGCAAAAACGCCGACGCTCATTGTCGTCGGCGATCGTGACGGAGAATGTCCTGCCCCTCAGTCATATGAAATGTGGCACGGCCTGCGTTACGAACACGTCCCCACGGAGTTCGTCGTCTACTCCGACGAGGGCCACGGCTTCCACAAGGAATCTGACCGCATCAACGTCCTTGAGCGAGCCCTCGGATGGTTTGACCAATACATGCCCGGCAGTTAGCAAGAACAATGTGGGTGCCCCATGTCTCGCAGAGACATGGGGCTTTACTCACGCACCCCAAGTTGGATCAATCACATTCTTGACTTCTGAGATTCGATTCATCGGAAATCCGCCTTCCGTCGCATGCTTGCGGAGGATCTCTTCATTTGCCGCAAGGTAGACGCAGTAAAGCTTGTCCTGCGTCACATAGCTCTGAATCCACTGGATCCCAGGCCCCAGACTCCGCAGAACCTCGGACGACTTGCTCGAAACACCCTCGAGCTGTTCGTGCGAAAGCTGTC
>DASZAG010000016.1:0-16898 GCA_035945555.1 Acidobacteriaceae bacterium
ATCGTAGTGGGCTCGTGTGGTGTTGCCTTTGGAATTGAAAGGAACGTCCGATGAGATCGGTCCGCTTTTATCCTGCGATTTTTTGCCTTGGAATTCTGCTTGCCGCCGGTTGCGCCGGAAATGGGAGCATGTCTTCTTCAAATCCGCCTTCGACCGCGTGTGTGCCGGCTACAAAGCTGGAAATGGGCTATGTGCTGACCGGCTATGCGGTGAACATGTACACGATCAACTCCTGCACGGGCCAGTTCACGGCGACGATGCCTGCTTCTGTCGGCACCGGGTATTCGTCTCCGCAAATGGAGGCGGAACAAATGGTTGCCGATCCGCTTGGGCGGTTCGCCTATGTGGCCAATCTTGTTTCCAACGCTTCCGACCAGGCCACGATCTCGATGTACACGATCGATGCGACTACGGGGATTCTTACGCCGACGTCACCTGCGACTGTTCCGACGGGATTTTTGCCGCAGGGAATTGCAATTGATCCGCAAGGGCGATTTGTGTACACGGTGAACACCGATGATAGTTCGGTATCGATGTTTACGATCAACCAGACGACGGGTGTGCTGACCGCGACGACGCCCGCTTCGGTGTCGACTTTAATTCCGGGCGAGTCGCTTTCGCTTCCGGCCTTCCTGACCGTTGATCCCACGGGCAGGTTTCTCTACGTATCGGCCAGCGATAGTGTAGACGCTTCAGTTTCGATGTTCAGCATTAACCAGACCACTGGCGTTCTGACGCCGACTTCGCCCGCGACGGTCCTGACTGGGGGGATTCCGTTCCAGGTGGTCGTGGCGCCGAACGGCAAGTTTGCGTATGTGGTGAATAATCTTTCCGGCGGAACGATGGCCGATGGTGTGTGGCAATACACGGTCGACCCGAACAGTGGCCTGCTGACGGCGGATGACATGGCCGCGGTGGCCGCGGGCAATGCGCCGACGGCGATAGCGATCGATGCGACGAGCAAGTTTGCTTACGTGGTGAACCGGCTCGATAACACGATTTCGATGTACACGATCCAGCCCAACGGCAGCCTGGTGCTGAATGCAACTACGGGCAATCCTCAGGGCACCATTGCGACGGGCACGCAACCTTTCCGGATCGACTTTGACCCGAGCGGCAAGTTTGTCTATGTGACGAACGAGGGCAGCGCAGCTTCTATCTTCACGGTGAACAGCGACGGGACTCTGACTGCCGTCGGGACGACCGGGGTCGCGACGGGCGGCTTGTCTACGGCTATGACAACGTTGGGGCATTGAGGTCTTCCCCGCGCGAACGAAGATCGGCTAAGAAACCGTTCAGAGACAATATGAGCCTTCCCGTTGTGCTTCGACAGCAGAGTGCGGTATGGTTGGTGTCGAAGTAGCAGGGAAGAGGGATGGATGGCTGAGGAGAGGCTGGAACTTCCGCAGGGCACATTGGATTTGCTGATTTTGAAGGCGCTGGCGCTGGAGCCGATGCATGGGTGGGCGGTTTCAGAGCGATTGCAGCAGGTATCGCGGGAGGCGCTGCAGGTGACGCAGGGGTCGCTCTATCCTGCGCTGCACAGGCTGGAGCGACGCGGCTGGGTGAAGGCGCAGTGGGCGACGAGTGAGAACAATCGCCGCGCAAGGTATTACAGTCTGACTGCTGCCGGGCTGAAGCAGCTCGCGAAGGAAACGGCCGCATGGCGCAAATTGGCCGCTGCCGTGGGCCATGTTCTCGATATGGCGTAAGGAGACCTTGTGATGCTCAGTGACCTGCTGTACCGCCTGCGCGCGCTTTTCCGCGGTAAGGAAATGGATGCGGAAGTGGATGAGGAGCTGCGCTATCACCTGGAGCGCGAAGCGGAGAAGTATCGGCGGAGCGGGATTTCCGGGGAGGATGCAGGGCGGCGGGCTCGCGTGGCGCTGGGTGGAAGAACACAGGTGCTGCAGCAGAGCCGCGACTCGCGCGGCACGAAATTCATTGAGGATCTGTTGCAGGATTTGCGCTACGCGGTGCGGTCGTTCGCAAAGACGCCTGTGCTCACGGCGCTGATAGTGCTTTCGCTGGCGATTGGCATTGGGGCCAACACTGCGATTTTCAGCGTGACGAGCACTCTGCTGCTGAAGCCGTTGCCGTATCCACACCCGGACCGGCTCGCGATTCTGTGGTTGCGCTCGCCGGGGATCGGCATTCCTCAGGATTGGCCCTCGCCGGGGCAATACCACGACATCGCCACGCAGAATAATGTGTTTGCGGATACGGCGCTGGCCATTGGCGACAGCTTTACGCTCACGGAACGCACGAAGGCGCTCAAGGTAGACGGCATCGAGGCGACGTCGACTCTGTTGCCGATGCTGGGCGCAAAGGCGATGCTGGGCCGCATTTTTTTGCCGGAGGAGGATGAGCCGGGCAAGCCACAAACCGTGGTGCTGACGTATGGGTTTTGGAAGCGGGAGTTTGCGGGGGATCCGAACATTGTGGGGCGAGCGATCACGCTGGATGGCAAGCCACATACGGTTGTTGGCGTGCTTTCGGCGAGCTTTCGGCTGAACCATGAGGTGATCCCGACGGTTGCGGGTATCGACAAGCCGGAGATATTTATGCCGCCGGACGACGGCGCGAAGAATCCGACGAATTATGGCTCGGAGAACTACAACATAGTGGCGCGGCTGAAGCCGGGCGTGACGATGCAGCAAGCGCAGGCGGACATCAGTGTGATTGCGGCGCGGCTTCGCGTGGAGAAGCATCGCGACCGGTCGTTTACGATCAGCGTGGTTCCGCTGATGGAACAAGTAGTTGGGAATGTGCGCACGGCGGTGCTGATTCTGTTTGGGGCAGTCGCTCTGGTTCTGCTGATTGCGTGCACGAATGTGGCCAATCTGCTGCTGTCGCGGGCCACTGCGCGGATGCGCGAGATTGCGATTCGCACGGCGCTGGGAGCGGGCAGAGGGCGGATGGTGCGCCAGCTTCTGACGGAGAGCATATTGCTGAGCCTGATGGGCGCGGTGGCTGGACTGGGCATAACGGAACTGAGCATTTTGATTGCGCGCAGGATGCACCCGGGAAATATTCCGCGGCTCGATGAGCTGGGGATTGATTTCCGGGTGCTCGGCTTTACGTTTGCCATCGCGATTCTTACCGGGATTTTGTTTGGACTGGCGCCTGCTTTGCGGGCTTCGCAGGTTGAGTTGACGGGGAACCTGAAGGCTGGCGGCAAGGGCGCGTTGAGCGGAGGGTTGAGTCTTCGTCATGACAGGCTGCGGGGCGTGCTGGTTATTGCCGAGTTGGCAATCTCATTGCCTCTGCTGGTAGGGGCTGGCCTGCTGGTGCGGAGTTTTGTGCGCCTGGCGAACGTGCCGCCGGGATTTAATCCGGGGAATGTTGTCTCGATGAGAGTGGGGGCATACGGGCCCGAGTTTAAGGATGCGACGGCGCGCGTGCAGTTTTATCAGGAACTGGCTGAGAGGGTCGGGCATCTGCCGGGGGTTACTGGTACGGGCGCGATCTCGGCATTGCCGCTGACATCAGCGGTTGGTTGGGGCGGCATGAATGTGGAAGGCTGTGTGCCTCCGGCGAATGAACCCGAGCTGCAGGTGGATATGCGCGCGGCGACGCCGACATATTTCGGCGCCCTGCAAATTCCGTTGATAAGCGGGCGCATGTTTGCTGAAACGGATACGGCAAAGATGCCGCCGGTTGTGATCATCGATAAAAAAATGGCTGACCGGTTCTGGCCGCATGGCGATGCGATTGGAAAGCGCGTTCGCCAGGGCGACAAGTCTCCCTGGATGACGATTGTGGGCGTGGTGGGTTCTGTGAAGCAATACGGGCTCGACGTGAATTCGCGGATGGTGGTCTATTTTCCGCATACACAGGCGACATTCGGGACCATGTATGTTGTTGCGCGCACGACCACCGATCCCGCTTCCACCACTCGCGCGATGATTCATGCGGTGAACACGTTGAATCCAAGTGTGCCGGTGTATGACGTTGCCACGATGGAGCAGCGTGTTCAGGACTCGATGGCGCGGCAGCGATTCGCGATGACGATGTTGGGTGGATTTGCCGCCTTTGCGATGATTCTCGCGGCCATCGGCATTTATGGGGTGATGTCGTTCCTGGTGACACAGGGAACGGCTGATATTGCCATCCGGGTGGCGCTTGGAGCGGGTCGAGGCAGCATTCTGTCGCTGGTCTTTCGCCAGGGAATGAGATTGGCGATGCTGGGGATTGTTGCGGGACTTATTGGAGCTTTTGGCCTGACGCGCCTGATGAACAGCCTGCTGTTTGGCGTGAAGGCGACGGATCCGCTGACATTTGCCTCGATTACGGCTCTACTGCTTTTCGTTGCGTTATTTGCGTGCCTGGTTCCCGCGGGACGGGCCGTACGAGTAGACCCGATGACCGCGCTGCGGATGGAGTAGATCGCCGGTCGAATCCCAGAGGGCTCGAGTGTGCGCGGCAGGCCGCTACAATGGGTTGCTGCGCGAGCGTATACTGGCCCGCATCCCCCATTTCAACTTATCGAGGCCACTATGAGTCTGCCCGCGTCCGCAACTTCAACGGATTCCACAGCCGCGTCCGCGACTGCACCGTCTCCCGAACACATTCTGCAAACAGGCCTTGCATTCTGGGCCTCAAAATCGCTTTTGAGCGCGGTGGAGATGGGGGTGTTTACCGAGCTGGCAAAACATTCTGAGGACCTGGAAGAGCTGACGGGACGGTTGGGGCTACATCCACGATCAGCGCTAGATTATTTCGATACGCTGGTGGCGCTGGGATTCCTGGAACGGCGCGATGGCATTTACTCCAATACGCCCGCGACGGATCTGTATCTGGACAAGAAGAAGCCGTCGTACATTGGCGGCATTCTCGAGATGTGCAACCACCGCTCGTATGGGCACTGGAACAACCTGACAGAGGGGCTGCGCACCGGGCTGCCGCAGAATGAGCTGAAAGGCGGAGGCGCGCCTGTGTTTGCGACGATCTATGCCGATCCCGCGCGACTGAAGCAATTTCTGGAGGCGATGACGGGAGTGAGCCACGGCGCCAACCTGGCGATTGCGGCGAAGTTTCCCTGGGCGAAATACAAGACGGTTGTTGACGCGGGGCCGGCGCAGGGCGATCTGCTGGTGCAGGTAACTCTGAAGAATCCGCACCTGCTTGGGATTGGGTTCGATCTGCCGGAGGTGGGCCCGATTTTTGAGGAGTACGTTGAAGCCAATGGCCTGGCTTCACGTGTGCAGTTCCAGCCGGGCAGCTTCTTCAACGAGGACCTGCCAAAGGCGGATGTGGTGATGATGGGGCACATCCTGCACGACTGGAATCTCGAAGAGAAGCGAATGCTGATTAAGAAGGCGTACGATGCGCTTCCCGAGGGAGGCGCGCTGATGGCGTACGACGCGATCATTGATGATGATCGCAGCAAGAACGCCTTCGGCTTGATGATGAGCCTGCAAATGCTGATCGAGACTCACGGCGGTTTCGACTACACGGGCGCTGACTGCATTGGGTGGATGCGCGACGCGGGATTCAGGGAGGCTCGAGTGGAGCATCTTGCCGGCCCCGACTCCATGGTCATCGGCATCAAGTAGCAGAGCTGTCTTCAGAGCCTATTCAGGGGCGGAGTCTCGGTCCAGGTAGAGAGCGCAATGAGGGTGCAAGCGGAGCGCGGTTGCGGGGCAGTCGGGGCCGATGGGGTCGGAGAGCGCGTGGCGCACGGCGTTGCGCTTCATGGGGCCGGGGACGCAGCAGTACAGCCGGTCCGCGCGAAGTAATGCCGGGACGGTGATGGTGATTGCGCGCGCGGGCACTTCGGCGAGGGTGGGGAAAAGGCCGTCGTCGACCTGCTGCTGACGGCAGGTCGCATCGAGGTCGACGATCTTTACGGTTGCGGGGTCGTGCAGGTCGGCGGGCGGATCGTTGAAGGCGAGGTGTCCGTTGACGCCGATTCCCAAAATGCAAATATCGATGGGCGCGGCGTTGAGCAGGCGCGCGTAGTCGAGGGCGGCGGCTTCTGGGCCGTCGTCTGGCCGCATGATGTGGATTGTGCCGAAGGGCAGGCGGTTGAAGATGGCCTCACTCAGCCAGTTGCCAAAGCGCTGCGGCGCGGCGGGTGGGAGGCCGATGTATTCATCCATGTGGAATGCGGTGACGCGAGTCCAGTCGACGCCGGGTTGCTCGCAAAGCGCGGCGAGGATATCGGACTGGCTGGGCGCGGCGGCGAAGATGATGCGCGCCGCTCCGTGATCGGCGATGCAGTGGCGCAGGTCTTCCGCAACGTCTTGTGCGGCGCGGCTTCCCAGCTCCTGGCGAGACGAGCCGATGAAGATGCGAGGACTCGGGTTGGTCATTTCATTCATGGCTCGTGAGTTCATAGTGTCCGGCTTGTGAGAGCTCGACCACGGCGCGTTTGCCGTCTTCGGCTGGAGTGCTGTGTTCGGGCTTTCCGTTGATGAGCACCTGAGCGTTCGTCGAAGTGACGGGGACGGAGACGCGAGCGTGGACGCCTTCGGGAAGGTCGATGGAGATGAGGTCGTCTGCGCCTTGCTTGCGGATGGAGACGCCGAGCGGGCCGTGTGGTGTTGGCTCAGCGCCCTTCGCCCATTGGAGATCGATAAGGTCGGGGCGGATGCTGACCTGGGAGAAGCCGGCGGCCTCGGCGTGGATGCCGAGGATCTGCTCCATGATCCAGGGGGTGACGCCGCTGGACCATCCGTGAGCGAGGCTGACGGTGTAGCCGGACATATTGTCGGCCTGCAGCGAGGAATGGAAATCGTCGCCCTTGTACCAGGAGGGATCGTAGCCTTCCCAGAAGCTGGTGGCGCCCTCATCGACCATGCCGCCCCAGAACTGGCGGATCCAGTTGAGAGCGTCGGCGCGGTGGCCCATTTTGGCCATGGCGCTCACCACGTAGTAGTTGTAGTAGGGCGTGATGATGAGCGCGTTGTACTTTACGTGTCCAACGTCGTGGAGGGAGTTCTTCCAGATGGCCGGGTATTGCGATGGATTGGCGACGCCGGAGAGCACTGCGGCAGCGTTGGTTTGCCAGCGGGTGCCGAATGATCCGGATGGATCGAGCAGATACTGTTGCGCGGCGGCCTTGAGGGTCGCGGCTTCCTTCTCGAATTTTTCGGCGTTGGAAGTGTCGTTCATCTGGCGCAGGAGCCACGCGCCATTGTTAAAGGCGGCGTAGAACTCCATTTGCGTGGCGCGACGGGTTTCAGGGCCATCGCCGTTTAGTTCCGGCGACCAGTCAACGAAGGGCCATGCGTGGTTGGTGTCGGCAAAGAGGTTGCGCTGGTCGAGCTCGGTTTCCATGTAGGTGAGGAGCTGAACGAGGCGCGTATGCACGGATTCAAGCTGCTGCATGGAGCCGGTGTGCTTGTAGTATTCGGTTTCGCCGGTGACCCAGAAGGCGGAGTAGCCGGGGATTCCGTTTACGTCCTCGTGGATGGGTGACTCGCCGATGAGGTGGCTGAGGGTGTCGTCCATGAGGAAGTTGCCGCCGAAGGAGTCTTCAATGGTGCGTCCGCTTACGTCGAGATCGCCCATCCAGCGGCCGCGGTCGCGCTTGGGAGCGTCCCAGATGTCGTCCTGCATGCAGAGATGGGCGGTGTAGGCGCCGATAGTCCACATCTGGTTAAGCATGGGATCAGACGATGAGAAGGAACCTTTATAGGTGACGGGGTACTCGATGCCGTCGAGCTGGATGTGGCTGTAGCGCGCGTCCTTGCCGCCGGTGAGGCGAATGAGAGCGAAGCGGAAGGCGCTCTTTGGACCGTAGGCTGTAGCGTGCGGCGCGATGTGGATGGGGTCGACGCCGAGATAGGGGCCGTCCATGGCTTCTGCTTTCGATTCACCGTACTGCACGGTGACATCGGCGGGTCCGTCGGAGTTGGACTGAAGCTCGATGCGGCCGACGACTTCACGACCGAAGTCGAGGAGGATTTGCGGAGCGTGGTAGGCGGTGACGGAATCGGAGGGGAGCGTGACGGTGAAGTCTGCGCCGCGGGAGTTCGTGAGTGAATCGACGTTGCTGAGCTGGCCTGCTCCGGGGAAGACGTTGGTGACCGTTACGGGAGCCAGCGAGTACCGCGCGAGGAAGGGTGAGATGCCGTCGTATCCGGGCCAGGCGTAGAGTCCGGCGTCGGCGTTCCACTGAAAAAGCTCGATGTTGCTTTCTATACCGCCGAGGTCGTCGGCGGGTTTCCAGGAGCTGTCGTCGAACGAGGCGTTCTTCCATCCATCGGGAGCCTGCAGTGAGGCTTTCCACTGCGCATCACTGATGACGAGCGGCCGAGCGTCGATACCCCGGACCGCCGGGACGATCTTCACGGCCATGACTTCGCCGCGCGTGAATTGAATGCCGATGGGATCGTTCGACGCGGCGCCGCGTGACGGGCCGCGTACCGCCTCAATGGCCAGAACGTTCGCACCGCCGGGATGCAGCGCGTGGGTTACGTCGCAAGCATGGACGCGAATGCTGATGGGGAAATCCAGATTCAGCGCGTAGCTGCAGACTTTTTGCCCGTTCAGATAGATGGTGGCTGAGCGAGGGCCGGCGATGTAGAGAGTGTCGGCTTCCGGAATGTCTGTGGCGGCGAAACCGAACGAACGACGGAAATAATGAGGAGCGAGGTCTGCCTTTTCATTGGGGGCGCTCGCTTTGGTCCAGATGTATTGCGCGGTCAGCGGCGTGTGAATTGCGGATTCGAGCTTTGACTGGACGTTGCGTGTGGGATCGAGATCCTGGTTCGGGATCTTGCTGCGATCCTGGCCGGGGTTCCCCATTTGCGCGACAGCGGTGGCTGCGACGGCACAACTCAGGAGTGAGAGCAGAATTCCGCGACGATACATTCGGTTCCTCTAAACGGGAGATCAATGATGCGGGAACAATTATCGCAGGATAAACAGTTTCATTACCGAGGGCCTGTTAACCCTATTAGGACGGCAGCGAAAAAACCGGACTTTTCGAGTGCGAGTAATGATGAGTGACGAGTACGGAGCATATTTTAACGATGGACGAAGCAATCGGGAAAATCCGTCCTTTCCCTTCGGGTTGCGGCCAAAATCCGACCAGACTTCGTTGTCGTCCTTGGCGATGGTCCCGCCATCGCCTTCGAACTCCGCCTCGTCTGACCGGATTTTGGCGCGCAACGCCGCTCGCCCTAATAGGGTTAACAGGCCCTAGTTTCTTTGCGCATCAGGCGACGGCATTGCCGAGCGATCTGAGGTTCTTCTTCGCTGGGCATGACTTTGATGTTTGCGGCGGTGATGCCCATGAAGCCGAGATTTTCGCAGACGATGTCGCGGACGAACTGGCTGTGCTCCCCGATGCCGCCGGTGAAGACGAGCAGGTCGAGTCCGCCTAACTCGGCAGCGTAAGCGGCAATGTATTTGCGCACTGCGCCGGCAAATACCCGTATGGCAAGGGCTGCGCGCTGGTCGCCGCTTTCCATGGCGGACTGCAGGCGGCGCGTGTCGCTTTCGCCTCCGGAGAGCGCGGTGAGACCGGCGTTGTGGTTCAGCAGGGTTTCGAGGGCGTCGGCGTCGAGGCCTTCATTGCGCATGAGAAAAATCAGCACGCCAGGGTCGATGTCGCCGGAGCGAGTGGCCATGGGGATGCCGCCGGTGGGTGTGAGGCCCATGCTGGTATCGATGGAGCGGCCATCGCGCAGGGCGACGAGGCTTGCTCCGCTGCCGAGGTGCGCGCAGACCACACGTGGCGGGCAGTTTGAGCCAAGCCGGTGGACGATCGACTCGTAAGAGAGTCCGTGAAAGCCGAATCGCAGCACACCTTTTTGATAGAGCGGGTCGGGAAGCGCGAAGCGGGCAGAGGACTCCGGCATGGTGGCGTGGAATGCGGTGTCAAAGCAGGCGAACTGCGGTGCGCCGGGCAGCCGCCGCTCAGTTTCGCGGATCAGCGTTAACTCAACCGGGATGTGCAACGGTGCGAAGTGCATGGCGGACTCCAGCGTTTGCAAGAGCGCCGGAGTGATGCGCTGATGCTCGCGGAGATGTGGGCCTCCATGCACAACACGATGGCCGATGGCCGCGGGGCTGGGGACGCCATGCTGCTTGAGCACGCCGAGTATGGCCTGAAGCGCTTCCTGCTGTGTCGCGCATGCGCGGGTTTCGTTGACGAGCACGGCGCCGTTTTCGTCGAGCAGGGTCAAGCGGCCGTCGTGTCGCCCAATGCCGTCGGCTCCGCCCTGGAAAACGGCGAATTCATCGCCGCTCTTCTTGGTAAAGACTCCGAATTTGAGCGATGACGAGCCGCTGTTCACGGCGAGAATCAGACCGTCCGTGCTTTTGCTCAAAATGGCCACTTCCAGTCGCGGATCTCCGGCTTATCAATGCCGTTGAGGTGCGCGTAAGCAATGTTTTCGATGATCTGGTCCTTGAGCCAGTCTTTTACATGCGCCCCTGTTACCTGCAGGCGCGGAACGCGATTGATGACATCAATAGCGAGGTTGAAGCGGTCGATCTGGTTTTCGATGGCGAGCTCAAGGGGCGTGTTGATGTTGCCTTTCTCTTTGTAGCCGCGTACATGCATGTTGTCGTGGTTGGCGCGACGGTAGGCGAGCTTGTGGACGAGCGAAGGGTAAGCGTGAAAGTTGAAGATGACGGGCTTGTCCGTAGTGAAGAGCGAATCGAAGTCGCGGTCGGAGAGGCCGTGTGGGCCTTCGGTGTCTGGCTGGAGACGGTAGAGATCGACGACGTTCACAAAGCGAATCTTCAGGTCGGGGAACTTTTCGCGCAGGATGGCGGTGGCGGCGAGAGCTTCCATGGTTGGAATATCACCGGCGCAGGCCATCACAACGTCGGGCTCCTTGCCTGCATCGGTGCTGGCCCAATCCCATATTCCAATTCCTTTGGTGCAGTGGTCGACGGCGGCATCCATGTCGAGATATTGCAGGTGCGACTGCTTGTCCGCGACGATGACGTTGACATAGTCCTTGCTGCGCAGGCAGTGGTCGGCCACGCTGAGCAGGCAGTTGGCGTCGGGAGGAAGGTAGATGCGAACGACTGCGGCGCTTTTGTTTGTGACGACGTCGAGGAAGCCGGGATCCTGATGTGTGAATCCATTGTGGTCCTGCCGCCAGACGAGCGAGGTGATGAGCAGGTTGAGCGAGGAGATGGGCTCGCGCCAGGTCAGCTCCTTCTTGCTGGCTTCGAGCCACTTGGCGTGCTGGTTGAACATGGAATCGATGACGTGGACGAAAGACTCGTAGCTTGAGAAGAATCCGTGGCGACCAGTGAGGAGATAGCCTTCAAGCCAGCCCTCGAGCGTGTGCTCGCTCAGCATTTCCATGACGCGGCCATCCAGGGAGAGCTCGCCGCCGTCGGCATCTTCTGGCTTGTAGCCTTCGAGCCACGTTTTTTTGCTCGCTTCATAAATGCCCTGCAATTTATTTGATGCGGTTTCGTCGGGGCCGAAGACGCGGAAGCTGGTCATGTTGTTCCGCATCACGTCTCGCAGGAAGGTTGCGAGGATTTCCGTAGGCATAGCGTAGGTTTTACCGGGCTTCTTTACGGTTGCGGCGTAGTTGCGGAAGTCGGGCAGCTCCAGTGGTTTTCGCAGCAGCCCGCCGTTGGCGTGGGGATTCGCGCTCATGCGCCGTTTGCCCTGTGGCGCAATGGCCTTGAGCATTTCAACCGGCGCGCCTTGCTTGTCGAACAGTTCTTCGGGCTTGTAGCTGCGCAGCCATGTCTCCAGCAACTTTAGATGGGCGGGTTTTTCGCGCACGTCGAGAATGGGAACCTGATGCGCACGCCAGAAGTCTTCCACTTTATGTCCGTCCACTTCCCTGGGGCAGGTCCAGCCTTTGGGCGAGCGCAGGATGACCATGGGCCAGCGCGCGTAGCCTTTCACTTTGCCGCTGGAGCGGGTCGATTTCTGAATGGCGCGAATTTCATCGACGCAGCGGTCGAGGGTGACGGCCATTTGCTGGTGCATGTCGTGGGGGTCGTCTCCCGCGACGACATAGGGAGTGTATCCGTAGCCGCGGAACAGCATTTCCAGGTCTTCAGGGGGGATGCGGGCGAGGATGGTTGGATTGGCGATTTTGTATCCGTTGAGGTGAAGAATGGGCAGAACGGCGCCATCGCGAATGGGGTTGAGGAACTTATTGGAGTGCCACGAGGTGGCGAGCGGGCCGGTTTCCGATTCGCCGTCGCCGACGCAGACTGCGACGATAAGGCCGGGATTATCGAAAGCTGCGCCGAATCCGTGGGAGAGGCTGTAGCCAAGCTCGCCGCCTTCGTGAATGGAGCCGGGAGTCTCGGGAGTGCAGTGGCTGCCGATTCCGCCGGGGAAAGAGAATTGCCGGAAGAATTTGCGCATGCCGGCTTCGTCCTGGCTCTTTTCGGGGTAGATTTCGGTGTAACTGCCGTCGAGATAGGAGTTGGAAAGAGTTGCCGGCGCGCCGTGTCCTGGGCCGGCGATGTAGATCATGTCGAGGTCGTGCTTCCTGATGAGCCGGTTCAGGTGGACCCATGTGAAGCTCTGTCCGGGGTCGGAGCCCCAGTGGCCGAGAAGGCGCTGTTTGATGTGTTCCGGCTTGAGCGGCTCGCGCAGCAGGGGATTGTCGTAGAGATAGATCATGCCGGCGGAGAGATAATTCGCCGCGCGCCACCATGCGTTGAGCTGGTCAACTTCTTTTGCGGAGAGCGGCTCTGGTTTCGAGCTTGCGCTCGACTGCTTCGCGCCAGGGGATTTCATCGGCGGCACACCTCTCGACTGAATTTGTACTCTCTTCTGATGCAATATGGTTGCGAGTGATACCATCATCAGTCTGTGTGTCGTTGAACGGCCTTTTCAAGCCGCTCTGTTCGTCACGTCAGCGCGGGCAGAATAGCAGGAAATTATGACAACCAATACCTCCAACACTGTCGAACTCCACCGAGTACTCCGCGCCAACCCAGAGCGCGTCTACCGCGCATTCCTCGATGCCGATGCAATGGCCAAATGGCTTCCGCCGAACGGGTTCACCGGCAAGGTTCATGAGATGGATGCAAGAGTGGGCGGCGGCTACCGGATGTCGTTCACCAACTTCAGCACAGGCAGCAGCCACTCGTTCGGAGGCAAGTATCTGGAACTTGTACCGCACGAGCGCATACGCTACACGAATTCGTTTGATAACCCGGGCCTTCCAGGTGAAATGCAAACCACGATCACGTTGAAGAAAATCTTCTGCGGAACCGACCTGAAAATCACTCAGGAAGGAATACCCGCCATGATTCCCGCGGAAGCCTGTTACCTGGGCTGGCAGGAATCACTCGTGCTGCTGGCGAAATTGGTTGAGGCGGAAATTCCAGATCAGCAGTAACACCGGGACTTCCGGGGGCTCGATTCACGTGCACGGGAGGAACATCAATGACTCCGTATACACCGATTCGCGCGCCCCGCGGCAGCGCAAAAACGGCAAAGGGATGGATTCAGGAAGCGGCCAAGCGCATGCTGATGAACAATCTTGATCCGGAAGTGGCGGAAAAACCGGAAGAGCTGATTGTGTATGGCGGGCGGGGCAAGGCGGCGCGCAACTGGGAGTGCTACCACACGATTGTGGCGACATTGGAGCGGCTGGAAAACGACCAGACGCTGCTGGTGCAGTCCGGCAAAGCCGTGGCTGTGCTGAATACGCATCGGCTTGCGCCAAGGGTATTAATCGCAAATTCCAATCTGGTGCCCAAATGGGCGACGTGGGAGGTGTTCGATAAGCTCGATGCCGCCGGGTTGATGATGTATGGGCAGATGACCGCGGGATCGTGGATATATATCGGGACGCAGGGCATTTTGCAGGGGACTTACGAGACGTTTCGCAGCGCGGCGCAGAAGCATTTTAAAGACACGCTGGCGGGAACGATTACTGTGACGGCGGGCCTGGGCGGCATGGGCGGCGCGCAGCCACTGGCGATTCGGCTGGCGGGAGGAGTGGGGATCTGCGTTGAGGTGGACCCGGCGCGGATTGAGCGCAGGCTGGAAACGCGGTATCTGGACACTGTGGCTGAGTCGCTTGAAGATGCGATCAGACAAGCCGAGGACGCTAAGCACGAGCGCAAGGCTGTGTCTATTGGATTGATGGGGAATGCGGCGGATGTTTTGCCGGAGATGGTGCGGCTTGGGTTCACGCCCGATCTGGTGACGGATCAGACGAGCGCGCACGATCCGCTGTGGGGTTATCTGCCGTCGGCGCGCGCGGATGAGGACCTGAACACGCTGCGGTCTTCGCAGCCGGAGGAGTATGCGCGCCGGGTGAGCGAGTCGATGGCGCGGCATGTGCAGGCAATTTTGGAGATGCAGCAGCGCGGGGCGATGGCGTTTGACTATGGCAATAATCTGCGGGCGCAGGCGCAGATGGCGGGAGTGGCGGATGCGTTTTCGTATCCGGGATTTGTACCGGCGTTCATTCGGGATTCATTTTGCGAGGGGCGTGGGCCGTTTCGGTGGGTTGCGCTGTCGGGAGATCCGGCGGACATTGCGGCGACGGATCACGCGCTGCTGGAGATGTTTCACGATGACAGGCGATTGCAGGAGTGGCTGCGCTTTGCGGGGACGGAGGTCGCGTACCAGGGGCTTCCGGCGAGGATTTGCTGGCTGGGATACAGGGAGCGCGATCGCGCGGGGCTGCTATTCAACCAGATGGTTCGTGATGGGCGGCTGAAGGCGCCGATTGTGATTGGGCGCGACCATCTGGATGCGGGCTCGGTGGCGAGTCCGTTTCGCGAGACGGAGGCGATGCTGGATGGCTCGGATGCGGTTTCAGACTGGGCGCTGCTGAATTATGCGACCGGAGCCTCGAGCGGAGCGGCCTGGGTGAGCTTCCACCACGGCGGCGGCGTGGGAATGGGTTACAGCCAGCACGCGGGGCTGGTGGCGGTGGCCGACGGAAGCGATGAGGCGGACGAGCGCCTGCGCATGTGCCTGACGAATGATCCCGCGCTGGGCGTTGTGCGCCATGCGGACGCCGGATACGAACTCGCGAAGGCAGTTGCAGTTGAGCGCGGGTTGGATTTGCCGAGCCTTGGGATTAACCGACCCCGATGAAAGATCTGCTCATCACCGGAATATCGCAGCTTGTGACCGCTGAAGGTGCGGGTCCGAAGCGCGGCGCGGCCATGCGCGAGTTGAAGATCGTGGAGCGAGCGGCGCTGGCGGTTTCGTCGGGCGTGATTGCGTGGGTGGGAAAAGCGATCGAGTGGACGGGAGACGCAGCGACGACTGTCGATGTGGGCGGACGCGCAGTGGTTCCGGGAATGGTGGACCCGCACACGCACGCGGTTTGGGCAGGCGACCGCCTCGCGGACTTTGAGGCGAGAAGTTCGGGCGTGAGCTATGAGTCGATTCTTACGGCAGGCGGAGGGATTCGCAGCACAATTCGCGCCACGGCGGCGGCGTCGAAGGATGTACTGGTGGCGCTGGCCCGGCCGAGGATTGAAGCGTTGATTGCCTCGGGTGCAACGACGATTGAGGTTAAGTCCGGCTATGGATTCACTCCGGCGGCGGAGATTCGCATGCTGGAGGCGATTGAAGAGCTTGCGGCGATTGTGCCCGCGCGGATTGTGCCGACGCTGCTGATTCATATTCCGCCGAAGGACCAAGCGGAACGCGCCGCATATCTTACGCAGATTTGTGAGGAGCTGATTCCGGAGGTGGCGAGCCGCAAGCTGGCTGCGGCTGTCGATGTATTTGTCGAAAGGGAAGCGTGGCAGCCGAGCGAGGCCGAGCTGATGCTGCGAGCAGCAGTGCAGCATCGGCTCGCGGTGAAGCTGCACAGCGATCAATTTCAAGCGATTGGCGGGGTCGAGCTTGCGATTCGTAGCGGCGCACTGAGTGTTGACCATCTGGAAGCGTCGGGAGCGCAAGAGATTGCGCAGCTTGCCGCGAGCTCCACAATTGCGACGATTCTTCCCGGGGTGTCGCTGCACCTGGGGACGCCCGCTGCGGCGGGACGAGAGCTCATTGATGCCGGCGCGGCTGTTGCCGTTGGAACGGACCTGAATCCCGGCTCCAGCCCGCTGTTCTCGGTGGCGGCGGCCATGGCGCTGGCGGTGAGGCTCAATGGGTTGACGGAGCAGGAGGCGCTTGTGGCGACGACGGCGAATGCCGCGTGCGCGCTCGGGATCCGTGATGTGGGACGAGTTGAAACTGGATGCCGCGCCGATTTTGTGGTGCTGCAAGGCAGCGACTGGCGTGACGTCGCCTATATGCTGGGGGCTAATCCTGTGCGCGAAGTATGGATCGGCGGACGGAGGGTCATGCCATGAACGTGCTGTATCGGCCCGAGGTGCTTTACGTCGACGGAAAGTTTGTTGCGAATGCCGGCGTTCTGGTCAGCGAATCGGGTGCGGTGGTGGCAGTTTCCGGAACCGTCGACGCGGCGTCGACGCAGGTGGTCGAGATGCCGGGCAAGGCGCTGCTGCCGGGCTTTGTGAACGCGCACTCGCACTCGTTTCAGCGGCTTATTCGTGGGAAGTCGGAGTCGCGCGCGACCAGCGGAAGCGACTTCTGGTCATGGCGCGGGACGATGTACCACGCGGCCAGCAGGCTAGATCCAGAGGATGTTTACGACGTGGCGCGGATGGCGTTTCTGGAGATGGTGCTTGCCGGAACGACAACGGTCGGCGAGTTCCACTACCTGCATAACGCGCCGGATGGAAAACCGTATGACGATGCGAATCTGCTGGCGAAGCAGGTAATTGCGGCCGCGCAATCTGTGGGGCTGCGCATTGTGCTGCTACGCACGGCGTATCTGAGATCCGGATTTGAGTTGCCGCGCGATCCCGGGCAGATTCGTTTTTTTGAGGGCACGGCTGCTTTTCTTGGAAATACTGAGGCGCTGTGGCGTGAGTATTCTGATTCGCCGCTGGTCAGCGTCGGCATTGCGCCGCATAGCGTTCGCGCTGTGCCTCTGGCCGATCTACGGAAG
>DASZAG010000017.1:0-5770 GCA_035945555.1 Acidobacteriaceae bacterium
TGAGCATTACCTCTCGATTGCCCGGCCACGCGTAAAACCTCTCCTTACACGAGAAACAGCGGTAGGCGTGTATCCCCAGCACGCGAAACGGCCACTCCTCGAATCGTCGACGGGAGCGGCGCACCTCGGCCCGACAGGCGGGACAACGGACTTGCGGCTTCCGACGAGTATTCATGCCCATGAATGCCGCGATTTGCGAATACGGGTGTCTGCACCGGACCTTGGCGACTTCTGGTGCCGCAACCGCTCTAAGGAGGCCAGGCGGGCCTGAACCATATCCAGCATCCACATCACAACAGCGGCCTCCTTCTGGTCGAAGTTCAGGGACAGACGGCGAAACACCAGGTCGAAGTACCGTTCCCTTCCCTGGATGAGCGCGCGCGTAATTGTCTGCAAGTCATGTTCCGCGGTGACGAGGTCGAGCGAGCCATGGAGATTCAGCACGTCGGCGACATATTCGTTCGGATCGTCCCATTTAGGATCACTCATTGGCCATCCTCCGTCGGGCCTGATAGGCTTCGTCTGCCTGTCAGCATGAGAGGTCGGATTGGCGGTTACGGGCGTCATCTACGGAATGGCACAACCGAACAAAAGAGAACGCCCGGGCGCGCGCCGAAACAGCAGCGGGACCGCGAAGCGGCAGGCAGCCATCAATTTTGGGGGATTTGTTTGCTTCGGACCAAGACCGTTGAACTTAGCTTGAGTGCGGTTGAGCCACGTTGCTTTTCTGAGACGTTCCCGGTACGTCGCCGAGATTGTTATTATTGAGCCCGCCGCCGATCCGCTGTCAACCCTTTTCCATGAATTTTTGTCAAGCGCCATTACAGGCCAACTTGGCTCCAACGACGGAATTGGAGCTAGTTTCCACACTCAGTTCTTTGGACGGCAGCCCGTTCCGGAGCGGCCTAGCTTCCAGTGTCCGAGTTGCCGGTGAAACGTACCAAATGGGACCACTGGCTGGATGAGGGCATTGGCGATTTGGCATCATCGAAGAGCATCTCTTCTCAGTCTCGAGGCTTCGATCCGCGGTTGATTCCTCGCACTTGACCCTTTCCGCATGACCAAAGGGCTCACTCGACCAGACTCAGAAATCACCTGTTGCCTACCCAGAGGAGATGTGAGAGGATGCTTCCTGTTGCCAACCAAAAGGGGAGACATTGAAGCAGAAGACGGATGTCCGTCCGGGAACTTTAGCGCTGATGGCGCTGAAGACTCTAGAGGTGCTTGGGCCGCTGCACGGATTCGGAATTGCACGGCGGATTGAACAGATCAGTGGAGACCTGCTGGCCGTCAATCAAGGCACACTCTATCCTGTCCTGCTGAAGCTGGAGCAAGAAGGCGCGATTTCATCAGAGTGGGGAGCTTCGAAGAACAACCGCAGGGCGCGCTTTTACCGGCTCACACGGTCAGGACATAAGCTGCTCGAAGCCGAGGCTCGGAACTGGGAGCAAACGGCGGCGATCATCGGCCGGTTCTTTGAGATGAAGGCGGAGGATTTCCCATGAGATTCCTGAGGCGGTTTGTGGCGCGTGCGGCAAACTTCGCGGGTGGAAGAGGAAGCGACAAACGTCTGCGGGAAGAGATGGAGGAGCATCTGGCCCTGCAGACAGAGGAGAATCTGCGCGCGGGGATGAATGCGGAAGAGGCAAAGCGGCAGGCCGTGATGAAGTTCGGATGGGTGGGAACTGTCAGAGAGGATTACCACGCGGAGCAGAGCCTGCCGTTCTTTGAACACCTGATTCAGGATGTGCGCTTCGCGCTGCGTATGTTTGCCAAGTCGCCGGGCTTCTCCGCGATTGCAATTTTGATTATGGCGCTGGGCATCGGAGCGACGACGGCGATCTTCAGCCTGTTCGACGCCACGCTGCTGCATCCGCTGCCCTTCCCGCACCCGGAAGAGCTGGTTCGGATCGAAGACGATCTGCCCGGCACGGGCGCTAGCGACGCCGGCATCTCGATTCCAGAGTTTAAGGATCTGCAGCGTTCGGGAATTTTTCAGTATGTTGTGCTGGAGATTTTCGGGTCGGCGAACCTGACGGGTGCATCACAGCCATCGCGGATGCAGTATGAGGGAGTGTCGCCGGCGTATTTTGCGATGCTGGGGGTGAAACCGGAGTTGGGGAAGACGTTCGATCCTCAGGATCAAACGCCGGGGTTCACGCTGGATGTGGTGATCAGTGACGGGTTGTGGAAGCGCGCTTTCGGGAGCGATCCGCGCATTGTGGGAAGAAGTTTGCGGGCCGACAACGATTTGTATCGGGTAATCGGGGTGATGCCGCCGGGTTTTCGCGATCCGGGGCGAACCGTGGGCGAGAGGAATACGGAACAGTGGGCGGCGTTGGGTTTTTCGGATAATTCGGATCGGGCCGCGAACCGCAGTTTGCGGTTGCCTCTGGAGACGGTCGGGCGCCTGAAGCCAGGGCTGACGGTTGCAGCGGCGCAGCGCCAGCTGGACGCGTTGGTTGCTTCGTTGGGGAAGCAATTTCCGGATGATTATCCGGCCGCCAGCAAGTGGACGGTACGGTTGGTGCCTCTGAAGGAAAACGTGGTGGGCAACGTTCGGCAGTCGCTGATCCTGCTGTTGGGCGCAGTGGCGCTGGTGCTACTGATCGGCTGCGTGAATGTAGCGAATCTGCTACTAGCGCGGGCCAGCACGCGATCGCGGGAGATGGCGGTGCGCCAGGCGCTGGGAGCGGCACGCAAGCGGCTGGTGCGGCAATTGCTGACGGAGAGCCTGCTGCTTTCGCTGCTCGGCGGAGCGGCGGGGTTGGTGATTCTGTTCTGCATGAAGGGATTCCTGCTGCGGCTGATTCCGGAAAGCCTGCCTCGGCTCAACGATCTGTCGATTAACTGGAGCCTGATGCTGTTCGCGCTGACGGTTTCGATCGCAGCCGGGGTAATTTTCGGGCTGGCGCCCGCGAGGCAGGCAGGGCGGTTGAATCTGCCGAGCACGCTGAGAGTGGAAGGGCGTGGGTCGACGGGCTCCACGCAGCAGACGCGCACGCGACGCGTGCTGGTGGTGACGGAGTTTGCGCTTTCGCTGGTGCTGATGGTGGCCGCAGGCTTGCTGCTGCGCAGTTTTTGGGATTTGTACAAGGCGCCGCTGGGATTCAATCCGCAGCATGTGATGTCGGTTCAGTTGTGGCTGCCGAGCCCCAACGATCCGAAGACGGACATTTATGGAACAGCTGTTCAGGAGGCAGTATTTGCGCGCGAATTGCTGCGGCGCAGCCGGTTGCTGCCAGGAGTGCGGGAGGCGGCGCTGGGAGCGGAGCCGTCGATTCCGCTGCACCACGACCGCAACCTGAGCGCGCTGATCGTGGAAGGACGCCAGACACAGAGCAAGCAGCCGCCGTTGGTAGAGCGGTCGCAGGTTACGCCGGAATATTTTCATTTGCTGGAGATTCCGGTGCTGCGGGGCCGACTGTTCAACGACGGTGACGACGAGAATGCGCCGCCGGTCGCCGTGATCAACCAGGCGATGGCGGAGACTTACTGGCGGGGCGAGGATCCGATTGGGAAGCGGCTGAAGGTTGGAGGCGGGAGGGCTGGGGTTGGCCAACGTGCGAGCAAGAGCTGGATCACAATCGTCGGGGTGATTGCGGATGCTCGAACCGAGTCGCTGGCGAACGCGAGCGTTCCGCAAATCTATCTGAGCCTGTACCAGGAGACGCCCAAGGAACTGGCCATCTTTCTGCGTGGAGACCTGAATGCCAGCGCGGTGCCGGAAGAGGTGCGAGCGATGGTGCAGTCCGTGAATCCGGAGCTGCCTGTTTACGGAGCGCAGACGCTCGATGACGCGGTGTCGGCATCACTGGCGGAGCGGCGATTCTCTATGCAGATGGTGGCGTGCTTTGCGGCGACGGCGTTGCTGCTGGCGGCGCTGGGAATTTACGGAGTGATTTCGTACATCGTGAGCGAGCGCACGCACGACATCGGCATACGCCTTGCGCTCGGGGCGAGCAGGACGGAGATTTTGGCGATGATCTTGCGCCAGGGCCTGTGGCTTGCGATGGCCGGCGCCGCGTTAGGACTGGTTGGCGCGCTGATCGTGTCGCACCTGATGGCGGGACTGCTCTTCGGCGTGAGACCTACCGATCCGGTAACGTTTGCGGGGGTCACCTCACTGCTCACAGCGGTGGCGCTGGCGGCCTGCTATATCCCCGCGCGGCGGGCCATGCGGCTCGATCCGATGATCGCGCTTAGATATGAATAGTTAACGGCATGCCCGCAAAATGACACATGGACCAGCAAAGTCAGATGGGCAACAAGTGTTTCTGCGGAGACAACACCCGTCTTCAGCGATCCGGGGCTCTTCTTCCTAGGTTCGGGGGGTACATTTCTGCATTGAGGCGTTCCAGGAAACTTAGACGCACATTGATCGTCTCCAGAATCCAGCCCAGAGTCGCCTCATCAGCGCGGCTCACGAGCAGTGACTCGTGCCGCTGCTTTAATTCTTTCAATTGTTGATAGCCATGCTGAAAAACTGGTTCGATCCTCTCCGCCAGGTCAAACGTCGTAAACGAATCTAGCGAGATGGCAAGCTGCAATGCATCTGCCGTGAGACGACCAGCCGTGTCATCCGAAGTCTCGGCCATCCGAATCCTCCGGTGCGAAATGCAAAATCACAAGTGCCAGATTGTCGCGGCTAAACCTAAGAGGATGATTCCCGCCCACTGGAGATGAATTTGAGACCTGACTGATCGTCATCTTCGATGAGCGACAGACCCATCAGGACCGCGCCGATCCCCAGTCGAGACCAAGGAAACGAATCCAGAACCAGGCAGTAGCAAGCACGTGAATACCCTCTGGGAATGGCCTCAGCAACTTCGGGGCGAGGGAAAAAGTAATGGCCGATGGGGGGAGTTTCGTATTGTGGCGCGAAATCAAGCGCCGATCAATGCCTCAGGCCACTTTGCTTTGGCGATATCAAAATCGGGCGTTGTCTTTTCCCTGAGGAGCGCGGTGCACCGAGCCGTCGCTCATGTGTGACATTTGGTTCGCGCCGATCATGATCTGCCCCGGCACAATCGCTGAAAGCAGCACAGATCGCATGCCATCTTCGGAGCTGAAGTTGGCCTCCCACTCGTCATTCGATTGCTCAAATGGTAGCAAGGCACTCGCGGGCGAGTTGTTTGAATGCTGAGTCGAGGAGGAGCACGAGGTGTTACAAGAATGATTGCCAACCCAATGAGCAAGACAGCAGATACAAAAGAAGAGGCGTTCCTTCCGGGTATTTGGCTGCAAGACATGGACGGGAGACGCAGCAGGATCAGAGCGATCGGGGTCCAACCCTCGCGCCTCTGAGCTGGTCCGCGGCAATGGAGGTGCGAGGTCGAGCCCGTGTTTTCTGCTGGAAAGTGTACTGGCTGATAAACAGCTTCAGGGGCGCCGGAGATGTCAGAATCCTACCGAAGCGGGTCACAGTTAACCAGAAAATCAACACCTGTATAGCGATACACGATGGGGAAACATGTGTTTCCCCGCTTCCTGTCGAAATTCATGCAGGAGGTCCTGCATGAATTTCCCCGCCGGCGGGGAGCGGTTTTCGGGCCTTCCTGTAACCACTCAGTAAACAGGCGGAGCGACGGCGTTCAGCGCCGGAGCGGCGGGGCTGAACACAGGGCCACAGCCGACCCTGAACCCAGGTTGTTCTCTCTGACTCTGCTGCACTCCTGACATGACGCTCTCACGATGCTGATCCTGTTCTCCTGAACCGGAACAGTTCTTCCGCTCTGTCTGCATGCAGCTTCGCGTCCTGAGAAGCAAA
>DASZAG010000018.1:0-16768 GCA_035945555.1 Acidobacteriaceae bacterium
CTGCTATTACGGCTAATATGGCTAATGCCACAGATCCGCATACAGCAAACCAATACAGAAGCCCGTCTTCTGACCGCTTCACAATACGGTAGAAAAGTATCGCGCTCCCGCTAGTTAGGCCTCTCACCGCATTGAACAGAACAGCCACCGCCGCAAGTAGGACGATCCAATCAGGGCCAATCAGGTTACCCACCACCACAAGCAGCCTCCTCATGGGCACCAAAAGCTGGCCCAACGAAGCTGGCGAAGGGGGCCTTACTCCACATGATAGTTAGGTGCTTCGCGGGTGATGATGACGTCGTGGACGTGGCTCTCGCGCACGCCGGCGTTGGAGATGCGGACGAAGCGGGATTTGGTCTGCAGGTCCTCGATGCTTCCGCAACCGAGATAGCCCATTCCCGAACGGAGTCCGCCGACGAGCTGGTAGACCATGGCTTCTAATGGCCCGCGATGGGGCACGCGACCTTCGATGCCCTCGGGAACGAACTTGGCCAGGCGATTTCCGGCATTGCGCTCGCGGTTGACCACTCCCTCGGCGCGCTCGGCCTGTTGTTCAAAGTCCTGCGTGCCCTGGAAATAGCGCTCGCCTGAACCCTGCGACATGGCGGAGAGCGATCCCATTCCGCGATAGGCCTTGAATGAACGGCCCTGGTAGAGGATGGTTTCGCCGGGACTCTCGTCGACTCCGGCGAAGAGCGAGCCGATCATGACGGAGTTGGCTCCGGCGGCGATGGCCTTGGCGACATCGCCCGAGTACTTGATGCCTCCGTCGGCGATCACGGGAATTCCGTGCTCGCGGCCTGCGCGGTACGCCTCGCTGATGGCGGTGATCTGCGGCATGCCGGCGCCGGTGACCATGCGGGTGGTGCAGATGGAGCCGGGACCAATGCCAACCTTGACGGCATCGGCGCCGTGAGCGATGAGGGCCTTTGCGCCGTCGTAGGTCGCGATGTTTCCGGCGAGCAGATCCACGCTGGGGAAGGCATTCTTCACGGCGCGCACGGCTTCGAGCACGCGCGAGGAGTGTCCGTGGGCGGAGTCGATGGAGAGAACATCGACGCGGTTTTTGACCAGCTCGGCGGCGCGCTCGAGAAAGTCTCCGGTGGCTCCGAGGGCCGCGCCCACACGCAGACGGCCCTGCTCGTCTTTGGAGGCGTTGGGGTATTTCAGTTTTTTCTGGATGTCCTTGACGGTGATGAGACCCTTGAGCTCGTAGCCTCCGTTTACGACGAGGAGTTTTTCGACGCGGTGCTGATGGAGGATGCGTTCGGCGTCTTCGAGGGTGGTGCCGACGGGGACGGTGATGAGGTTGGTTTTGGTCATCACGTCGCGGATGGGAATGTCGGTGCGGGTTTCGAAGCGCAGGTCGCGGTTGGTGAGGATTCCGACGAGCTTTTTGTTTTCCGTAACAGGGACGCCGGAGATTTTGTAGCGTCGCATGACATCGAGGGCGTCAGAGATGAGCTGATTAGGCCCTACGGTGACGGGGTCGACGATCATGCCGCTCTCAGAGCGCTTGACCTTATCGACTTCGCTGGCCTGCTGCTCGATGGAGAGATTGCGATGGATGATGCCCAGTCCGCCCTGCTGCGCCATGGCGATGGCCAGACGCGACTCGGTGACGGTGTCCATGGCGGCGCTGAGCAGCGGCGTGTTGAGGATGATTTTCTTTGTCAGGCGGGTCTGGGTGCTTACCTGCGCGGGAACCACATCGCTATAGGCAGGTACGAGCAGGACATCATCAAAGGTGAGCGCTTCCGGGACAGGATGTTCAATCATAAATAGAAGATGCACCACGGCCGCGGCGGATGTGACGGCCCGCCTGCGGTGGTTATCTATTTATTGTAGAGCCAAACGCGGGTTGGGCTGTAATTCAGGGCTCAGGCGCGAGTTTTTTCATGATGGATTCAAGTTGGCCGAGGTGATTCAGGTCGTGTCCGGCCATGGTTTCTACGATGGTGCGGAAGGTCATGGTTCCGCGCTCGGGGTGGGTGACCTGCGTGGCGTTGGCTTCGGGTGAAAGCGCGCGAAGCAGGGCGAGATTCCAGTTGCGTGTCGCGGCGAAGGCGGCGAGTGCCTCATGCGCAGAGTAGGCGGCATATTGGGCGGCCCATTTTTCCTGATCGAAGGGCTGGATGGTGTGATTGTTTTCGGCCAGAGTTTGCCGCAGGCGGAAGGCGAAGGCGATTTCGCAGTCGGCGAGGTGGCAGGCGATCTGGCGGGCGCTCCATTTCCCGGGAGCAGGGGCGGTGTTGGCGCGATCAGGGCCGAGGTGGTGGAGGATGCTTTCGACGCGCGCGGAAGTTGCGGCCAGGACTTTCAGTGGTTCCTGGCCGGCCAAAAATACTTCATACGGATTCAGCTTGCTCAAGCGGGCTCCTTGCGGATACTTCAGCTCAATTATTTACCACGAGAGCGCAGAAATTTCCTCAGGTGTGCACGGATTGTGAAATCCGATCACACGCCGAAGACATGTGCCCTGAATACAGCCAACGCTATAGAGTTGAAAAGCGCGCAGTCAGCTCTGCTGGTCTGAATTCTGGTCGGAGTCCTGGGCTTCTTCTTTCTTTTCCTCGAAGTGTTCGGTGATCTTTTTTACGCCTTCAAAACCGGCGAGAGCGGCAACACCTTCGGTGACGATTCCGGCATCGGGATCAAGCTTCTTTGCGCCTTCGACAGCGACGAACGCTCCAGCAGCTTCCTCTAGAAATCCCATACATCCTCCTCATATTTTGGGCCGGTCTTGATGTTCGCCCGAAATTGAGGGTTCATCATACTCCTGCACTTTGGGATGGCGCACTACAGAGGGGTGCAATTGTGTTCCTGTGAAAGGCGGCGTATTCTAGAAGGGCAGACGAGTTTATTCGGGCTGGAACGTGAGTGTCCGTCGGCCCGGACAGATGAGTGGGCCAAAAGCCCACTTTTTATTTGGTCGCAATTTGGCGCGCGTGCCGCATCTGACTCTTCTGCAAAGTAGAAAAAGTAGAGCTGCTGCACGGAATCTGCCCATGGCCCTGGATCTGGAGACAATTCGCACCGCCGCGCAACGCGTCGCCGCTTCTCACGGGCTCGACGTGGTGGAAGTGGACTACCGTGCGGGAGGGAAGCCCAGGGCACTGTGCGTTTATATCGAGAAGAACGCCGAGGAGCGCGCGAAGCTGGCATCCAACGCAGGGATTGGCACGCAGGGGCTGGCTGCGGAGCAGGTTTCGGGTGTGACCCACGATGACTGTACGGCGTTCAGCCGCGACTTTGGGACGCTGCTCGATGTGGAAGACCTGATACCCGGCGCAGAGTACACGCTGGAAGTTTCTTCCCCGGGGCTGGACCGCAAGCTGCGAACTCATGCTGAGTTTGAGCGCTTTCGCGGAAACCTGGTGAAGCTGCAGACCTTTGAGCCGGTGGCAGGCAACCGGCATTGGCAAGGAAGGCTCACACAGGTAAATGCCGGGGCAGTCACGCTCGATCTAAGTGCTGTGCGGCAAAAGGGTAAGAGCAAGAAAGCGGCAAGAGCCGGACGGGAGTCGGCAGACCGCGAGGAAATGGAAATCGCATTGGCCAATGTTGAGAAGGCCAGCCTGATTCCGGAATTTTGAATTTGAAACCCGGCCGGAGTGCCGGAAAGCAATCGAGAGAAAACTATGGCAAGTCCGCTTTACCAGACCATTGAAGTACTGAGCCGCGACAAGGGCATTGAGCCGGAAATCGTCGTGGGAGCCGTCGAGGACGCAATCGCCCTCGCCACGCGCAAGTATTACAAGACGCAGGAGAACATGCGCGCTGAGCTGGACAAGGAAACCGGCGAAATTCGCGCGTATATCTACAAGACTGTTGTCGAGACGCCGGAGCTGATTGAAGATCCGGTGAACCAGATCAGCCTTGATAACGCGCGCGAGCTTGCGCCTGAAGTCGAGGTGGGCGGAGAAATCCGCTACTACAAGCCGACGGACGTGCTGGGACGTATTGCCGCGCAAATGGCCAAGCAGGTGATCTTTCAGAAGGTCCGCGAGGCTGAGCGGGATACGGTCTTTAACGAGTACAACCATCGCGTGGGCGAAGTGCTGACGGCGACGGTGAAGCGGCTGGAGCCGCAGGACGTGATCTTTGACCTGGGCAAAGCCGAGGCGCGGATGCCGCGTCGCGAGCAGTCGCGGCTGGAGCAGTTCGCGGTGGGCGAGCGCGTTCGCGTGGTGCTGTTGCGGGTGGACCGCGCGGCGAAGGGGCCGCAGGTGATCGTGTCGCGCGCCGCTCCGGAGCTGGTACAGAACCTTTTCCAGAGCGAAGTTCCGGAAATTTACGACAGCACCGTGACGATCCGAGCGATTGCCCGCGAGGCCGGCGAGCGGACCAAGATCGCCGTGATGTCGCGCGACAAGGATGTAGACCCTGTAGGCGCGTGCGTAGGCATGAAGGGCATGCGAGTGCAGTCGATCATCCGCGAACTGCGTGGCGAGAAGATTGACATTATCGAGTTCAGCGAAGAAGTGACTACCTTTGCCGAGAAGGCACTTCAACCGGCGAAGGTGAGCCGCGTAAGCATCACGGACCTGGGCGAGAAGCAGCTTGAGGTGATTGTGGATGACACACAACTCTCGCTGGCTATCGGTAAAAAGGGCCAGAATGTGCGGCTGGCGGCGAAGCTGCTCGGCTGGAAGATTGACATTAAGAGCGAAGAGGAGAAGCGGCAGGAAGTCGAGCAGCAGATGCAGGGCTTTGGCGCCGCGACGACAACGGCGATTGAGCAGGTCAGCGAACTGGGCGAAAGCATCATCCAGAAGCTGGTTGCCGCGGGCATTACGACGGTCGAAGCGTTGGCGGACATGACGCCGGAGCAGCTTGAGGAGATCCCCGGCATCGGTGAGAAGACACTGGAGAAGATCAGCGCGGCCGTGCGGCACTATTTCGGCCAGTACGAACCGGGCGAGGAACGGCCCGTTCCGATTCCCGTGCCGAACCTGGCTGCGGAGAAATCGAAGTCCGACGCGAGCCTGGACGAAGAGGAAGACGCTCTCAAGCTGGATCTGACGCAAGAGGGGGAAGAGGCTCCTGCGGAGGACGGAACCGGCCCTGTGAACGACGAGGTCGCCGCCCAGCAGATTGAGGAAATCACGGAATCGGGCCCGGCAGTTGAGGATGAGGGCGCGGAACCGGTGACTCCGGGACGGCAGGATACCAGCGAAAAGCTTGCGGAAAACGCGGTTCCCGACCAGGATGTGGCCGAGACCGCCGAACTGAGGGAAGAAAGCGACAGGAAGCCGGAGGGCGACGCGTAAGCATGCGCCGCTGCTGGAATCGCTTTCCGGACATTGAGTGCAAGACCTGGAACGCGCAAAATGTGCTGTTTCGGGCCATAATAAACAACAGGGTTACAACCCGCTGGCGGGAGTTCGCAATGAGCTAAGGGTCAGGGGAGCAGGTACAAAAGGGACGGATGAGCAAAGTTCGAATCAACGATTTAGCACGTGAACTAGAAGTCAAGAGCAAGATGATTCTTGACGTTCTCGAGGCCGTTGGTGTCACCGAGAAGAAAACGCACTCGAGCTCGCTGGAAGAAGACGAAGCCGAGCGTGTGCGCGTCTATTTGCAGCGCGGCAAGGGCGGAGCAGGCGCTTCGCGCGTAGATTCCGCGCCCAAGCCAAAGATCGATCTATCCAAGGTATCGAAGCCCGGCGATGTGCTGAAGGCGATCCTGCAGAAGAAAGAGCAGGAAGCTGCCGCGACAACGCCGCGCGCAACCGCTCCAGCAGCTCCGGTGGCTGCAAAGCCGAGCGCCGTCGCACCGAAACCAGCCTCCGCCAGCGCGCCAGCCGCGGCTCCTGTGGAGAAAGCCGCGCCCGTTACGACGGAAGCCGCGAAACCCGCTCCACGAAAGATTGTTCCTCAGCCTCGCCCGGCTGCGCCGATTGTGACGCCTCCTGCGCAGCAGCGGACTCCGGCCATTGCCGCGAAGCCGCCAGCAGGCCCCGTGGTCGGAAAGCCTCCTGCGGGAGCTGTAGCAACGGAGCCACGTCCGGCCATTTCCGCAGCGCCCCCAAGCGGCCCTGTGGTGGCAAAGCCGCCGGTGATTGCCCATCCGACAATAGCGGCTGCTGCTGCTCCCGCTGCTGCTGTCACCGCCGCACCGCCGGTCGCGCCTTCGCCGTTGGCGGAGGCTCCCAAACCTGCTCCTGAAGCTGCTGAGCCCGAGGCTCCCGCAGCCGCGCCGCGCCGCGTGATTATGCCGCAGACAGGCCCGCGCCCGGTATACACAGCGCCCAAGATTCCAGTTTCGCAACGGCCCACAGTCAGCGCTCCGACGGGCGGCGGAGGCGGAATCCAGCGAGGCAGACCCATTTTTGACCGCCGTCCCGGAGGCCCAGGAGGATCCGGCAGCTTTGGACAGCGGCCACAGGGCGGACCACCCGGAGCGCCGGGAGCACGTCGCCCCATGCACCCAACGCGCAGCGCGCCAGGAGGCCCTCCGGGGCCAGGCGGACGCCCCGGCTTTGGTCAGCGGCCCGGAATGGGCGCACGGCCCGGGTTTGGCCAGCGTCCAGGTGGACCAGGCGGAGCGCCGGGACTTGTGCCGCCTCCGGGCGAAGCGCCACGTCCGCAGCGGCCAGGAGCCAATGCGCGACGGGGACGCCAGCAGTATCCCAAGACTAAAGAAGGCCCGATGAAGGGCTTTGCGCCGCCATCTCGATTTGGCGGAGCGCAGATTCCGGCGGAGCCGCTGCCGATTACGCGCACCATCACGGTCACGGAAGGCATCAGCGTAAAGGACCTGGCCGAAAAGCTGGAGATTCGCGGCAAGGACCTGATTGCTACGCTTCTCATGCGCGGAGTCTTCGTCACGGTGAACCAGTCGCTCGACGCGGAGCTGGTGAAAGACGTCGCTCGCCAGTTCGGAGCCGATACGCAGGTCATCACGTTTGAGGACCAGATGGCAAACGAGGCCATCGAGAATCTGCTGTCGCAGGAGAATCCGGACGAGCACGAGGTGACGCGGCCACCGGTGGTCACCGTCATGGGCCACGTGGATCACGGCAAGACGTCGCTGCTTGACGCGATTCGCGAAACCGACGTCGCAGGCGGTGAGGCTGGAGGCATCACGCAGCACATTGGCGCGTACAAGGTCCGCATCAATAAAGCGGACTCGCCTGCCTTTGGCCGCGAGATTGTCTTTCTCGATACGCCGGGCCACGAAGCCTTTACGCGCATGCGTGCACGTGGCGCGAAGGTTACGGACATCGTCATTATTGTGGTTGCTGCGGACGACGGCGTGATGCCACAGACCGTGGAAGCCATTGACCACGCGCGTGCTGCAAACGTGCCGATGATTGTTGCGGTGAACAAGATCGACAAGCCCGGCGCACAGCCTGACCGCGTAAAGCAACAACTTGGCGATCGGGGACTGGTTCCTGAAGCCTGGGGCGGTAATACCGTGTTCGTGGATGTTTCCGCCAAGCAGCGGACCAATCTCGACTTGCTGCTGGAAATGGTGTGCCTGGTGGCCGACCTCGGCAATCTGAAGGCAACGCCGGAGCGCTCTGCTGTGGGCACCGTGATTGAAGCTCGCCTCGACCGCGGACGCGGTGCGGTGGCTTCAGTGCTGGTGCAGAACGGAACGCTGCGTAACCAGGACAGCTTTATCGTCGGCAATACATTTGGCAAGATTCGCGCCATGTTCGACGATCGTGGCCGTCCGATTGAAGAAGCGGGGCCGTCAACGCCGGTAGAAATTCTGGGCCTGGAAAGCATTCCGGATGCGGGCGACACGTTCCTAGTGACCGCGGACCGCGACAAGGCCAAGAACATTGCGCAGTACCGCAAGATGAAGGAGCGCGAGGCGCAGCTTGCCAAGAGCTCCCGCGTGTCGCTTGAAGGACTGGCCGAGCAGATCAAGCAGGCTGGGGTCAAGGAACTCCCGCTTATTCTCAAGGGCGACGTGCAGGGCTCCGTGCAGGTGCTGGCCGACTCGCTGCAGAAGATGTCTACGGAGAAGGTGCGGATCAAGGTGATCCACTCCGGCGTGGGCGCCATTACCGAAAGCGATGTGCTGCTGGCGTCCGCGTCGAATGCCATCATCATCGGCTTCAATGTTCGGCCTGAGCGCAAGGCGGCCGAGCTGGCCGATCAGGACGGCGTTGAGGTTCGACTGCACTCCATCATTTACGAGTTGCAGGATGAAATCCGCAAGGCGATGCTGGGGCTGCTGGAACCGGTCTTCAAGGAGACCTACCTGGGACGCGCCGAAGTGCTCAACGTGTTCAAGATTCCGAAGGTGGGCACCATTGCCGGATGCCGCGTGACTGACGGCGTTCTGCGCCGCGATTCAGATGTGCGGCTGACCCGCGATGGCGAGCAGGTCTACAAGGGCAAGCTCACCTCGCTCAAGCGCTTCAAGGATGACGCGCGCGAAGTCACCAACGGAATGGAGTGCGGCGTCGGCCTGAACTTCAGCGACATCCAGGTTGGCGACAACGTGGAAGCGTTCGTTACGGAGAAGGTGGCGGCGGAGTTGACGGCAAGCTAGACGCCAGCGATATCTGAAAAAAGGCGGTCAGCAGAATTGCTGGCCGCTATTATTTTCATGACATTCATCACTTGTGCCCTGAATCACGCGCGCCGATACTTGCTGGCATGAGTGGAGCGGCGCAATCTGTGGCGGTGAAGCAGCCGGACACGACAAGGGCCGTGCTCGATGACCCTCCGACCATCTGCGCCATCAGCGTGATTGCCTGCATGCTTTCCACCATGCTGCACGAAGGGCTGGGGCACGCAGTTACGGCAGTTGTGACGCTGCACGCTTCCGGTACGCTGACTTCCCTTGCCTGGTCGAGCGAGCAGAACAGTCGATTGGTGGATGCTGGTGGCACACTGGTGAATTTGCTGACGGCGCTGGTTTTCTGGCTGCTGCTGCGCAGCGGGCGCCGGGTGCGTCCCTCGGTGCGGTTCTTCTTTCTGATCACCATGTCGTTTAATTTGCTGTCTGGCACGGGCTACTTCTTCTACTCCGGAGTAGCCGACTTTGGCGATTGGGCTCAGGTCATCGCAGGGCTGCATCCGCACGCGCTCCTGCGGGTGGGGTTGGTAGTGCTGGGTGTCGCCTCCTACTACGGAGCAATTGTGCTGATCGGCAGCAGCCTGATGCAGCGGATGGGCGTGGCTCGGGGCGATGTGCGGCGTTTTCGCAGGCTGCTATGGCTGCCCTACTTCTCGGCGATCGTGATTGACGGGATTGCCGGGGTTTTTAACCCGTTCGGCTGGCAGTATGTGTTTCTCTCCGCACTGGCGGCGACCGCCGGAGGCAACAGCGGGCTGCTGTGGCTGCGGAATTACATCCCGAGGAGCGTGCAGCCGGGGCCGGACTCTCGCGTGATCGGGCGCAGCTATGCGTGGATCGCAGTGGCGACGGTGCTGGCTGTGGCGTTCATTGTGGTCTTCGGGCCTGGAGTCCACATCAATGGTTGAATACCATTGAGCCATGCCCATCGCATCCATGACCATTGATTTGCGCATAGAGCATGCGCACTCGCTCAAGGATCGCCGCCAGGTGGTCCGCAGCCTTAAGGAAAAACTCGCCCACGGCTTCAACATCTCTATTGCGGAAATGGATGAAGCGGTAACCTGGCAATCAGCGACCATCGGCATCGTTGCCATCTCCGCGTCTCGGGATTATCTCTCGGGCCAGATGCAGCAAGTCGAGCAGGCGGCGAACCGCATTATCAATGATCTAGGCGCACAAATTGCCGATGCCTGGTGGCAGTTTGTCGATTAGCGAATAGCTCGAAATCGAGACCTGCGGGGGAAAACGGGCGTGCCTGAACGGCGATCCTCTGATATCCTCAAAGGTTTAATCACACAAGGGAAGAGTAGATGCCGGAGCACAGGGCACGTCAGTATCATCGGGACCGCGTTGCAGAGACATTGCGGGAAGAAATAGGCGCCATGATTGAGGGCGAGCTCTCTGATCCGCGTATCAGTTTTGCATACGTGACACAGGTGCTGCTGAATCCAGGCGGGAAATCCGCGGAGATTTACGTGGCTGTTGATGGAGGCGAGAAGGAAGAGTCGGACACGCTGGATGGGCTGATGGCGGCGCGCGGATACATCCGCCACGAGCTGCATGAGCGCATGGGCGTGAAGCATGTTCCGGACCTCACCTTTCACATTGACCGCTCGGAGAAGATGAAGGCCCGCATCGACGACCTGCTGGGTCGACAGCGCAAACGCCGCAAGGAAGCACCTTTGTAAGATATGAAGAAGCCGAACGACATAAGCGCGGTTCTGACTGCCATAGAGCGTGGCCATAGCTTTCTTGTGGCTGCGCATGCCCGGCCGGACGGCGATGCGATCGGCTCCATTCTGGCCTGCGGAATGATGCTGGCGCAGTTAGGCAAGCGAGCCGATATGGTATCGCGCGACTGTGTGCCATTAATTTATCGGTGGATTCCCGGTTCGGAGCTCATTCGCCACGTTGAACGCATAGAGGGCGATTATGACGCTGTGATTCTGCTGGAGTGCGATGGCCTTGACCGCACGGGGCTGGCCGGACTCGAGGGCCGCTACACCGTGAACATTGACCACCACTACAGCGGGAAGACTTTCGCCGACGTGAACTGGATCGAGAACGACGCATGTGCGGTTGCGGCCATGGTCTACGAATTGGCCATGCTTGCGGGCGTGCGCATTACGCCGGAAATGGCGACATGTCTCTATACAGCGGTTCTTACGGACACAGGTTCGTTTTGCTACGCCGGTACCGACACGCGCACATTTGAGATCTCCGCAGACCTTGTGCGCCATGGCGCGGACCCGGTTTCGATAGCCCAGCATACTTATTTCTCCAATCCAACTTCAAAGATGCGACTGCTGGGCGCGGCGCTCTCGACGTTAAGGCGCGAGGGCCGACTGGCATGGATGTGGATTACGCATGACGACGTGATGCGCACCTCGGCCGCCGAGGAGGATTGCGAAGGCCTGGTGAACTACGCAATCGGAATTTCGGGCGTGGATGTTGCCGTGTTTCTGCGCGAGCTGAACAACCATAAGGTGCGCATGTCGCTGCGCAGCAAGGGCGATATTAATGTGGCACGCGTGGCTGAGACCTTTGGCGGCGGCGGACACAGCCACGCCGGCGGATGCACGCTCGATGGGCCGTTGTCCGCAGCTTCCGACCGCATCCTGCATGCGCTGCGCGAGTGCATTCAGGCCACAGAGGGCGAGAAAGCGGCACACTAGGCGGCCCGGGAGGATGGTCCGCAGGGTTGTCTAAAGCGCTTTATCGCAGCGTCGTAACCAATCTGTTAGCCTAAATTTCGGAACGATTATTACGACGTGGGCATTCCTTCCAGAATCAGAGCGCTGCGCTACAATCCCACCACGCTGACGGCCCGCTTCCCGGCCCTGGGCACCGCGCTGGAAGCCGTAACACTCTTCATCCTGACTGCGTTCTTCCTGTTCTATGGGCTGGTGCCCATTTTTGGCGGAGCCGGACTTGGGCTGGTGGGCGCGGACGAGCCCCGCTATGCGCAGGTGGCGCGCGAAATGTTGCAGCGCCGCGACTTTATTACACCGTATCTCTGGGGAAAGCCCTGGCTCGAGAAGCCTGCACTTTATTACTGGCGGGCCATGTTCTCCTACCGGGAATTCGGCATCCATGACTGGTCGGCGCGATTGCCCTCGGCGAGCTTCGCGTTCGTGCTGGTGGTGCTCATCTATCTGCACATTCGCCGCTTCCGTCGCGGTGGCCAGCTTGACGCGGCTCTGCTTACTGCATCCTGCGCCGGGATTCTGAGCTTCGCGCGGGGCGCATCGACGGACATGCAGCTTGCCGCGCCGTTCTGTATCGGCATGCTGGGGTGGTATGCGTGGTATGAGACAGACAGTAAGTTCTGGCTGTTTGATCTCTATTTCTTTGGGGGCGCGGCGACGCTGGCCAAGGGACCAGTAGCGCCGTTTCTCGCGCTATTCATTCTTGTGGTCTTCGCCGCACTGCGACGAGAATGGTCCATTTTGCGGCGTACGATCTGGTGGCCGGGAATCTTGCTTTATCTGGCCATGGTTCTGCCCTGGTTTGTGGAAGTGCAAATCCGCAACCCAAGCTTCTTCCATGAGTTCTTCCTCCAGCACAATCTGGAGCGCTTCGCCACCAATCGCTTCCATCACGAGCAGGACTTCTGGTACTACCTGCCCATCGTATTGCTGGCGCTTACGCCGTGGGCTGTGATCGCGGTCGCTGCTTTCGTGGATGCGGTAAAGCAATCCATCACCGAGTGGAGCGTGCGTCGCGTCAAACACCGCTACGTTTGGAGCTTCAGGGCCGGCGATGCATTCCCGGAGTTTCTGGTGCTGTGGGCGATTATCCCGATCGTCTTCTTCTCCTTCTCGCAGTCAAAGCTGCCGGGCTATATATTGCCGTCGATTCCGCCGCTCACGATTCTCGCTGGCGATTACCTGAACCGTTTGCGAGAGCGCGGGAAGAACCTTAAGGCATGGCTGCTAATTCTGCATGCCGCAATAACCGGCCTGCTGACCATGTTCGTGATGCTGATGCCCCTGCATCTTCAGAACCCTGAGGCGATTCCGCCGAGGGTGGCGATTGTGGCGGGAAGCCTGACGGCGTTTGCCGTGGCCATTTTTATTTTGATCATGGTTTACAGGTTCGGCTTGAAGCGGCTTCGCATCGCGACCATGACCCCCATGATCATCATGCTGTTGTATTTGTTCGGCGTGGGGCCGTTTTTCGGAGTACCCGCCATCCGCGGCACAAAGCGCAACATTACGCTTATGGACCTGACCTATTCGGGCCGCCCGCTCGCGCGCATTATTGGCGAAATTGCTACTCCGGGGGAGCCCGTGGCTGTGTACGACGTGCGCCGGGACGTGGAGTTTGGCCTTTCTTTCTACCGCGACCATCGGGTCGACGATTATGACCGGGACGGCATCCCGTCTGAAAGGCATATCCTTGTGGTGCGCGACTCGGTGATCAATAAGCTACCCGATACTCTAAAAGGCAGGACATACGAGCCGCTTTTCAATTATCCTGCTCAGAATCTAGTTGTTTACTCCGTTTCCGCAGCCCCATAGATGATCCGCGGCGGATGTGGTTTGAGATTGATGACCCCGGGGTGCCGGCGGGAGTGTAATGGATTCCGGCGCGAACGCACAGAAAAGAAGAACAAGAATGACTTCGGCCTTGCAGCTTGAGATTCTCGATCTTCGGCATTTCTCGGCGGCGAGCCTCAAGGCTCTGCTAAATGCGGAGTCGCGCGTCTGGAGCCAGCGCCTCGAATGGGATTACCGGCCTTCCGCGACACTGTTGCTGCAATATCTCGATTCGCGCATTCTGCCGGGCTTTGTGGCGGTTGAAAACAGCCGCGTTTCCGGCTACGTCTTCTGCGTTTATGAGGACCACAAGGCCGTGGTGGGCGACGTATTCGCCATACTGCCCCAGCAAGCTGCGATGGCATCTGTCGACATTGAAACGCAGTTGCTTACGAACCTGATTGAGCTGTTGCAGAATTCTCCAGGGGTAGATCGCATTGAGTCGCAACTCCTGCTGCATCCCCATGGCGAGTTGGCACGGCCTTTTCTGACAGCGGGATTCAGCGTTCATAAGCGGCTCTTTATGCGCCGCGATCTCGTGGGCATCACGCCCGCTCCGTTTGCGCTGCCGGCAGACCTGGAATTGCGCCCGTGGCGGGAAGGCGACTTCAATGAAGCGGCGCGGCTTATCTCCGCCTCTTATAGTGGGCACCTGGACAGCTTTATCAATGACCAGTACCGCTCCACAGCGGGGTCTCTGCGCTTTCTGCACAATATCGTGCGATTTCCGGGGTGTGGATACTTTGACGCCGCGGCTTCCCGCATCCTGTTCCGCCGCGGAACGAATGAGTTCGTCGGGCTGGCGCTTTGCTCACGCGTGCGCGAAGATGTGGCCCACGTAACACAGCTCTGTGTAGCGAAAGAAGAGCGGGGCAAAGGCCTGGGACGTCTGCTAATTGAACACGCCGCTGCGAACCTAAAGACGCAGGGTTTTAGAGTATTGACCTTGACCGTAACCGAAAAGAACGAGAATGCGGTCGCGCTATACCGCCGCAGCGATTTTCAGATTACGCATGACTTTGACGCAATGCTGTGGGAAAAGAGTAGCGGCCCGGTCATCGCTTGATGAGCCACATGACCCAGCTGGCTGCGATCACGACTCCGACGAACCCCACCCAGCAGTAAGCTCCGTAGCGAACCATTGCCTTGAGCGTGGAACGCTGCGTGATCGCGAACACCACGGACGCACAGGTGGCAAAGATCAAAACAGCGGCGAAATGGGAGGGCGAGAACATTAGTCTTTCCTGCCTATGCGGAGATTGTGGGCGTCCACTGCGGAAATGAAGTTCAACAGGCCCGCGACCACAATGAATTTCGTTCCGTAGTCAGCGGTTACAAGCTGTACCGGAATACTGCCGAATCCCCAGAAACGACCTACCGCATAAAAGACGCCGTTGCCGATATCTCCGGCGAAGCCCAGCATTTCCAACACGTCGCCCGTATTGGGCAAATACAGCTTGCCCTGCATGGCGATGCCGAGCCAGAACATGGCAGCGATGGAGAGAAACAATAGCAGCCCGCGTACCCAGCGCCCGGTTAGCAGATGGCCCGCTCCGGGTACCAACCAGCCAAGTATCAGGGCTGAATATGTGAATCCCGGCGACGTGGTCTGCGTCTTCACGGGCACTTGAACCTTCGAGGCCATCTGTTTCGACTATATCAGCATCAGCGAGCCGGTCGTTTGGGCTCCCAGCACCAACAGCAAAGGCCCGGCAGCATCGCCAGGCCTTCATTTGCTTCGCTGGACTAACAATTATTTCCGGCGATTCAGCCCTTCGCCGAAGCGATATACCAGTCCGACCGACAGAGCAAACTGCTCGTGCAGCCCCGCTCCTCCAAAGTCCGTCAGGGTAGCGTCTGGCGAGATGCGGAAGACCAATCGCGGCGAGCGGTTCAGGTCAAGGGAGCCGCCGATCGCGCTGCCAAAGCCCAGCTGATTATTGAAGAAGCCCACAGCCGCGGGAGGCACGGGGTTGCCGCTCTGGTCCTGAAGCCCGCGAGTGAAATAGCCGTAGGACCCGCCGACAAGGGCATGGAAAAGCATTGAGACGTGGGTGTTGCTGGGACCGCGATATTCCGGCCCCACAAGAAACATGTGCTCGCTGACAAAGGGGCCTTTGATTCCGTAGGGATTCGGCGCGGCGCCGCTGGTTCCGTAATAGCCGCGTCCGTTGGCGGCAATCGCCCAGCGCGGCGTGAAGAACCGGGCCACCTGCGCGTCAAATCCGCCGAGATTGGCGCCCTGAACGAGGTCGGGTCCGGCATTGAAATGGGAGTAGGCAAATCCGCCGTACACTTCCCAGCGCCAGTCGTAGTGGACGTTGGCTAAGGTGCTGTTAGGAGCGACCGTGGGCTGCGTGTACTGCGCCCGGGCCTGAAGTCCACAGCATGAGAGCAGCGCAAGCACCGCTACCAGAGAAAACACAGTCTTCCGCACTTCCTGACAAACCTCCCAGAAATCTGCCTGCCGCAGATTCCCTGCTGCAATGTGTGGTTCCGTAAACTTCAACGATACATGGGGCGAGCGGGTTCTGTCGCGCCCGCCTGGTGGTGAGCGAACGGGTTACCTCGCCGGGGTAAACTCGAGGACGTCTACCTGGTCAAACCTCCCGAGGTCCCGAACCTTGAAATTCGGTGAGGCTTGTTCTGCCAGCCAGGAGAGAGAGGGATGGGACTCCTTGTATGCGATTGCAAGAAATCGCTGGTGCTTCCGCGTCGCATCCTGCAGGAACTGAGTGCCTACCCGCACAGTTTCCGCATTCAGCGTACGGGGCATAGGGACCACTGGGACGGTCAGCTTGTAATAAGAGAGCGGGGCGAAAAATCTGCTCTCCTTTGCCGAACCAAGCGGCATAGTGACGTAATCGGCTTCAGGAAACTCGCTGCAAACGATCACCGGAGCATTGTCGGGAGCGGCATTCTTCTGCGCAACAGCGATTGCGTACTTCCACGAGAAGTTATGTTCGCGGAACGAGGGGTAAGTCAGATAAACATAGGCGCTCAAGGCAACCAACGCTACGCAGAAAAACAAGCGAACCGCGGGCAAGCGAAAACGGCTTGCAACAAAAGCCCAGCAGAGCGCGATTCCGGGGATGGCGACCAGCAGATGCCGTGAGGCGAACATGTGAATGGATGTCCCAACACTTACACCGTAGAGGAGCAGGAGCGGGATGAGGCCAAGCGATGCGCAGACGAGCGGACGCCAAATTTCAAAATGGCCGGAAGCATCTCGCTTCCTCGACTTCTCTGTGGCAGCGTTGACACACGCAACCAGACCTGCAACAACGAAGAGGCCTATTACCCAACTGGGCGCGATGGTAAACAGCAGATCCAAAGTTGTCGGAGGCTTTTCATATACGTGGGTTCCGGCCGAGCGGAACAGATTGACTATCCCGGGAATGAGCGGCAGAAACGCCAGCACAAAAGCGGGGGAGGCCACTCCGAATTGACGCCACATAGTTCGGCGGGAGCCTGCCTTCACCAGGAAAAAGCAAAGAACGAACGCCGGCAGAATGGCGGCGAAAAGCAGATGGAAATAAACGACGCCTGCCGCCACCACGCCGAAGAGCGCGGCAAGCCAACTGGAATCACTATTGCGAAGGCGCAGCAGAATGAAGATAGCAGCGTTGACGGTGAGCACCGCGAACGCGTACGGCCTCACATCGATAGACGCGAACAC
>DASZAG010000019.1:0-41061 GCA_035945555.1 Acidobacteriaceae bacterium
GTCGACCATTATGGGCACCAACGGGACCGTGCTGGTTGACCGTGATGGATACGAGATTTATGACCTTGACGGCAAGAAGACGAGCGAGTTCCGGGTGAACGCGGGACATACGTCGTCGGCGGACCTGGTCGGGGCTGATTCGATGACGAACGCCCACTTCACCAATTTCATTGCGGGTATCCGCGCAGGCGAGCGACTGCATGCGCCGATCGACGTGGGGAACGTCGCGGTGACGATGCTGCAACTCTCGAATGTCGCATGGGAAGTGAAGCGCGAACTGCGGTTGGATCCGGCGGACGGGAAGATTCAGAACGATCCGCAAGCGATGCGAATGTGGGGACGCGAATACCAGAAAGGCTGGGAGCCGACAATATGAGCAAGATTTCACGAAGGGGATTTATTGGTTCTACAGCTGCTCTGGCGGCAATCAGTGCGGTTCCAAGTAGTGTTTCCGCGATGGCTGCGCCGAGGCAGAAAACAGAGTCGCATGTGCCGGTGCGACTGGGGCTGACTAGCTATACGTTTCGCGAATTCAGCCGAGCGCAGTTGATTGATGACATGAAGCAGTTGCACGTGGATGCGCTCAACGCCAAGGATGCGAAGGATCATCTGCCGATGGACCCTGCGGCTGAGGCCGTCGCGCTGGCGGATTACGCAGCCAACGACATCAAACTGCACGCAATAGGAGCTGTCTACTTTCGCAAAGACAACGATGAAGACATTCGTTCGAAATTCGAATATGCGAAGCGCGCTGGAGTGAAGGTAATTGTGGCTGGTGACCCTGCACCCACCACGCTTCCTCGCATTGAAAAGTTTGTGCGCGAATACGACATTCGCCTTGCCATCCATAATCATGGGCCCGAGGACAAGATTTGGCCGTCACCTATGACTGTGCTGAAGGCCGTAAAGGATATGGATCCGCGCATGGGGTGCTGCATAGACGTAGGCCATACCGTTCGTGCGGGAACCGATGTGGTTGAAGCAATTCACGCAGCGGGGCCGCGCCTGTTCAATATGCACATGAAGGACCTTACGGATTTCAATGACAAAGGCAGCCAGGTTGCAGTGGGAGACGGCCTGATGCCGGTGCGCGGAATCTTTCGCGCGTTAGCTGAGATTCGGTATCCCGGGTTCGTTGACCTTGAATACGAAGTGCACGGCGATAACCCCATGCCGGGCGTGATTGCAAGCTTTGCGTATATGCGAGGCGTATTGGCAGGAATGAAGGGCTCGCCTTCAAGGCACACGCGCTTCGCGCAAGGATGACGCGAGTTTTAGAAGAACGTTTCTATGAGGTCCACAACGTCATAGGCAGCGTTGACGATCGGAATCACGCGCCACTTGTCGAAGGTACAGCATGGGTGCGAGATATCGAATCCGATCATGTCGCCAACTCGGATGGCGTCTCCGGGTTGAATCTGCATGTAAGCATGCTGGTCCATCAATTTTGTAACGGTCCAGTGGGCTGGAGAAGGCGCGGGGCTGTTGTCAGTGCCCGGGCGGAAAAGCAACGCGGGAATGGGGAGGCCCAGGTCAAAGGCAACATCGCGTTTGCCGAGTCCGATTATGGCGCGCTCGGGCTCAGGAATGGAGAGGACATAGGCCCAGACCTGAAGTGCAGGGAGCAAACCCGATTGCATTTTGCGGGCGACAGGGTTGCGTTGCAGGATCTTTGACTGTGCTTCGCGGTACGCGCCGATGTCATGCGTGAGATAGCAGCCGGGGCGCAGGATGATTTCGACGGCATCGCCGAACCCGGCGGAGGAAAATTCCTCGGCCACCACGTCATACCACGATGAGCCTGCTCCCGAGAGCAGCGCGGGTTGTTGCGCGAATCGCTTTTCGGCGAGCAGACGTTTTGTTACGGCCACGGCGCGCTGCAGAAAAGCTCGAATAGCAGCTTCGTCGTCCAGCACGCCTTCGTAAATCTCAATGCCGCAGAGGTCCAGTGAGCCGTTCCATTGTGAGAGCGCGCTGAGAATCGCGTCTAACTGTGCTTGGTCACGCGCGCCGGTACGGCCCCCTGTCACCCCGAGTTCAAGCAGAACGCGCAGGCGCAGGCCGCGATCAGCGAAGAACGTGCCCAGCAGGTCGACGAGCTCCGGTGAATCCACAAGACAATAGAACTCGAAAGCGGGGTCGTGCAGCAGGCGCGCGATGATCTCCATGTTTTCGCGGCCCACGAGTTCGTTCGCCATCAGGACTCGCCGTACGCCATGGGCATACGCAACTGCTATCTGGTGCGCAGTAGCCAGGGTAATGCCCCACGCGCCGCCCTCCAATTGCATGGCAAACAACTTTGGAGCCATAGGGGTCTTACCATGTGGTGCAAGTTTTGCTCCGTAAGCTGCGATGAATTGCCGCATCCAGTCGAGGTTGTGCCGCAGCCGGTCTTCATAAAGAACGGCACTGGGCAAGCTCAGGTTCTCGCGCAACAGATTCCAGCCGAGAGCAGGAATTTCATTCACCGCCTGCGGCTTTTCAAGAAAGCCGATACCTTTATTCAATGGACTGAGCTGCTGAGTCATCTTCGTCCTGCCTTGTATTCTGGTATATCAGCCATGATCCACTGCGAGACGCTTGTCCGCAACGCGAATGTGTTTGACGGCCACAACGCCGCGCCGGAAGTTGCGGATGTTGCGATTCGCGACGGCCGAATTATCGCAATCGGGCATGCGCTCGATGCGCAGGCGGAAACGAACGTGGATGCGGAGGGGCTTGCGCTTGCCCCCGGATTCATTGACACGCACACGCATGACGATACCAGCGTGATTGTTGATCCGGCGATGCTGCCGAAACTGTCGCAGGGCGTGACAACGGTGATCACCGGAAACTGTGGAATCTCGGCCGCGCCTGTAAGGCTGAAGAGCGATCCGCCCGATCCCATGAATCTGCTGGGCGACGCGGGTGCGTTTCAATATCCGACATTCGCCTCGTATGTGAACGCACTCAAGAACGCGCAGCCTTCGGTGAATGTAGCTGCACTGGTGGGTCACACCGCATTACGCAACAGTCACATGGATCGTCTGGACCGCGCCGCGACTGGCACGGAGATTGCCGCGATGCGCATGCAGTTGCAGGAGGCTCTGGAGCACGGCGCACTGGGATTGAGCACGGGTCTTGCATATCTCTCCGCGAACGCCGCGACAACAGAGGAAGTGGTGGCGCTTGCGGAGCCGCTCGCCGCTGCGGGAGCCATCTACGCTACTCACTTGCGTACGGAAGCGAATGCCGTGCTGGAGGCGATGGATGAAGCTTTCCGGATTGGACGCGCCAGCCGCGTTCCTGTTGTGATTTCGCACTTGAAATGCGCGGGCATCGACAATTGGGGACGAAGTGCTGAAGTGCTGGGCTTGCTGGAATCTGCGCGAACAGACCAGGTAGTTGGATGGGATTGCTACCCTTACGCCGCCAGTTCCAGCACGCTTGACCTGCGCCAGGTGGATGAGCGGGTGAAGATCACGATTACGTGGAGCGCGCCTTTCCCTATGGTGGCAGGTCGGACGCTGGCAGCGATTGCTGCTGGATGGAGTGTGCCGCAGATCGAAGCCGCACGACGGTTGCAGCCCGCGGGGGCTGTCTATCATGGCATCTCCGAAGATGACATGAGACGAATTCTGCGCCACCCCGACACAATGATTGGGTCAGACGGGTTACCGCACGACCCGCACCCTCATCCGCGACTTTGGGGAACCTTTCCGCGAGTGCTGGGCAAGTACAGCCGCGAGGAAAAGCTGTTTTCACTGCATGAGGCAATTCACAAAATGACCGGCCTGCCGGCGCAGCGCTTTGGGATTGCTCAGCGTGGGGTAGTCCGCGAAGGCTACTGCGCTGACCTGGTGCTGTTCGATCCGGACAGTGTTATGGATACGGCAACTTTTGATGATCCTGCGTGCCCGGCAAAGGGAATTGAGCGGGTATGGGTGAACGGCGTTCTCTCCTATACTGCCGAAGGCGCCACAAACCGGCGTGCTGGTCGATTTCTTCCCCGGGCAAACGCGAACCAGAGGAGCGCGGCATGAGCATAAGACGATATGGAACCGAGGGCGGCAAGGGTACAGGTGGGCAACATCTGCCTTTTGCGCGCGCTGTTGAAGCTGACGGATGGCTGTACGTTTCCGGGCAGGTGCCCATGGTGAACGGGGAAGTGGTAGCCGGCAATATTACGGCACAGGCGCGGCAGGCGATCCAGAATCTGCTTTCGATATTGAAAGAGGCCGGCTATGGTCCAGAGCACGTAGTTCGCTGTAGCGTGTGGCTCGATGATCCGCGTGATTTTTCGGCATTCAACGCCGTCTTCAGAGAGTTTTTTGGCGAGCATCCGCCGGCGCGCGCCTGCGTGGTTTCCAGTATGGTTGTGGACTGCAAAGTCGAGATTGATTGCGTTGCATATAAGGCCCGGTGAATGATCGACCACCATAGCCTTTTCCTGCTCATCTCCGCGCTGGTCTCTGTTATCGGCCTTATTCTGCTGATCGCGGTCGCCAAGCTGAATCCGTTCATCACGCTGCTTGTTGTCTCGCTTGCGCTGGCTTTTGTAACGGGCATGCAGCCGACGGCGATAGTCCACTCGTTTGAGACGGGACTGGGCGGAACGCTTGGGCATATTGCTGTTGTTGTTGCGCTGGGAACGATGCTAGGCAAAATGATGGCGGAATCCGGCGGTGCGGATCAGATCGCCTACACGTTGATCCGTTTGTTTGGCGAGAAATATATCCACTGGGCGATGGTGGTGATCGGGCTGATTGTCGGCTTGCCTGCTTTTTTTGAAGTAGGCTTCGTGCTGCTGATTCCCATTGCCTATACCGTGGCGCGACGCACGCGGACCTCGCTGGTGCTGGTTGGGCTCCCTATGGTAGCGGGCCTGTCGGTGGTGCATGGCTTGGTGCCGCCGCATCCCGCGGCGATGCTTGCGGTCACCATCTTCCATGCGAATGTAGGGCGCACCATCGGCTATGCATTGCTGATCGGGATTCCGACGGCGGCGATTGCCGGACCAATTTACTCGAAGCTGATGGCGCCGCACATTCAGTTGCCGGAAGAGAACCCCATGGCCGAGCAGTTTGCCGACCATGATCCGGCCCATGCGGAAGGACGGTCGCTGCCGGGCTTCACCATTACGCTATTGACGATTCTGCTTCCCGTATTGCTGATGCTGGTTGGCAGTTGGGTCAGCTCGCGTTCCGGCGGCGCGTTGGTTCAGTTCCTGCGCTTCATTGGGAATGACGACATTGCGCTGCTGATCGGCGCTGTGTTCAGCTTTTACACGCTCGGCAAGATGCGCGGATTTACCCGGCAGACCATCCTGCGCTTCACGAATGAGTGTCTCGCGCCGACGGCGATGATTACGCTGCTGGTTGGCGCGGGTGGCGGCTTCGGACGCATCCTGCAGGATAGCGGCGTTTCGCAGGCGATGATTTCCGTGGCCCTGCATACTCACATTCCGCTGCTGTTTCTTGCATGGTTGCTGGCCGCGCTCATGCGGCTGGCGACCGGTTCCTCCACCGTGGCAATGACGACGGCGGCTGGGATTGTGGCTCCAATCGCCCTGCACACGCCGCATGTGCAGCCGGAACTGCTTGCTATCGCCACAGGGGCGGGATCGCTAATCTTTTCCCATGTGAACGATGGCGGGTTCTGGCTGGTGAAGGAGTATTTCAACATGAGCGTCGTTGATACCATCAGGACCTGGTCTGTTTGCGAAACCATTATTTCCGTTGTTGCATTTTTGTTGACCTTAGCCGTATCGTTTGTGCGCTGAATCGCCGGAAATATGGGAAAATCAGCATGCAAGGAATATGGCTGACACAACCACCCCCCCATCCACCGATGCAGCTCTGCGCGACCTGCTGGTGTTTCATGACGTGGCGCGAGCGCTTACGTCATCACTGGACCGCGACGCGATTCTGCGCGCCATCATGCAACAGATGGAACAGTTCTTCAAGCCGGAGACTTGGTCCCTGCTGCTAGTAGACGAGGCTCATAACGACCTTTATTACGCGGTTGCGGTAGGCCATTCTGAAGAAGATCTGCGCGATGTGCGGGTGCCCATTGGAGACGGTCTGGCGGGCTGGGTGGCGGAGCATGGGGAAAGCTTGATTGTTCCGGAGGTGAGTCGTGACCCGCGCTTCAATCCGCGCTTTGCATCGCCGGACGAGAAAGAAGAAGGTAGGTCGCCGCTGAGTGTGCGCTCGGCCATTTGCATGCCCTTGCGCTCCCGGCAGAAAACGCTCGGCGTCATCCAGCTCTTCAACTGCCGGCTGGATACGCTAACCGACTACACGATCTCATTCCTGCACGTTCTTTGTGATTACGCGGCGATCGCCATCGACAATGCACGCGCCGTGGAGCGGATTCAGGAGCTCACGATCACGGATGATTGCACCGGGCTCTTTAACGTTAGGCACCTCTACAATCTGCTGGATTCCCGTGTAGATGTCCTGCAAAATGACGCGTCGCCGTTCAGCCTTATCTTTGTGGACCTCGACCATTTTAAGCGTGTGAACGACGTGCATGGGCATCTGGTGGGGAGCCATCTGCTGCGCGAGGTGGGGCTGACGCTTCGGGCCGGCCTGCGCAAGCAGGATCTCGTGTTTCGCTATGGTGGGGATGAATTTGTGGCCCTCCTGCCGGACACAGGAAAACAGGCCGCGCAGTATGTGGCGGAGCGCCTATGGAAAAGCCTGCGCGAGCGCCGCTACGGTAGCGTGCTCGACCTTGAGGTGCGAGCCAGTTTCGGAGTGGCCTCATGGCCTGAGGACGGAAGCTCGGTACATGAAATCATCCGCGCGGCAGACGAGATGATGTATCTAGTCAAGGGAATGACCCGCGACAATATTGCGATCGCCGGAAAGGGACTGCTTCAGCGATAGGCATCCTCCCTGCTGGAACAGAACCCGTACTCTATATTTGGTCGCAGTGCCGACTCCACGAAAATCATCCGAAGTCCCTATGGCGGCTCCAGAGCTCTGGCCAGGAAAGCCGCGGAGGCCCACACAAAAATATGTCGGGATGGTCAACGCTCTCTTCGTTCCGGATACCAAGAGCGTTGCCGTTGTGACCGGCCCAGCGGCAGCCGGTGAAGATCGAATTCGCTTGCTCGCTCGTGAGGCCGAGAACGATCAGCGTGGTCGGCGTCGGCGTGGGGTAGCCGCGGTACCACTCAGAGTTGGTGGTCCCAATCGGCTCTGGAAGCCGATAGGCGCGGCCAAGAATCTCGATAGCTCCATATTCACCGTAATTTCCGGTAGTAATGCCGAGGTGCGCCTGCTCGTTCGGCGGCAGCGAGTCGCGAATCTGGGCGACCGTTCGGACCAGCTCATTCCAGCCGATCTCTTCCCGAAGATCGGAGCTATTCTGCAGAGCGTAATTCTTGAGCGGCCCGCTTGAAGCGAGCGGCATAATCATGGCGCACACGAAAACGGAGACGAAGGCGAAGGCGGCGAAGTAAACACTTTCGATCGTGATGCGGCCCCAGCGGGGCAGGGTGCGGAGCCAACGCTCGGCGAGGACAGCGCCCATAGCGAGAAGCATGGGATAGACCCCGGCAGTGTAATAGAAGCGGCCCTTGCCGACGGCGAAGAGAGCGAGCGGGACGAGATACATCCAGGCGAGCACGCGATAGCGGCGGCTAACAAAATAACCGACGAGGCCGGCGATCCAGAGTGGCGCGGCCGCGAGATTTGCGTTGGCGCGGAACTGGCCTTCGAGAAAGCCCTTGGCTCGGCCCTCTCCCACGTCGCGTGCGTGAATGTGCTGGAGGAATGTGTAGGAAATGAACTGGTGACGAATGAGCCAGATGAGGTTGGGCAGGAATATGAGGCACGCAATTGCGACACCGATCCAAAACCAGCTCGTGGCAAGGAAGCGGCGCGCAGGGGTGAGGAGCAGCCCGACAAGAATGCTGGCAATGTAGAAGACGATGGAGTACTTGGTTTCAAGGCCGAGGCCGATGACGGCACCAATAGCGAGGAACCACCGTGGGTCCTCGGACTTGAGCAGCCGAATCGTGAACCACGCGATGAGCACCCACCAGAGCATGTCGAACGAGGTGTACTGAAATTCCGTGGCCTCGAAAACCGGGAGCGGTGAGAAAGCCACTGCAAGAGACGTTGCGACCTGCGCAAGGCGCCCGCCTCCAAGGTCGTGAGCCATAAGGCCGGAAACCAAAATGAGAGCGGCCTGAGCGATGACCGAGAAGAGTCTGAGGCCAACGACGGACAGGCCGAAGAAATTCAGACCGATGCGTTCAATAAATGGCGTCAGTGGCGGAAAAGCGACAAATCCCCAGTCGAGATGGCGCGCGTCGGAGAGGAACTGCAGTTCATCGCGATGAAATCCATACCGATTGTCGGTAAAGAGATGAAACAGGGCGACGGCGGCGGCGATAAGGAGCAGGACGAAGACATCGTTGCGACGACTGCCGGCATAGGAAAGCTGCTCGGGTTTCGAGGATAAAGCAATCTCCTGACGCATGATGGGAAGAGTTTACGTTCGAGAACGCTGATCAGTTCCGTCGACAGAGGTCTTAAAGTCCCCACTGCGATTTTGCATACAATTTATGTTGGAAATGTTGTATACAATTCATCCTGAGGTGATGAATGGCTGCAAACCGTCGTGAGTTTTTGTTGGGAGCTGCTACCGTTGCGGCTGGTCTTTCGCTTTCATCGCTCGCTGGTGGCGAAGAGCACCCCCAAACCTCCGCTTCGGCCAGGGCTGGCGATGGTGAGTCGCCATTTCTGCTCGAATTCGATGGATTCGCGCTCACGAGTCTTAGCTTCGCGTCAGACTCTTTTCCGACCAACTATGTGGCAACAGGGCAAAAGCTTGGCCATGTCGAGATCGCGTGGCGCCGTCCAAATGCGCCATGGCAAAGGTTCAACACGGCGGAGGCCTCGGCGTCCCAGACCTCGCCAGGCACATATCGTGTACAGGATGATCGCGGTGAAACTCTCGCGGTGACCGTTCATCTGAAGCCGCGGGGTAAGTTTTTGCGCTGGGCAATCGGGTTGAATAACACGTCCTCTGATCCGATTGAGGTCGGAGACCTGGCTCTTCCGCTGCCGATGCACTCCACCTTCAGCCCTAAGAGTGCTCCGTCTCTGCCGGTGTTGAAACACAGCTTCGTCTCCGGACATAGTTCCTTTCTGTTCTGGATGCGGTCCAACAGTGTTGGCCCTTATCTGGTAATGACGCCTGAACGGAACACGTCTCTCGAGTATTGGGACCACCATCGGCCACAGAGAGAAGGACAGCATCGCGAATTCCCTGCGTACCGCGTGTATGTTCATTCGACAGCAGTGGGCGAAGAGGTGAAGGCCCACGACGGCCGCTGGCGTCAGCCCCGCACAAGCACAACGCTTGCTCCAGCGGGCCGAGCCGGAGATCACCGACAGTACGGCTTCCAACTGGCATGGGCGCAGGACTACGCGGGCGTACGGCAGCGCCTGGTCGATGCGGGTCTGATCGACGTGGAGATCGCACCGGGCATGACTGTTCCGGCCGATCTGTCTACCTGTATCGCGATCCGGTCGCATGAGTCGATCAAGAGCATTGTTGCGGAGCATCCCGAGCAGACCACGGTTGAACATTTGGGAGACAGAGAAGGACGAAGGCTCTACCGCGTGAAGTTCAAGCGGCTTGGCGAGAACATGCTGACGGTGAACCATGGCAAGAACCGCGCGACGCGGCTCGAGTTCTTCGCGACCGAGCCTCTGGAAGCACTCATGCACAAGCGGGCCGCATTCACCACCAGGAATCAAGTTCGGGATGCCAGCAAGTGGTACAACGGCCTGCTGTGCGAGTGGAACGAGGATTCGCAGGTGCTGCTTAGCCCGGACAACTATGACCGCATCAAAGGCTGGCGCATTTACGAAGTCAGCTGCGACGATCCAGGGTTGAGCAAGCCTGCCTATCTCGCGAGCAAAAACGCGGAGTTCCCAGACCAGGCCCAGGTGGAGGCGCTGGACTACTACATTGAGCACTTCGTCTGGGGCGGCCTGCAGCGGACCACCGACGAGAGCCACAGCTATGGCATCTATGGCATCCCGGACTGGAAGCATAATCGCGACAGCAGCGATCCCGGACCAAAGGGCAAGCTCCATATCTGGCGTTGCTATGACTACCCGCACATCATCGTGATGTACTTCAGCATGTACCGCATCGCCCGTGATTATCCCGGGATCAAGATGAAGCTGGACCGGGCGACCTATCTGGAACGCGCATACGGTACGGCGCTCGGTATGTTCACTATTCCAATGGAGGTGGTCGGCTGGTCCCCCTACGAGACCGGGTACTATAACGAGGTCGTCATACCCCAGCTCATCGAAGAATTGGACCTCGCGGGCAAGCACGACGAGGCTTTGAAGTTGCGCGGTCATTGGGAGAAGAAGGTGGCGTTCTTTGTCGCCGGGAAACCAAACCTCTTTGGTTCGGAATACGCGTTCGATTCCACCGGATTTGAGTCCACGCAGGCCATCGCGAGGTACGCGATCGATCATCCAGCGACTCCGGGCATCACGCCGCAGCAAGCTGCGAAGTTTTCTCAGGAGCAGATACGCGCCAACCTCTTCTGCCGCGGCGTCGTAGAGAAGGCGTATTACTACTACGGCAGCGATTACCGGGCTGGCGGAGGCGACGGCTTCACATTGAGTTACATGTCGCCGATGGGCGGCTGGGGGGTGCTGAATCACGCGCTCTACGACCGCTCCGAGCCCGACGCAACGATCCGCCTGGGCTTCGCCTCGTTCCTCAGTTCGTGGTCCCTGATGAATACCGGGACGAAAGAGTCTGGGTTCGGATACTGGTTTCCGGGCGAGGCAAACGATGGCGGGACAGGCGGCGGCTTCGAGCCGGCCGCTTATGGGATGACGTGGCTTGGGCAGCCCCACCATCGCGGCGCATGGTATTACTCTTGCGAAACTGATCTCGGCTACTGTGGTGCGCTCCGAAGCGCGGCCACTATTGTTGCTGATGATCCCGTCTTTGGACGCTTTTGCTTTGGCGGCGAAATGCGCGCCGGGAAGTCAGTTATCGACATTATTCCGCGCGACGGCGTGCGCAGGCGCCTGCACCTTCGTGCTGCCGGGCAGAAGATCGATTTCGAACTAACGGGCGCGAGGTTTGCCAAAGAACAGCCGATCCAATGGTCTCCCGATCAGCAACGATTCCGCTTCTCGCTGGAGACAGAGAGCACAGGCAGCGGTAAAGTACAGCTTATGATCGCCGGCTTGCCGGGGCATCAATACAGGCTCACTAGCGGTCAGGAAACAAGCGAATTCCGTCCCGGAACAATGAAGACGCTGCCGCTTAAGATTCCAGGTGGAAGCTCAAAGGCAGCGGTCGAAATTGCGATCTCAGAACGGAAAATCTGAATGACCCGCGGTCAAGCCACGCTGCCAGTTTGGTAGCGTTTTCCGGCCCCGGCGCCCTCAAAGTCAAGCGTCAGCTCTGGGAATGAAATCGCGGCTTTCCGCCGTTAGCATGGCTATGGAATCTGCTGATATATGGAGCACCGGGCCGGGATTGAACCGGCGAATACTGGTTTTGCAGACCAGCGCGTTAGCCACTTCGCCACCGGTGCTCGGGCCGCCGCGCCGGGAAGCGCGGCGGGTGCAGATACAGTGTTACTTGGGCTGCGCAGCAGTACGCAGGTAGGGTTTCACGGTCTTGAAGCCGGGGAACTGTTTCGCCGCTTGCTCATTGGTAACAGAGCCGGCAATGACGATGTCCTCGCCTGGCTTCCAGTTAGCAGGAGTTGAAACCGGGTGCTTCGCCGTGAGTTGAATCGCGTCCAGCGCGCGTAGAATCTCATAGAAATTGCGGCCCGCGGACATTGGATAAATCAGGATCAGCTTGATGCGCTTGTCTGGCCCAATGATGTAGACATTGCGCACTGTCGCGTTCAGTGCGGGAGTCCGGCCCTCGGACGTGTTGCCGGCATCCGCCGGAAGCATATCGTAGAGCTTGGCGACCTTCAGTTCTGTGTCGCCGATAATTGGATACTTCACCTCGGTCCCGCACACGTCCTGAATGTCCTTCGTCCAGTTCTTGTGGTCTTCCACCTTGTCCACGCTTACGGCCAGAATCTTGGTGCCGCGCTTCACGAATTCATCGTGGAGGAGAGCCATCGAGCCGAGTTCAGTCGTGCAGATCGGCGTAAAATCCTTCGGGTGAGAGAAGAGCACGGCCCAGCTATCGCCGATCCACTCATGGAAGTGAATGGTTCCCTGTGTCGTCTCTGCGGTGAAATCAGGTGCTACATCGTTAATGCGGACTGACATATTCGTTTCGCCTCTTTCCGGGGGATGCTGGATAAAATCCGTTGTCAACTAAAAACCCACCTCGGCGGGTCTTCGCGGGTGGGGGCCAGTGCGTTGAATTTCGATTTCGCTCTAGGAACACACCCGCATGAGGCCGCGTTGACAGCAGCACAGACACATACAGATTGGAGCGAACGGAATCATTCTGTTTCCGAGAATAGAACGGGGGCCGAGAAGTGTCAAACAAACGAGGCCGTCCTGGCCTGAAAGCGCACGCGCTCGGACGGCCGCCTACTCAATGCGTGTTGTACATCTGCTCCACGTCTTTTTTGAGCGCCTCGCGGCTTGTCAGGCGCGTGTAGAACATATGTCCACCGGGAAATTCATGGACCTGTACCCGCGTGGGGTCGCCCATGATCGGCATCTGGTTCACCGTAAGCACCGACCCCATGAACGGGCATGAGAGGTCGTCCCATCCATGTACGATCAGCACGCGAAGCTTGGGATCCGCGGCCACCGCCTGGCGTAGTTGTTGCGCCGACCCTTTGCGGAGGTCCGCATCACGGCTCCAGAGCCGATTGACGTCATACGATAGCGCGTTGTAACGCGCGTCAGTTTTCCAGCCGACGGTCTCCGTAACGAAATTCACCATTGCTTCAGTGGTCGGAGCAATGATGCTCGCAAGTATCGGGTCGTTGGCTTGCTGCTGCGGTGAATAGGGGAATGGATCGTAGGAAGTCACGTTCGAGTCGTAGATCGAGCCCAGCTTGCCCTCTTCGCGATACACCTCGCGCAGGTAAGCCCCGGTCTCCAGACGTCCGCCGGAGTACTTCACAAACTCGGGATCGAGGCCCGTCATTTGTGTCACGCGCTGAATCATTGCGTTGGTGGCCGCAGGATCTGAGGTGCCTTTTATGAGGGTCGTTGCGTAATCGCCCAGCGTGTAAGCGATCACGTCCTTCATGGCCTCTGGCGTGAGCTGATGCTCTCGTTCAAGATGCGCGGCGGTGATGGAGGGCAGTGTGACCATCCAGGGAATTGGCGAGAGGTTCCCGTCGCTTTCAATCGTGGGGTTCAGATAGGGAGACACGAGCACTACGCCGTTCATCGCCACGCCGAGTTGCGATTGCAGGTAGTAAGTGATGCGCGGGCCGCGGAAGCCTCCATAGCTTTCGCCGACGAGGTACTTCCGCGACGTCAGGCGACCATTCTTGACCAGCCAGTCGTAGATCACGCGGGAGAGGTAGTCGATGTCGGGCTCTGTGCTGTAAAACAGCTTCTTCGCCTGGTCATCCGGTACCAGCGAGCGGCTGAAACCGGTGCCGATGGGGTCGATGAAGACAAGGTCGGTGAAATCCAGCCAGGTTCCGGGATTGTCCACCAGCGTTGGCGGATCGGAGGGGCTGTCTCCCTCATTGCCGATTCCCTGGAGGTGCTTCGGTCCGATTGCGCCGAAGTTCAGATATACCGAAGAGGCGCCCGGTCCGCCATTCACAGCGAAGGTGACAGGCCGATTGACTCCGTCGACGGTGTAAGCGGTGTAGACCACCTGTCCAGCTTCCTTGCCATCGCCGTCACGCACGGGAATGGTGCCCACCGTCACGGTGTAGTGCAGAGCCTTCCCATTCAAATTGATGGTCTGCTCCACATGGGCATCCGGTGGCAGTGGCGGCAGTTTCAAGTTGTCTTCTGTCTTGACCGCCGGTGTACTTGTGCCCGGCTTGTGATCGGCTTGCGCGTGCGCGGAAAAGATTGGCGCAGCAAACAGAACTGCGCCCAGCACGGCGGCGAAGCGTCTGCGGAAAGGGAAGGCGTGCATGGAAACCATGCAAATACCATACATGGCGCAGCAATCCTTTGCGTAGTCCTGGATTTGAGAAACTATTGCCATGCGGGAACTCGAATACCAGCTCTGCGATGTTTTTACGTCCAAAGTCTTGCAAGGCAATCAGCTCGCAGTGTTTTTGAGCACGGTGAAGCTGTCTGACGATCGAATGCAGGCAATCGCCCGGGAGATGAACCTCTCCGAGACTACCTTTGTCCTGCGCCGCGATATGAACATCGAGCGCGCCCGCGGAGTACGGGTCCGCATCTTTACCACCCGTGAGGAACTGCCCTTTGCAGGCCATCCGACGCTGGGCACCGCCGCCACGATCCGGCATGCCTATCCGGAGTACGCAGACGCGGACACGATCGTGCTCGACTTGAACGCCGGGCCGATTCCCGTTAGGTTTCCGCGTGATGCCGCTAAGACGACTGCCGCCACATTTGGCGAGATGATGCAGCTTGATCCGGAGTTTGGTGCAACGCACGAGGCCAGGACGATCGCCCCGTTCCTCGGCCTCAGCGCGGACGACATAATTGAGCGGGCGCCGCAGACCGTTTCCACGGGTATGCCCTTCTGCATTGTGGTGCTGCGTTCGCTGGAGGCTCTAGCACGCTTGCAACTGAACCCGGCGGCGGGTGGGGAGTACTTGCGCGGGTCGGACGCGAAGTTCTTCTATGTGCTTGCGCCGGAGGAATCTGGCACATGGAGAGCCCGGATGCAGTTCTATCACGGTGAAGATCCTGCGACCGGCTCAGCCGCTGGATGCGCAATCTCCTACCTGGTTCGCCATCGTCTCTGGGCAGCAGGAGCACAATTGCACATTCGCCAAGGCATTGAGATCAACCGCCCGAGTGATCTTTACGCTTCTGTGAATTTCGCCGACGGGAAAGTGTGCGATGTTCGCGTTTCGGGCAGCACCGTTCCTGTTGCAAAAGGACGCCTTTTCCTTGAGTGATGCACACGGTTTCAACAGCCTTGTGGAAGAAAATCGCGAGTGTTTACAGCATGTTCGCAATTAGCGGTGGAAGCGCTATTGAGGTGATTGTGACTTTTCGCCTCATATTCTCCGTTTACACGCAGCCCAGGTGTTCGTACTCTTGGCAAGCGTTCAGGAAGTTTGAACGCACTTTCGCCAACTGAACAATCACAATTTGACCTTTGAGCAGGAAGCGTCCGCCATGTGCGCGCCGCTGCCAGACCTCCCGGAATGCAATCCGCAGACGGGCTATGGCAGATGGAGAGTGCGCAGGCAACCGCGGCGGAATATTTCTGCTCTCCGCATCCTGGTTCGCGCCGGATCGCGGCCCCGTGCCTCCGCGCCGCAGTGACGTTCCCCTACTGCGTGCGACTGCGCGATTGGAGCCGTATGCCTTGCGCACCGCGCGAATCAGGATGCGGGCACCGGAATCCCGCTCGGGACGCACACACCAGACGTGTGCCCGCGCGAAACCGCTTCCCTCTTGGCGAAGCAGCAAGGAAGTTATGAGGCCTAAGAAGACGATTCTCTGTGTGGACGACAACGAACAGGGACTTGCAGTCCGAAAATTTTTGCTCGAAACCCGCGGCTATCGCGTCGTGACCGCAAACTGCGCACACGATGCCATCGAGGTCTTGCGGAGCGGTGGAGTTGACCTGGTTCTCGGCGATCTGATCATGCCGCGCATGGACGGCAATGAGATGGTGCACCTTATGAAGGAAATCGCACCAGAAGTTCCAATGATGCTCCTGAGTGGAACGGTGAAGGCCTTTGACAGGGCCTGCCACGCCGATGCTTTTCTTCCCAAGGGAGCTTGCTCGCCGGTTGAATTGCTGGAGCGCATCCGTGTCATGATCGCGCGCAAGCGCGGTCCTAAGAAGGCGACCTCGCGGCCGCAATTCAACGGAGAATACAGTGGCCCTCAGCCGGCGGTCGCGTCATGAGCACGGCCGCTCGGTTGCCCGATTACAATAAAGAGGTGCAGCCTACTATACGCGCCGAGCGCCTCGGCAAGACCTATCGCAGCGGCAAAATCGAGGTTCCAGCTCTTAAAGATGTCTCATTTGATGTGCAGCCGGGTGAGTTCGTCAGCATAGTAGGTCCATCTGGCAGCGGCAAATCAACGCTCTTTTATTTGCTGGGCGGCCTTACCCGCGCAACTTCTGGAAAAATTGAAATCGATGGTGTGGACTTCGCCGCTCTGAGCGACGGTGAGCGCACCGAGATGCGGAAATCAAAGATCGGCTTCATATTCCAGAAGTTCAATCTGTTGTCCACGCTGTCTGCGCGAGCCAATATTGAAATCGCTTACGACATTGCGGGCCGGAAGGAACCTCTGGAAAAGAAGTTTTTCGAGCACCTTACGGAAATTTTAGGCATTGCGGGGCGGCTCGATCATCGGCCATCAGAGCTCTCCGGCGGCGAACAACAGCGTGTCGCCATCGCCCGCGCGCTCATCACCCGACCGGCGATTGTGCTCGCTGACGAGCCTACCGGAAACCTGGACACGCAGAACTCCGATTCGGTGCTGGAGATGTTGCAGCGCTCGAATCGCGAGTTTAAACAGACGGTGCTCATGATCACTCATAATCCTGAAGCCGCAACGATCGCTGACCGCATCCTTCATATGCGCGACGGTCGGATTACCGGAATTGAGGAGGGCAAGCGCGCTGTAGCATCGCACCGCTGGTAATCGGATCGCTTCATTGACCATGCCCGCGCGCAGCCGATATACTCAGGAATATCAAGCGGGAGTAGCTCAGTGGTAGAGCATCGCCTTGCCAAGGCGAGGGTCGCGGGTTCAAGTCCCGTCTCCCGCTCCAGTCATCCGAAACAATTCTGCATGACTGGCATTTCGATCCCAACCTGAATTAACATTGCCTGTTCAAGGCGCGGTACCCAAGTGGTAAGGGAGAGGTCTGCAAAACCTTTATGCGTCGGTTCGATCCCGACCCGCGCCTCCAACCTCTCGAGCTTGTAAGCCGAGACAACTCTCGATCTCCTTCCCAATTTTCCGATTGGATTCAAAAGGATATGGGTCACGGCGACGAGACACTAAGCAGTCCCGAGCAGAACCGCTTCTTTCGTACGAATGGCTACCAGCGAGTTGAGCCGCTCTTAGGACTTCGCTGCACGCTTCATCTGGAATGCGTTGTGCAGCTCGGCAATTTTGGCTGCGTTCTGGGGGTCCAGTTTTAGCTGCTCCCAGCCTGCAAATACCAGGGCAAGCAGAATGCCCACAAAGAAGCCCCCAATCAGGGCGCCTCCGATAATCAGTGCGCGATGCGGCGAGGATTTATGGTCCGGAACAATCGCCGGGGCTACCACCTGAATGAGAGCGCCTTCTTTGGCCTCATCGAGCTTGGCCATTTCCAATTGCTTGGCAAGAATCTCGAAGATTGTGTCGTAGTACCGCACATCACGGTATTTGCGGAGATATTCGATACTCTCTTCCGGCACCTTGCCCTTCGGGACAATCACCCCGTCCTCGCTGCTGTTGCCTGTCAGCTTAGCGAGTTGCGCGCGCAGCCCGTCGAGCTCCTGCTGGGCCTGCAGCAGGTCCGGATTCCCATCCGCCGCGTACGACCGCAGCCCCTGGATTTCGACTTCTTTGGCGGAAATCTGCGCGCGCAGTGAAACCGCCGAGGTGATGAGCGCGCGGGCCTGACTGTCGAGCTGGATTACGCCGTTCTTGTCCTCGTATGTTTTCAGAGCATCTTCGGCACCCTCCAGTTTGCCTTTAGTTTCATCTAACTGCTGCTGGAAAAAGAGTCGCCGCTGGCCGGCTTCAGTAATTGCCAGATTCGCCGAGAGCAATTTGTACTGCTCCACATAGCCATTGGCCAACTCTGCCGCACGCTCCGGGTTCCTGTCCGTGATGCTGATGTGCAGCATGCCATCTTTTTGCGAGCCGTCCACGTTTGCGTGCTTTTCGAACGACTTGCGCGCGTTGGAAAGCAGCTTATCGTGGTACTCGGACATCAGGTGATACTTTTGGATCATCGCGTCTTCGACGGGCCGGCTCTTGAAGAGCGAGACATACATGTCATTGGGGTTCTTGAGTCCCAGATCATTGCCGGCCATCGAGGCCATTGAGGCCAATCCGCTCAGTTGAGAAGCCAGTAGCGAGCTGATTGGAGAACCCTGCTGAGGCGGTAGCAACGTCACTTCAGCGGTGTATTCCTTGGGCAGGAGAAATGCGAAGAGTAGGCCAACTACCACCGCAATGACGGTAGTCTGCAGCACCACATGTTTCTTCTTCCCGATGACGGTTAGCAGGTCGATGACCGAAATCTCATCGGTCGACTGCTTTAAAGCCCCGCTCTTTTCCGACTCGCGTGGCATCAGGCCCGCGCTCGTGTCACTCATTTCAAAATCCTGAATAGATGGCCAGCTTCAATAAGGACGAGCTCAGAGGCGAACTTGCACGCCTCGCAGACTCGATGGTATCACCCGGTAGTTTTACCCGGATGGAGGCGCGTGAACCGGTCGCGCGAAATTGGTACTTCATACAAAACATGTAACTTAGCTCGTTGCCGGCTACTCGTCGGTCAGTCCAATGGACTGCATCAGTTGCAGTGCATTGGTGGTTTGGGCAATGCCCGCGCTCAGCAGGTAATCGAAGTAGAGACGACCCTCCGAGAATGTGTCTCCAAAATGGTAATTGGCGGCCTGGCCATCCAGTGTGTCGACAATCCGGGTCAGGGCCAGGTCATGGGTGGTCACAATTCCGACCCCTCGATGTCGCAGCAGTCCCCGCACTATGGATTCGGTTCCGACCTGGCGGTCGTGGGAGTTGGTCCCGGAAAGCAACTCGTCCAGCAGGAAGAGCACGGGTAGATCCCGCGCAGTTAGGTCGTAGATCTGTTTGAGGCGCGTGATTTCGGCGTAGAAGCGCGACAGCCCGCCCTGGAGCGAGTCCAGAATGCAGATGGAGGCTGCGATCTGAAGCTCGGAAAGAGCCATGTGGCGCGCCCGCACCGGCGCTCCAGCCTGGGCCAGCAGCGCGTTTACTCCCACGCTCCGAATAAAGGTGCTTTTGCCCGCCATGTTCGGGCCACTAATAATGACGAGACGCAGCTCCTGCCCCCCCTCGCTCGGGGCATCCCCCAGTCGAATGTTGTTGCCGACGGCTCGCCCCTGAATGAGAGGATGTGCGAGGTTGTCGGCTTCAAGGTAGGGCCCTTCTGGCAGAAATTCGGGGAAGGTATAGTCAGGATGTTCGCGCGCGAAGATGGACAATGCGAGCAGCGCCTCGATCTCTGCTGAAGCGCTCATCCATTCGCGCACGGCTTTACCGTAGCGGGCGCGCCAGCCCTCTGCAGCCCACACCCATTGGCGCGTCCAGAAGACCAGCGGATCGACAGCCCGCACAAGCAGATTGTGCGCGGAGACGATCCACTCGCGGTAACTATTCAGTTTATTGATGGCCTGCGACGGAACCGCTCCAGCGGATTGCAGGCGTCTCTCCAAGGCGGTGAGCTTATCCGTGGTGAATTCCTCACGCTCAATCGCTGCGAATACGGCGGCCAACAGAGGAAGCTCCTGCCCGGCGGCCTCAACTGCCGCCGCAGCCTCGTCAGCATCTTTGTGGCTCGCGTAGCTGAGAGCAGCATTCAAGACAGTGAAGCCGGCGGCCACCCATCCCCATTGCCAGAGTGGGATCCCACCGAGACGGCTGAGCAGCCAGAGCAGAACGCTCGCGGCCCAGCAGAAGGCCAGCATTGCCGCCATAAAACGCAGCCAGCCTGCGCCGGATGCGCCTTTGCCCTCGGCCCACGCCGTCAGCGCCTCCGGCGTGCGCGCGCCTTCGGCCTGAACGTCTTCACCGGCGAGCGCCATACGCTCCTGAAAATCAGTACGTGGAGCAAGCTCCTTGATGGCGGATTGGCGCTGCGCGATTTCGTCCAGCGGAGCGGCTGCCAACAACCACGCGGCGAGCCGTTGTTCTCCCGCGCTGGTGCGCGCCGTGCAGAGCATCTCAAAGAGTCCGCCTTTGCCGAAGATGTCCAGGTCACGCGCATAGGGGTGCGAGGAGTCAAGAAATTGCTCGCCCTGCCGTCCCGTTCCCGCCCAGCGGCCGTCCAGCCGCGCCAAGCCACGCTCATAGAAGCCCTTGCGCTGGCGCACGGTTCGCAAACGGCGCAGCACGCGCTCGTGCAGAACAAAAACGAGCGCAAAAATCGCCAGCAGAATGGCCATAAACGGCAGGCGCCCCGGCGCGTACTTCATAAGCCACGCGGCGATGATCACTGCCACGACCAGCAGAATGATCTTTATAGCGACATAGCGGCGGTCGGCCTTGTTTAGCGATTCTTCTTCACGCGCAAGCGCACTTAGTTGCGCGCGATACTCCGCCCCCGGGCCTGTTTCCGGTTCGGTTGCAGGCGTCGCGGGTGTGGGAGCGTGTGATTCGGTTGGCAGGGAGACACCTCGGTCTTTGCTCCATCATACAAAGGCCCTACGGCTCGTGCGGCAGGCTCACGGCGTAGAGATACCAGGCATCATGCGGCAGCCATTGCTCGGTCCAGCGCCAGTCTTCATCCTTACCGGTGACAGCATACCCCTCGTTGAACGCGATGCCGTCCTCGCTGTTCATACCGGCTGTAATGCCATTGATGATCGCTCCGGGCGCACTCGTATATTTCCATAGCCGGAAGAACATGTAATGGGCATCGTTGTGTCCGCTGCCCATGAGCATGCTGGTGTCATAAGGGTTGCGGCCGAGGATCCAGTGCAACTGGTTCCAGGCGTAATCTTCGAGCTGGTGCTGGAAGGCGGGGTCGTCAGAGTAGAACGGGGCAGCCATGCGCGCCGCCGAAGCAAGAGACCCGAGGCGAGCATTCTCGCCCTGCCACCAGGGAGCCACTTCCGTGTCGTGCGGGAAGAAGAACGCAGTGCGCACCTGTCCGGTGCTCATGCGGACAAGCTGACGCGCGTAACCGAAGGGATTGTTCACCTGGCCGGTGACCCAAAGCTCAAATTGCAGGGACTCCTTTACGGCTTGCAGTGCTCGCTGCCGCGAGGCAGGCGACGCGATCTGCGCGTACTCCAGAAGGCTCACAACCGGCAGGCCCGAGTCCGATGCGCTGAAGAAGGGGCGGCTGCTGTCATTTACGCGCCAGTAGTCGTGGTATTCGCCTTTGGTGGTGAGCCGCGCCATCAAGCTCTTCGCCCGGGCATCAGCCGCCGCGAGATATTTTGCGTGATGCGAGGCGTGATACAGCTCCGCGGCGGCCATAAGCGCACAGTAATCGTCGAGGATGTTCTCTTTTCCGTCGTTCACAAGCGTGAGGTTGTGCGAGTTGAGGAAGTTGAATGCCTCCTCGGCTGTCTTCAGGTACGTCGCACGCGAGAAATCACCATCGGCAGGCATGGTGCTGGCGAGCGCGAGCGCGGCGACGGCCATGCCTCCGCCAGAGCGGAAGCTTACCTGATAGGTATACGGCCCTTTCGCTGTATCTACCTGACCGCCGGCCTGCGTGGGCGAGGCCTTGATCGCGAAATGCCAGTTGGGGTTGCCGATGGCGCGATCTTTGGCCAGCTTGTGAACGCCCGGAGCAGAAATGTCCTGAAAGAATGATCCGTCCGGGCGGTGCATCCGCACCAGAAAATCCGCGCCGAAGAGGCCCTCGTCCAACAGACGCCGCTGATATTCGCTGAAGTTGTCATCGTTTCGCGCCTCAAGTTCGTCGTAGCTCTTGAGCAGCGTCCATGCGACCAACGGCACCTGCTGCGTGTTGAAGTATGAGGCAAGGTTGAGCTGCGAAAAATGAATGCCGTAGTCGCCGGTGGCGTCGTACCATCCTCCGTGCACATCGACAAAGCCTTTGCCGTTCGGCAAAGGAAGATGGCTGTCGGCCTTGTCGAAAAGTCCGCTGGAGCGCTGGCCTTTAAAGTAATAAATGACGTTCGACAGCGTGTCGCGCTCGAGCAGGTCTTTTGCAATTTGGAATCCGCAAGAGTGCGCGCCGTTCGCAACTAATTCATATTGCCCGGGCGTTTTCCAACTGGAGAAATCTGCCACCCAATAGCTGTCGCCCTGCGGTGTGCGCCAATCGTCGACTTTGCCTTCGGGATGCAGCGATCCCGTGAAGACGACCTTGCCGGTAGCCGCATCAACGAGCTGGAACTGCTGCGGATGATCCTGATTTGTGCCCTGCACAAGTGCCTGTTTGGGCGCGGTGGTGTCGTATCCGACCTGATCCACAAGAATGTGCAGTTCAGCATGCGATGGTGCGCAGAATAATGCGACCGTGGCGGCGAGGGCCAGTGAAGTCCAGATGCGTTTGATAGTGCGGCCTCCGGGTAAAGAGTTTGCCGGTTGATGATACTGCGCGAAATACGAGACGCGCTAATGGACTTGGCTAAGTTGGAATAAAGCTGATATTACCGATGCATGGCTCGACTCGAGAGAGTTTCACGTTCTGCTCGTTGCGTCTTCACCATCGGCTTGTGCATGCTCGCCGCGGCGCTCCTTTTCTGCAATACTGCGCTGTTCGCTGCTGCTCGCAAGGGGACTCAACCCGTGGTGATCGCATATGTCTTTCCGCAGAACCACGTGTTGCAGCCGGGAGAAATTGACGCGCAGAAACTCACGCGGATCAACTACGCCTTCGCGAATATAAAAGATGGGCGCATCGTTGAGGGATTCCCTACCGACCCCGCTAACTATGCCGCGCTGATCGCGTTGAAGAAGCAGAATCCTTCGCTGACAGTGCTTGTGTCAGTAGGCGGATGGCTTTGGTCAGGAAACTTTTCTGACGCAGTATTGACGAAGCAGAGCCGTGCAACATTTATTGACAGCGTGATTGCCTTCATCGAGAAATACAACCTTGATGGGCTGGACATTGACTGGGAGTATCCCGGTCAGGTTGGCGCTGGCAATCACTTCCGCCCGGAAGACAAGCAGAACTACACGGCGGTTCTGAAGGAACTGCGCGAGCGCTTTAATAAAGAAGAAAAGAAGCTGCATCGCACGCTGTATATCTCCATTGCAACGGGTTCCAATGCGGACTTTCTGGAGCACACGGAGATGGGTCAGGTGCAGAAGTACGTCGATACCGTAAACCTGATGGCCTATGACTACTACGAGCCGGACTCGGAACCGACTACCGGGATGAACGCGCCGCTGTTTGCCGATCCCGCCGATCCGAAGCATGTCTCCGCGGATGAATCTGTGAAGTCGTATGAGCAGGCGGGAGTGCCGGCGTCAAAAATCGTGCTCGGGGTGCCCTTCTATGGACATGAATGGGGCGAGGTCGGCGGCAAAGATCATGGACTTTATCAGCCGGGTAAGGCGATCCCGAATGCTCAGACCGGATATGGAAACATTGCTGCCAACATGCTGAACGCGACGAAACCCGAGCAGGGGTTCGTGCGCTACTGGGATGCGGCATCCAAAGTGCCGTATCTCTACAACGCGAGCACGCATGTTTTTATTTCGTATGACGATCCGGAATCGATGAGGCTGAAGTGCGAGTATGCGCTCGACCATCACCTTGCGGGCATGATGTTCTGGAGCTACTCGGCCGATCCCTCAGGAGCGCTGCTGGACACGATTGATACTTCGCTATTGCACGAGCGCAATCAGAACGCGCCAGTCGGAAAGGCTGCGCAATGACGACGGCCACCACGACTTCGCAATTTCCCCGTGTGTGACGAGCGAAGAGACAATCCTGCAGTCTGTGATGTAAAGTAGTGGGGTTTGATTGGTTAAGTAAAGCGATTCACTTCTAGGATTTGTGGGGAAGAGGAAACATGAAAACTTACCGGCGGATGCGGTCCAGTGGGATAAAGCTTTGGAGCGCGGTCGCAGTAATGGCCGCGTTGTGCTGTTTGGGTGGCGCTGTCGCACAGGGCCAGAAGATGCTTCCTTACCAGAACACATCGCTCACGCCGGAGCAGCGCGCAAAGGATCTTGTGTCGCGCATGACGTTGGAAGAGAAGGTCTCGCAGACAATGAACAGCTCTGCTGCTATTCCGCGGCTGGGCGTTCCCGCTTATAACTGGTGGAGCGAGGGGCTGCATGGAATCGCGCGCTCAGGATATGCAACGGTATTTCCCCAGGCCATTGGCAACGCTGCCACGTTTGACGCTCCGCTGGTCGGGCAGATGGGCACGGTCATTTCCACTGAGGCGCGCGCGAAATATGAGCAGGCCATTCGGGAGAACATTCACAGCATCTATTTCGGTCTTACGCTATGGGCGCCCAACATCAATATCTTTCGTGATCCGCGCTGGGGGCGCGGGCAGGAGACTTATGGCGAGGACCCCTTCCTGACCAGCCGCATGGGTGTGGAGTTTGTAGACGGCTTGCAGGGGACGAATCCGCATTACCTGAAGACGGTGGCCACTCCAAAGCACTACGACGTTCACAGCGGTCCGGAGCCGACGCGGCACGAGGCCAACGTGAATGTGTCGCCGCACGATCTGCAGGACACTTATCTGGCGGCCTTCCGCGCAACGATTGTGCAGGGCCATGCCGACTCTCTTATGTGCGCCTACAACGCGATTGACGGCGTTCCGGCATGCGCAAACAAAATGCTGCTGGAGCAGACGCTGCGCCACGACTGGAAGTTCAACGGCTTTGTAACGTCGGACTGCGGTGCGATCGACGACTTCTATTCACCCAAAGGGCACCACTATTCGCCCGATGCTGGGCATGCCTCCGCCGCGGCGGTGCTGGCCGGCACGGACACAAATTGCGGTGACACCTATAAGTCGCTCACGAAGGCCGTGAAGGACGGGCTGCTTCCTGAGTCTGCTTTGAATACGGCGGTCGAGCGGCTTTTTACAGCGCGCTTCCGTCTGGGAATGTTCGATCCCGCCAGCATGAATCCTTACGCCAGGATTCCGATGAGCGAGGATGATTCGCCCGCGCACCGTGCGCTGGCGCTCAAGATGGCGCGCGAATCCATGGTGCTGCTGAAGAATGACAATGATTTCCTGCCGCTGAAGCAAAATGTACACACCATTGCCGTGATTGGCCCCAATGCCGCCTCGCTGGCGGCGATTGAAGGCAACTACAATGCAATTCCTTCGCATCCGGTGCTGCCGCTGGATGGCATGCGCAAAGAGTTCAGCAATGCGAAGATCCTTTACGCGCAGGGCTCACCCTATGTTCGCGAGCTGCCCGTTCCGGTTCCCGAGACGGTGTTTCATCCATCGGCGGAGTCGAGTGCGTCAGGGCTGAAGGCGGAATACTTCGCTTCATCGAAGATGACCGGGAAACCGGTGCTGACGCGCACCGATAACTTTATTGACTTCGACTGGGATGCCGCGCGCCCCGCGCCCGGGATTCCGATGAAGGACTTCGGCGTGCGCTGGACGGGAACCATCACGCCGCCCGCTGCGGGAGCGTATCAATTCACGGTAACGCTGTCGGGTTGTTATCCCTGCGAAGATCTTGAGAACTTTACCCTTTATCTCGACGGCAAGCAGGTGGCGCACTTTGGAACCACCGTTGCTGAGTCCCGGCCCAGCGGCACTCCGGTATTCACGCTGCACTTCGATGACACCAAACCGCACACCTTCCGGATGGACTACACGCACCACTCGCCGCTCTTTGGAGCAGGCATCACGTTGGGCTGGATGCCCCCGGCAGATGTCGAGCGTGAGCAGGCTGTGAACATCGCCAAACGGGCAGATGTCGTCGTCGCGTTCATGGGTCTTTCTCCGAACCTTGAAGGCGAGGAAATGCCGGTTCATGTGAAGGGCTTTAATGGTGGTGACCGCACAGACATTGATCTTCCCGAGGTACAGCAGCAATTGCTCAAAGCTGTGGCTGCGATGGGCAAGCCGCTTGTTGTGGTGTTGCTCAATGGCAGCGCTCTGGCAGTGAACTGGTCCCAGGAGCACGCGAATGCAATTCTGGAGGCGTGGTACCCGGGCGAGGCGGGAGGCACAGCAATCGCGGAAACGCTCGACGGCAAGAACAATCCGGCGGGAAGATTGCCGGTAACCTTTTATAAGAGCATCGACCAGGTTCCGCCATTCGAGGACTACTCGATGAAGGGCCGCACCTATCGGTACTTCCACGGCGACCCGCTCTACGGCTTCGGATATGGTCTGAGCTACACCCACTTCGCATTCAGCAACCTCAAGCTGTCCACCGATTCTCTGAAAGCCGGTGACAATCTCACGGTTGACGCCGATGTTCGCAACACCGGAGATCGTGCTGGCGACGAAGTGGTGGAGCTTTACCTGACGCCTCCGCAGTCGGATACAGCGCCCATTCACGCGTTGGAGGGCTTTGAGCGCGTGCACCTTGCGCCGAGAGCAACGCAGCGGGTTCACTTTACGCTGCATCCGCGCCAGTTGAGCCTGGTGGATGCGCAGGGCGACCGAGCTGTGCAGGCCGGCGAGTACTCTGTCTTTGTTGGCGGACAGCAGCCCGCCGAGAATTCCGGCGTGTCGCAGTCGTTCGCAATTAAAGGCACACAGCCCCTGCCGAACTGACATGCGTTTTCTCAACCTGATTCTGGCCGCCGCGCTGCTTGCACAGGGCGCGGCGTTCGCGGAAAATGGCGCTGCCGGATGGCTGCGCTACGCACCGCTTCAAAACGCGAGCCAGTACGCCTCGATTCCTTCGCGGATTGTGGCGCTCGACCACTCCGCTGTGGTGCAAAGCGCGACGAGCGAAGCCGTGCGCGGTCTGAGCGGCATGTTGCGTCGTGATTTTCAAGCTGTGCCCAGCGAATCTGGCAGTCGCGCTCTTTTCGTCGGAACGATCTCCGAAATCGAAGCGCGCTTTCCACAGTGGAAGCCCCCGTCGCAACTCAAAGCCGACGGCTTCACTATCGGTACCATCCATGTCCACGGACAGACCGAGTGGCTCATTGCAGGAGCCGACACGCGCGGCGCACTCTACGGCACCTTTCGGCTATTGGAAGAGATTGGCGAAAAAAAGCCTCTTTCCTCACTGGCCGTGACCACTTCGCCAGCCGAGCAGGTGCGCTGGGTGAATCAATGGGACAACCTCGACGGCAGCATCGAGCGCGGCTATGCGGGGCGCTCCATTTTCTTTGCGAACGGCACGGTGCGGCCCGATCTGAGGCGGGCCGGCGAGTACGCGCGGCTGCTCGCATCCGTTGGCGTGGATGGGTGCGATGTGAACAACGTGAACGCCGACCCGCGCATGCTAACGCCGGAGATGATTCGGCAGCTTGCGCGCATTGCCGAAGCATTTCGCCCCTGGGGAGTGCGGCTGGCCATCTCGGTAGACCTGGCGAGCCCAAAGAAGATGGGCGGCCTCGACACGTTCGACCCGCTGAATCCGCAGGTGATTGCATGGTGGAACGGGAAGGTCGATGACATTTACGCGCAGATCCCCGACTTCGGCGGTTTCGTCGTCAAGGCTGACTCTGAAGGTCAACCCGGCCCGGCAAGTTATGGGCGCACCCCCGCGGATGCTGCCAATCTGCTGGCACGCGCGCTGAAACCGCATGGCGGCGTGCTGATGTACCGGGCGTTCGTCTACGACCACCATCTCGACTGGCGCAAGCCCAAGGCGGACCGCGCTCGCGCTGCATACGACATTTTTCATCCGCTTGACGGCAAATTCGGCGACAACGTGATTGTGCAGATCAAGTATGGGCCGATCGACTTCCAGGTGCGTGAGCCGGCGTCGCCGATATTTGCGGGGCTGCGCCATACCAACGAGGCCATCGAACTCGAGATCACGCAGGAGTATACCGGTCAGCAGCGGCACCTCGTCTATCTCATCCCGCTTTGGAAGACGATTCTCGACTTCGACATGCGTGCAGCTGATCGATACACGCCGGTCAAACAGATCGTGGAGGGCAAGTCGTTTCATCGCCCGCTTGGTGGTTTTGCCGGAGTCGCGGACGTGGGGCTGGATACAAATTGGCTCGCGCATCCTCTGGCCATGTCGAATTTGTGGGGCTTTGGGAGACTCGCGTGGAACCCGGATCTTTCTTCCGCGAGCATCGCTGAAGAGTGGACGCGGTTGACCTTCGGCAACGATCCTAAAGTGGTCAGCACCATCGACTCGATGCTGCTTTCCTCGTGGCACTACTACGAGGACTACACCGGGCCGCTCGGACTGCAAACGCTGACGGACATTCTCGGCTCGCACTATGGGCCAAACCCCGCATCGCAGGAGGGCAACGGCTGGGGACAGTGGTTCCGTGGTACGCACACCGGAGTGGGCATGGATCGGACCGTCGCGACGGGTACCGGATTCATCGGGCAGTATCCGCCCCAGGTTGCGGCCATGTATGAGTCGCTTGCCACCTGCCCCGACGACCTTCTGCTCTTCATGCACCACGTTCCGTATACGTATCGTCTGCACTCAGGGTCAACGGTGATTCAGTATCTTTACGACGCGCATTACGCGGGGGCAGAAGGCGCGGCGCATCTGGTGACGCAGTGGAAGTCCCTGCATGGGCAAATTGATAGTGAGCGCTACCAAAGCGTCCTGGCACTGCAGACTTATCAGGCAGGGCACGCGATCGTATGGCGCGATGCCATCAATGACTACTTCCACGCACTCTCGCGGATTCCCGATGACAAAGGCCGGGTGGGGCATCATCCCAATCGCATCGAGGCCGAAGACATGCAGTTGAGCGGTTACGTGTCGGCGGAGGTCACGCCATGGGAGGACGCGTCAGGCGGCAAAGCCGTTGCGTGCGAAAAGCAAGTGGTCTGCTCGGCATCAACAACGCTGCATCGCAAGGCGGGGCGGTACGACATTGCCGTACAATACCTTGATTATCACGACGGAGTTTCGACCTACACGCTGCTGCTGAACAACCAAGCCATCGCAAGCTGGACGGCCGACAACACACTTCCCGGCGACAAGATGAACGGCGACACCTCGACGCGCTACACCATCCATGGCGTCGCGCTAAGGCCCGGAGATACGCTCAAAGTCGAAGGCCGCCCCGATGGGCCTGAACCAGCGCCACTCGACTATGTGGAAGTGACCCCGGCTTCCTGATCGCTCGTCGCGCCCGGCGAGCCGCCCATGAGGTACGATGGAAAGTTCCGCCTGAAGGGGAAAGCATGATCATTGGAGTCCCAAAGGAAGTAAAAGACCACGAGAGTCGCGTTGGCATTACGCCCGCCGGAGTGCGCGCCCTCACTGAGGCCGGCCACAAAGTACTGGTCGAAACTCACGCCGGAGAGCTGTCCGCATTCGCCGATGACGATTACCAATCTGCCGGTGCCGAGATCGTGGGTTCGGCTCACAATGTGTGGGCGAATGCTGGAATGGTGGTCAAGGTAAAGGAGCCGGTGGAGAAGGAATATGGGTTCTTCCGCGAGGGGCTGGTGCTGTTCACATATTTGCACCTTGCGCCGCTGCCGGAACTTACACAAAAGCTGCTCGACCGAAAAGTAACCGGCATTGCCTACGAGACCATTCGCGACCGTGTCGGTGCGCTCCCGTTGCTTACACCTATGTCAGAAGTTGCGGGGCGCATGTCGGTGCAGGTGGGCGCGGCCTATCTTGAAAAGGAGCGCGGCGGACGTGGCGTGCTGCTCGGCGGAGTCCCCGGTGTGCCACCCGCTAACGTGTGCGTCATCGGCGGGGGAATCGTGGGCACGAACGCCGCGAAGATCGCGGTGGGCATGGGCGCCAAAGTCACGCTGATCGACCTGAACCTGAACCGGCTTCGTGAGCTGGACGATATTTTCAACGGCAAGCTATTCACGCTGGCGTCAAACTCTTACAACGTGAGCCACGCCGTTCGCGAGGCCGACCTCGTGATTGGCGGCGTGCTGATCCCCGGTGCAGCCGCGCCAAAAATTGTCACGCGCGATATGGTTTCGCACATGAAGAAGGGCGCGGTAATTGTGGACGTCGCAATCGACCAGGGCGGATGCATTGAAACCGCGCGCCCGACGACTCACAGCGATCCCTCCTATGAAGTGAATGGTGTTGTTCACTATTGCGTGACCAATATGCCTGCCGCAGTGCCCAACACTTCTACGTTGGCCCTAACGAATGCGACGTTTCCGTACGTGCTCAAGTTGGCGCGAGGTGGAGCGAAGGACGCCGTTTTGCACGATGACGGAATTCGCGACGGCGTGAACACCTTCAACGGAACGCTCACCTGCGAGCCTGTTGCCACGTCGCAAAAGCGGCCGTGGAAGCCGGTCCGCGATTTGTTGGCATAACAAAAGGGCGCGGTATCAAGCCGCGCCCTTCTGCAAATCACCATACATTATTGAGAGATGTGAACCGAGTTTTTCAGGCGGAAGGTGAGTGTCGTTTCGGCTGGAATGTAGATGTTCTTCCTGCCCGTAAGGCCCGCGCCCGCAGTGCCTGCGCCGCCGCCTGCCAGTCCACCGATGAGCGCGCCCTTACCGCCCCCGGCCAGCCCGCCAATCAGAGCTCCCAAACCAGCGCCGCCACCGATGAATTCGGCTGAGCGCTTGCCTTTGCCTTTTTCCACGCGCTCCAGCGTGCTGGTGTGGACTTCATACCTTGATCCGTCAGCGCGCACCGAGTCGAGTCGCAGTTCCAAATAGGCTTGGCCTTTGAAGCGGCCAAGTGGCTTGGCCGCGACTACAGTCCCCGTGGCGGCTGAGCCGGCGGGAATAGCCGTTTGGCCTTCAACATCTACCGCATGGACCACCGTGGCTGAGAAGGTCTCGCCCGCCTGGCTGATCGCCGAGCCAAGGTCCTGCTGAACCCTTACGGCAATATGTGTGCCCGCCGGAATCACGATGGGCGGTGGTGGCGGTGGCGCCTGTGCCTGCTGCGCATTTGGCCCTGTCGGCGCTGGCGTTGCGGCCGGCGCGCCATTCGAGCCGGGCTGCGGCGTTGACGACGGCGCTGCGGTCGCTCCGCCATTCTGGTCGGGAGGAGGCGGGGGCGTTGTCGCGGGCTGGTTGGCATTCGTCGAAGCCGTGTTATTGGCCTGCGGTGCCGTCTTTTTGCATCCGCCCGCGACCAACAGTCCTGCGAGCGCGAATGGAACAACGAAATTCAAAGTACGCTTCGTTTTCATAAGGGAAATGATACTGCTATCTCGCACCAAACTTGTAAAGAATGGCGTGTGAAAGTTCTGTGCCAACAAGCGGCCTATAATCATCGGGCAGGAGAAAATTTCTTGGCAGAATCGAAGCATCGACGTGCCACAGTGATCGCGCTGGCCGCGGCAACGCTTCTCCTGGTGTTGTTGCTGGGCGCGCTGAATGCGTTCAAGCTCAGTTTTCTTCAGCCGCATGATGTAGCGCAGATTCAAATATTTACCGGACTTTCGGTATTGGTGTTTTTGTTGCTGGTGGTGCTGCTGGTATTGCTGCTGCGCAATATTCTCAAGTTCCTTGCAGACCAGCGCAGCCGTGTGCTTGGCTCGCGACTGCGCTCACGCATGCTGATGGGCGCAGTACTCATCTCATTCGCACCCGCGCTGTTCATGTTTTTGTTCAGCTACTGGCTGCTCAATCGTTCCACCGACCGCTGGTTCACGCAACCAGTTTCAGAGCTGCGCGAAAACTCCACCCGCATCACGCTTGATCTGGCCAACTACGTCAACCAGAATGCTCGCGCCGAGGCTGAGTCGATTGCTCGCTCCGACAACTTCCTGCAAAGCTATCGTGCGGGCAATGTTCCGGCTATGCTCGCAGAGATCCGCATGCACCGCGCCACTCTCCAAGGCGGCTTCACGGTGGTTTACCGCGACGGAACACCCATCACGCAATACCAGTTTCCAAAATCATCGGCGCCTGCGACTGTCCGCGGCTGGCTGGATGACGGCTCCAGCGCAGCGCCCGCTCAGCCGGGACCGTTGGCGGCGTCAGTTCTAAGTGCGGCGCAGCGCAGTGACGAGCCTATCGTCACTATCAACCAGAACGATTATGCCGTCGCGGATACCGCTCTGCCTGACGGAGGCATGTTGGTCATCGGACTCCCCATGCCCGCTGGGCTGGGGTCCACGGCGCAACAGATTCGCAAAGGAGCGGACCAATACTGGGCTCTGTATCGCGAGCGGCGCAGCGTGCGTAGTACCTATCTTTTGCTGCTTCTCCTGCTCACATCCCTTGTGTTTTTTGCAGGGAGCTGGCTGGCTCTGTACTTATCAAAGCAAATCACGCGGCCCGTGGAAGCGCTGGCTGACGCAATGGACGAAATCGGCGAAGGGCAGTACAGCACGCGCGTCACGGTGAACGCGACAGAGGAACTCGGCGAACTGGTGCGGTCTTTCAACCACATGGCGGCTGATCTGGAGCAGAGTCGCGCACTTGCGGAGTCTTCCGCTGCGCAACTCTCCTCGGCAAACCTCGCATTGGAGGCGCGCCGCAAGGAACTGGAGACGATTCTCGAAACGATTCCGAACAGTGTCGTCACGCTCGATGCAGACCGCTCGATCCTGCAAGCCAACGGCGCATTTCACCAGTTGGTATCTGCGCCGCGCTTCACCTCCCTCACCGGCGTATCGCTCGATTCGTTGTTTTCGCCGGAGATCTCCGCGGAACTCGCTTTCCTGGAGCGCCGCGCACAGCGCATGGGGCTAGCCGCCACGGAATTCGAAATGGAAAGCCCTTCCGGCAAGCTGAATCTAACCGCGACGGTCGCCCTGTTGGATTTGGGCGCGGACAGACGCGGGTCGATTCTGGTGATTGAGGACATCACGCAATATATGCGTGCGCAGCGTCAGGTCGCATGGAAGGAAGCCGCGCAGCGCGTCGCGCATGAAATCAAGAATCCGCTCACACCTATCGCGCTCTCCGCCGAGCGCATTCGCCGGCACATGGAGCGGAACCTGCCTGACTCGCCGGGCGTGATCCGGAGATGCGTTGAGGTGGTGCTCTCCTCGGTTGAATCCATGCGCGGACTGGTGGACCAGTTCGCGGCGCTGGCGGAATTTCCCGCAGCGCATCCCCGGCCGACTGACCTGAATGCGATTGTGGAGAGCGCGGTCATGCTCTTCCAGGGCCGGCTCGATGGCGTTCGCATCGATCAGCATCTTGCGACTGATCTGCCGCCGGTAATGGCCGATACTCATGCCATGCAGCGCGCGCTCACCAACCTGATCGACAACGCGGCAGAAGCGATGCAGTCTAGCTTCGTGCGGGTGCTCACGATTGAGACCAGCGCGAGTGAAAACCAGAGCGTCGCAGAGCTCATCATCTCCGATACGGGGCCGGGCCTTACCAATGAAATCCGCGAGCGCCTCTTTTTACCGTATGCCTCTACAAAGCAGCGCGGAACGGGACTGGGACTGGCCATCGCAGCGAAGATCATTCAGGAGCATCACGGAGCGATTCGCGCTGAGGATAATTCGCCGGCGGGCACCCGCTTCATCATCGAGATGCCCTTCGCCAATAGCCGTAAGTACGACGAGTCCCAACCAGAACCAGTCGCCGCGGAGCGGCGCGTATGAACCATGTTTTGGTGGTGGACGACGAAGCCAGCATTCGTGAGTCACTCGAAGGCATTCTGCGCGAAGAAGGCTACTCCGTAACCAGCACGCCAAGCGGAGAAGAGGCTGTGGTGTTGCTGCGCGACGCCCCCTACGACGTTCTGTTGCTCGATGTATGGTTGCCGGACCGCGATGGCATGGACGTGCTGAACGATGTACGCTCCCTGGCTGCTGAAAACCGGCCGGAAGTTGTTGTTGTCTCCGGCCACGCCACCATCGAAACTGCGGTAAAAGCCACAAAGCTTGGCGCCTTTGATTTCCTTGAGAAGCCGCTGCTGCTGGACCGCACGCTGATCGTAGTGAAAAACGCCGTGGAGGCGCGCCGCCTTCGCACCGAAAACCTTGAGTACAAGCGGCAACTCGCGGTTGAAACGACTGTCACCGGAGACAGCATCTCCGCCAAAGCCATTCGCCAGCAAATCAAACTCATGGCGCCTACGAATGGTCGCGTACTCATCTTTGGCGAGTCAGGTTGCGGAAAGGAATTGATCGCGCGCGCCATTCATGCGGAAAGCCCACGCGCCGAACGCGTATTCATCGAGCTGAACTGCGCGGCCATTCCCGAGGACTTTATCGAGAGCGAACTGTTTGGCTATCGCAACGGCGCAATTTCCGGAGGCCCGCTGGAAAAGCGCGGCACATTCGAGCGCGCAAACGGCGGCACGCTCTTTCTTGATGAGGTGGGCGACATGAGCCTGAAGACGCAGGCCAGGGTACTGCGCGCACTCGACGAGCAGAGCTTCGTGCCGGTCGGCGCAACACACCCTGTCCGCGTAGACGCACGCGTGATCGCAGCGACGAACAAGAATCTGGAAGAGGAAACGGCCAAGGGCAATTTCCGCGAAGACCTTTTCTATCGGCTTAACGTGATGCCGTTTTATGTTCCGCCGCTGCGCGACCGCAAGGAAGACATTCGTCCGCTGGCGCGCGAATTTCTCCGCATGTTTGGCCGTGAATACGGCCGGCCCAGGGTAGAGATCGGCGAAGATGCTGTGGAATTGCTGATGCAGTATTCGTGGCCGGGCAATGTGCGCGAGCTGAAGAATGTGCTGGAGCGTGTGCTGATTCTGAACCCGCACATCAGCCGCATCGAACGCCGTCATCTGCCCATGCTCGTGCATCGCCGCCGCAACCATGGGAATGAGGATTTCAGCTCACTACAGCAGGCTCGCGAAGCCTATGAGCGCGAGTACATCCTGAAAAAGATCGACGAGTGCCATGGCAATATGAGCCGCGCGGCTGAGTCGCTCGGCCTTGAGCGCAGCCACATGTACCGCAAAATGCGCGCTCTCGGCATCAGCATTCGCGAATGATTTTGTAACCAAATCCGGGTCGGAGGCTCTCACTTTCAGAGAGATATCTGAACCGGCAACAAATCAGGAGGAAACAGATGAAGAAAATCAGTTCGCTTCTTGTGCTGCTCGCGCTGGGAGTAGCCCCAGCGCTGGCGTCGGCCACTACGTTCCACGATGTTTCACTCGTTGATGTGGGTTGTTCCAGAAAGGCTGCCGCTAATCCGGACACGCACACCCGCGACTGCGCTATTTCCTGCGCGAAGAGCGGCTTCGGCATTTTCACGGCAGACCACCAGTTCCTCAAGTTCGATACCAGGGGCAACAGGGAAGCGCTGGAAGCGCTCAAGGCGTCGCATGAGACGGACCACATTCGCGTCAACGTAAAGGGAACAGTGGAGGGAGGAACGCTGAAGGTTTCAACCCTGAAGCTGCTCTGATCTTTCCTGACAGATGAGACTGCGATGTCCCGGGGCTTTCACGGCTGTATCGTGTAGAGCCTCAGGACTCACTTAAGTCCCGTACCCCCAAGGCGATGCCCTGCGCGACTATTTGCTGGGGCCCTCTTCCTTCCCCAGATGCTCCAATTGCCGCCGCCAATCCAGCGACTCCACAAATCCGCGAGACTCGCGCCAATTGTCTTTTACGATTACGTGCAGTTCCAGAAATACGCGCGTGCCCAGCAGTGATTCAATTTCCTTGCGCGCGGCAGTCCCAATCGCCTTCAGCTTGCTGCCACCCTTCCCTATCAGGATGGCCTTTTGCCCCGTGCGCTCGCAGTAGATGGCTGCAGCGATCCGGGTGATCGGCGATTTGGCATCGGAATCCGCTTCCTCAAAACGCTCCACCACCACCGCTGATGCATAGGGAACCTCCTCGCCGGTTTCCAGCAGAATGCGCTCTCGAATGAGTTCGGCAACGAGAAATCGCTCCGGCTGGTCGGTGAACTGGTCTCTTGGAAAATACCGCTCTCCTTTTGGCATCGCGTCAACCAGCTTTGTTAGCAGCCTGTCCAGTCCGTCGCGCTTGCGCGCGGAAATCGGGATGACCTCGGCGAAATTGTAAAGCGACGAAAGGTGCTGAATTATTGGCAGCAGCTTCTCCCGCGCCACCAGGTCGATCTTGTTGATAAGCAGAAACACCGGGCAGTCGAGCTTGCGCAGCAGGTCAAAGACGAACTCGTCCTCACTCTGTTGTCTCGCGGCCTTGCCGCCCGGCTCCCCCTCGTTTGCGTCGGGTAGTTCCAGGCGCCTCGTCGCGTCCACCATCAGCAGCACGGCATCGCGAGTCTCCAGCGCATCGTGTACCTCTTGCATCATGCGCTTGTCGAGTGAGCTGCCCGGCTTGTGAACCCCAGGCGTATCCACAAAAACAATCTGCGCTGCCGGGTGCTTTCCCTTTACGGCCTTGACTTCAAGAATGCCGTGAATGCGCGTGCGCGTAGTCTGCGGCTTTGCTGTAACGATTGCCACTTTCTCGCCCACAAGCGCGTTGATCAGCGTTGACTTCCCAACGTTGGGCCGCCCGATGATCGAAACAAATCCCGATTTCATTACTCTCCCCATTCCTCGCCCGCATGGGCCGAGCGCCCCACACGCAGCCGCTCAATGCGCCGGTCAGTCGACGCTACAATCTCAAAGCGCACTCCATAGCGCTCGATCACTTCGCCTGCTTGCGGAATGCGTCCAGCGGCTTCGCTCACCAGTCCGGCCACCGTTGCGGCTTCTGATGATTCCGGCAAATCGGCGCTGCCATTCAACAGCTCGCCCAGCCTTCCTACGTCAAGACTTCCTGGCACAAGCCACGATCCGTCAGCCTCGCGCGTGACCACGCCGGAATTGTCCGGCTCGCGCTCATCAGCGATCGACCCGACAATCTCTTCCACCAGGTCCTCGATGGTCACCAGCCCCGCCACGCCTCCATATTCGTCAATCACTATGTTCATGTGCTGCTTCTGGCGCTGCATTTCGCGCAGCAGCTCATTCACTTTCTTTGTCTCCGGAACAAATGCAGCCGCGCGCTGAATTTCCGCAACTGTGCGCGTGCTCGCATCTTCATCTCGAACACGCAGCAGGTCATGTGCGAAGGCGATTCCGGTAATGTGGTCCAGCGTGCCGTCATACACAGGAACCCGCGAAAAGGGCCGGCTTTCAAGTATCCGCAGATATTCCTCAAGCGTAATGGTGCCCGGCACGGCGAAAACTTCGGGGCGCGGGGTCATAAGCTCGCGAACCAGCTTGTCGCCGAATTCCACTGCTGAGCGCACAAGTTCGCGGTCGCTCTCCTCCAGAATGCCCTCTTCCTCGCCCGCTTCGATCAGCGCATCCACGCCTTCCAGCGCCGATTCCTCCTGCGGGCGCGGGGCAGGCTCAGCCAGCGCGGCGATTGACAGCAGAAATCCGAGAAACAAGGTCGCAGGAGTCAGAAGGTAGAACATTACCCGCAGAAATCCGCGCAGCCGCACAATCCACAATCCGCGCGTGCGAGTGAAAAACACGAACGGAAGAAACTGGTTGCACACCAGGACGATAAGCACCACTGCGAGCACCGCCTGTGCAATCTCCGCAGGGGTCGGCCGCCCGGCAATCGGGCTGCGATAGAACAGCATCATGCCGAAAAGCAGCGTGACAAAAGCCAGCGACAACAGCATCAGGATGGAGGCCGAGAGCCGCACATGCTCGCGGCTCAGTCCAAGCCGAGGCTCCACGCGCTGCTCCCATGCGTCGATGTTCTCCTCGAACTCCCGGGCCATGAACTTTCCCATCTCCGAGTAGAGCCGGTCAACGTACGAGGCCACTATGAGCACGAACAGCAGAAAAAGAACCACCACTGCTGCGGCAATTCTCATGTCCGTCGCCTCCGCTTCGGTTTGTCTGTCGTGGCGCGCGCAATCAGGCCCTGCGAGAGGCCAAGCCTTTTGCGCAGCGCATTTTCTTTGCGCGCCATTTCGCCGGAATCCCTTTCATGATCGAGTCCCGCCAGGTGCAACACGCCATGCAGCAGCAGCACCCGCAACTCGGTTTCAAGCGAATGTCCGCGCTGCTCGGCTTCGCGTGCAGCAGTTTCGACGGAGATGGCGAGGTCCCCGGCCGTGCGGGATCGGCCCGCACCATCACCCGCCGGAAACGACAATACGTCCGTCGCCTTATCCTTGCCGCGGAACTCACGATTCAACCGCCGAATCTCCGAGTCACCCGTCAGCAAAACAGAAACAGTGCCCTTCAGCCGCGCCGCCCGCCCCGCCCCGGCTAGAAACGACTCCAGCCCGCGTTTTGTGAACGCGGAGCGACCGTACTTTGCGCGAATGGAGGAGTCGACAAGGACCATAAGTATTGCTGTGCAGCAAAAACGCCAACGAGGGCCGTAAAGCCCTCTCTCACAATCGTATAGCAACAACATTGCTTAGTTGGTCATATCGTGGATACTGGTTGCCGGGAGCTTTTATGCCATCACCCACCGCACAGGTTCTTGGGCGCATCGGACTTCCGGCTCCGGTTCGTGAGTTGGCAAAGCGCCGCTGGGACGCAATCATCATTGGCGCCGGCCACAATGGGCTGGCATGTGCTGCCTATCTCGCGCGCGCCGGCAAGCGCGTGCTCGTGCTGGAAGCTAGGGATCGCGTCGGCGGCGCCTGCACCATCGAGGAACCATTTCCGGGCGTGCGAATGTCTCCTTGCGCGTATCTCGCGGGGCTGCTACACCCACGGGTGATTGAAGATCTGGGCCTGCCAGCGCGTGGGTTCAAGTGGACACCTGCAGTGAATGGGCTGTTTGTGCCGTTTTCCGATGGCTCCAGCGTGCAGCTTTGGGATGAAGACGCAAAATGCGACGCCGAGATCGAACGCTTTGCGCCCAAAGACCTGAGCGGCTGGCGCGCCATGTGCAGCGTGATTCGCCGGCTGCGCGATGCGTTGCGGCCGCCAGGCGACCGAGATTTATGGATCGGAGACGCGCCCACGCCGGAGGAAATCGACGCCCGCATCGGCAGCGACTGGGAGGCGCGGCGTGTGCTCTTCGACTGGTCCATGGCAGAGTTCGTCGAGCACTATTTGCGCGACGAGCGTTTGCAGGTTGCCATGCTCGGCCAGGGCGTCATCGGAACGAACGCCAGTCCCTTCGATCCTGGAACGGCTTCCATTCGGTTCCATCATGCCTCCGGCCGGCTTGGCGGAATGCCGGGCATGTGGGGCTATGTCGAAGGCGGCATGGGCATGGTCTCATTCTTCTTTTGCGACGCCGCTCGCGAAGCAGGCGCCGTGATCGCAACCGGCGTCTCAGTAACGCAAATTCTTCCGGGCGAAGGCGTCGCGCTGGAAGGCGGAGAAAAGATTCCAGCGCTAGTCGTCATCTGCAACGCAGACCCGCGCCGCGCACTGAAAATGCTGGGGAATGCCGCGGAGGAACACTGGCGGAAGCGCGTTGAATCGGTGCCGATCGAAGGCTGCACCGTGAAGCTGAACGTGCTGCTGCGCGAGCTGCCGAATTTCGCGTCGCGTCCCGGCACCCTGGAGCCGCATCACTATGGGCAAATCAACGCGCCGCTCAGCAAGCAGGAGTGGAAGGATAGCTTCGCGGCTGCAAAGCACGGCAATATAGCGGAGCATCTATGGTGCGAGCTTTATTTCCAGAGCGTGCACGACACATCAGTCGCGCCCGCCGGACAGCACACCATGAGCGTCTTCGCGCAGTATGTTCCATATGCATTTGCGCAGGGTTCGTGGGAATCGCGCAGGGAAGAGGTGCGGCGCATTGCGCTCGGCTCTATTGGCCGTTTCTGCACAAACCTTGACTCCGCTGTGATCGACGCGCAGGTGCTCGGGCCGCCGGATATCGAAGAGAAGGTCGGGCTCACCGGCGGGCATATCTTCCAGGGCGAGTGCCTGCCACCCTTTATGTGGTCCAACCGTTTGTCGGCGCAGACCCCGATGCCGGACGTCTACCTTTGCGGAGCTTGCACTCACCCCGGCGGCTCCGTCATCGGAATCAACGGTCGCAACGCTGCCATGGCCGTTTTGAGGAATTCCAGTAAATGAAGACCGCGCTCGTTGCTCTCATTCTTGCGCTCGCATGTAGTGGCGCCGGCGCGCAGAAGTTCGTCTGGCAGCCTTCGGCGGCCCATTCGCAAATCCCAATATGGCCGGGAGCCGCGCCCGACCAGCAGCATGTCCCCGGGCCAGAGTACGCAGAGTGGTCGGGTCCCAAGGACCTGATCGCTGGAAAGCAATCTCTCGGCATCTGGAACGTATCGCGGCCCACAATGACGATCTACTCTCCCAAAGAGAAGAACACCGGCGTTGCGATGGTCGTCTATCCAGGCGGAGGCTACGAAATGCTCGCCATCGATCTGGAAGGCACCGAAGTCTGCGATTGGCTCACAGCAAAGGGGATCACGTGTGTGCTGCTGAAGTACCGCGTTCCCTCTCCGCGTTCGGCCCCCTATTGGGGAGCGTATCCACAATCGAAAATGGCACTGGATGATGCACAACGGACAATGGGGCTGGTGCGCCTTCACGCTGCTGAGTGGCACATCGATCCGCACAAAGTAGGCGTGCTCGGATTTTCGGCAGGCGGGAGTTTGGTGGCCGAGATCAGCACGCATTTTGCAAAGCGCTTGTATCCGGCCATCGATGCCGCCGACAAAGAAAGCTGCCGTCCTGATTTCGCCGTGGCCCTCTATCCCGGGCATTTGTGGATTAGCGATAGGAAACTCGGATTGAATCCGTATGTCCCCGTCACCCGCCAGACTCCGCCAACATTTTTGCTGCAGGCCGAGGATGATCACGAGGACAACGTGAACGATTCGCTGGTCTACTACATCGCGCTGAAGAATGCCGGTGTTCCCGTTGAAATGCACCTATATGCGCATGGCGGACACGCCTTCGGCCTGCGGCACACAAAGTTTCCCATTACCTATTGGCCTGTTCTCGTCGAGACATGGCTGAAGGCGATCGGGATGATTTCTAAATAGTCAAATCACTACCGGCATTTCCCACAACGGCCCATTCGCATCCAAACTGTTTCCATGACTTCACCCGCCCAGGAAGTCCTTTTGGAATTCGAACACGTCGAACAGCTGCTCAAACGGCTGCGACTTCCGATTCTGCTGCGTCATCTGCACCCAAAAGCTGTGTGGTCGGCGTATGTATACATCAACTGCTTTGTGACCATCGTCCTTCTGGCGCTGCTTGGAGAAGTCACTCACAGCCCCTTTGTCTTTCCATCGCTCGGCCCCACTGCGTATTTACTTTTTTTCACGCCCCTGCAGAAAAGTTCCACGCCGCGGCACGCCATCTTTGGTCATGCCATC